>PBLJ01000008.1 GCA_002721705.1 Opitutia bacterium
CCCCTAGTTTAGCGACCCCCTGCTGCATGTGATCCAGCAAACGCCCTGGCGTAGCCACAATGATGTCCACGCCGGATTTCAATGCGTCCACCTGTTTGCCATAGCCGACGCCCCCATAAATCACCGCGACCGTGAGATCTGTAAAACGCGCGTAATCGCGGATTGCCGTCTCAACCTGACTAGCCAACTCGCGGGTTGGCTCAAGGATTAAAACTCTCGTCTTGCCGTGTTTCTTACCGATTTGAGAAAGAATAGGCAGAGCAAATGCGCCCGTTTTACCAGTGCCCGTCTGCGCACTCCCAATAACATCCCTTCCTTCCAGCAATAACGGAATAGCCCGCAGCTGGATGGGCGAAGGATCCGTCCAGCCCATGGCACGGACGCCTTCAAGTATCGGTTTGGCCAAGCCTAGTTTGCTAAATGGCATAAAGGAGCGAGAATAAAGCAGAGGCCGGCGGGGGGGGCAATCTATTTCGTCATTGAGCCGCGCGCCCGAGTGGCGTAGGTTGAACGCACGGAGCGTAGCACAGCCTGGTTAGTGCGCCTGCTTTGGGAGCAGGAGGTCGTGAGTTCGAATCTCACCGCTCCGACCATTCACCCTCACACCACACTACCATGAACGCGCTGCCGGAATTGATTGCCGATGAGGCGCAACTGGACGCCACTCTGACTCAGCCTTCCGAGGCACTGCGGGCGTTCATTCCGGAACTGAACAGTCCATTGGTCATCCTTGGCGCCGGCGGCAAGATGGGCCCCACGCTCGCCGTGCTGGCCAAGCACGCGGCGGATTTGGCGGGGCATGCTCTGGAGGTCATCGCCGTCAGTCGTTATTCCAACGAGACCACCCGGCAGTGGCTGGAAAACAACGGGGTACAAACCCGCACGGCCGATCTACTTGATCGTGACCAATGGGCAGACCTGCCCAACAGCGAAAACGTCATTTTCCTCGTGGGCCAAAAATTCGGCACCGAAGCCAACCCGAGCCTCACCTGGGCCATGAACACGCTCGTCCCCACGCACGCCGCCGAGCGCTATCACTCCGCCCGCATAGTGGCCCTTTCCACCGGTTGCGTATATCCGCTCGTCCCCGTGGACAGCGGCGGGGCCACTGAAGACAGCACGCTCAATCCACCCGGCGAATACGCCGCCGCCTGCCTCGCCCGTGAACGGCTATTCACTTTTCACGCCACGCAAAACCAAACTGCACTCACGCTGGTGCGCCTCAATTACGCCATCGATCTTCGGTACGGCGTGCTGCATGACATCGCGCAAAAAATCCATCACGGCCAACCGATCGACCTCGCCATGGGGCATTTCAACTGCATTTGGCAGGGTGAAGCCAATGAACGGATCCTCCGCAGCCTCAGCCTGTGCGACAATCCACCACGCTTGCTCAACCTTACCGCGCCGGAAATTCTGTCTGTCCGCGAGGTCGCCACGAGGCTCGGTGAACTGATAAAACGCGAGGCACAATTTTCCGGCACCGAAGCTGACACCGCCTGGCTCAGCAACCCCGCTCAATCCATAGCCGCCTTCGGCCCCTTGACCGTGGAACTGGAAACCTTGCTGCGCTGGACCGCCCATTGGACCGACTCCGAAGGCCGCAGCCTCGGCAAGCCCACGCACTTCGAGGTGCGCGACGGGAAATATTGAGCCGCGCCCGCCCCTCCTCTACACTGCCGCCGTGAATCGCGCAGTCAATCGGGTTGGACTCGGCTACGATGTCCATCAACTCAAGGCCGGACGGCCGCTCATCCTCGGCGGCGTGGAGATCCCGCATGACACCGGCCTCGACGGCCATTCCGATGCCGACGTGTTGATGCACGCCATTTGCGACGCCGTACTCGGCGCCCTCGGCGAGGGCGATATCGGCTCCTTTTTTCCGCCCAGCGATCCCCAATGGAAAAATGCGCCCAGCAAAATCTTTCTGGAAGAAGCCGCCCGCCAAATTGAATCGCGCGGCGGCCGCCTCATCAACGTCGATGCCATGCTTATTGCCGAAGCCCCCAAGATTGCGCCGCATGTTGACGCCATGAAAGCAAACATCGCCGCTGCCCTTGACGTGCCGGCCACCACCATCGGCATCAAGGCCACCACCAATGAAACCATGGGCTTTGTCGGCCGCGGCGAAGGCATGGCCGCGCACGCCGTGGCCAGCGTTGAATTGCCTGACTGACGTGGCGAGCAAAGGAGACATTGGCTGGAAGCGGCGAGACGAATATGGCGAGCGCATCCAGGTCAAGGCCAAGAAGGTTGGCGACCGCTGGCTATTCCGCGTCAGGTCCAAGCGTTTCGATGAATGGGAGGATCATCCCTCGCCCCCGCTGGAGGATTGGCTGGAACTGCTCGACTGCGTTCGCCGCCGTATCCAGCGCAATCTGATCCCAGAGATTGAGGAGCAACTCCTCCTGAAATTTATCCGCGAACAGTTCCCTGGGGAGCATCCTTGAGACATTCACCCGCCATCCTTGTTTCAACGAGCAACGAACAACGCGGCGCGGAGTTCCGCGATTTCTCCACCAGCCTTTCCCACCACTACACCGAAGCCGTCACCGATGCAGGAGGCGTGCCGCTGCTGGCCCCCGTAGTGACCAACAAGAAACTGGTTGCCGAGATGGTCAAGCGATCCGACGGAGTGATGCTCACCGGCGGCGACGACCTGCAACCGGACCTGTACAATCCCGCCCTGCCCAAGGTCCTCAAGATAAAGGCAACAGGAGTCGATCCGCAGCGGGACTTGTTTGAATTCCTCCTAATTGAACAGACGCTCGAACAACGTAAGCCCCTGCTGGCCATCTGCCGCGGGCCGCAGGTGTTAAACGCAGCCTTGGGCGGCGGGCTCGTGACGGACATTCCCAGCGAATGTCCGGGCGCCTTGAACCATCAACGCAAGCCCGATGCCCACAAGCTCGTCCACACCGCCCAAATAGCAGAACGCTCTCTCATGCGGCGTATTTTCAAGAATTCAACCCTCCGCATCAACAGCGCCCATCATCAGGCCGTTGGCGAGCTGGCCCCTATGCTTCGGGCAACGGCGTGGACTAGGGATCACATTCCCGAGGCAATCGAGTTAACTCCGGAAGAAGCCCAGAACGCACCTTTCTTGCTGGGCATTCAGTTCCACCCGGAGCGTCTTTATAAAAAACATCCGGAATTCCTGAGGATTTTCACCACCTTCACGCGATCCTGCCGCCACTAAAGAGGCCACATGCCCGGGCGAAGATTTTGGTAGGGAAACTGGCTCAAGTCACTGCCGCAGGGACCGGGTGTGTCGACGGAAAAACTGCGTGCTGTGATGGGATCATACGCCCGCCGATGTGCAACAGCCGCCTTGACGACAATGACTTTCAGGCTTGCGGGATCAATGCCCTGACTTCTCCACTGGCCGAGGTCAAATGGAGCAGTCTTAAAAGTGGTCAACAGAACCAGCACGCCTTGGTGTCTCACCACCGCGCAAGGCCCCATCTCGGCATGACTGCCAAGCATCGAAGCTAAGTGGCTCTGTTTGTCTTCCAGCTCAAATCGACCATCACTGCGTGAAACCAACTCCACTTCCAAGGAAATCGGCCCAGGATCCATCACGCTACCCTTTCCGCCGATGGATAACTTTGCCTTCTGGCCAATCGCAACACTGCCCAGCGCAGTCACAGCTTGCGGATCATTGATGCAGATCGCAGCGTCCTCAATGGAATGGTCGACCAAGGCCCGAAGGCAGCATGTGCAGTCACCCGGCGCACCGCCACCAATGTTGTCGGCCGGCTCAACCAAGACCGTCAAGCCGCCCGCCCTTTCCCGCAAGTGGGGCATCACCGCGTCGAGAGATTCTTCATGTCCACGGGCGTCCTCCTTCAAGTCATCGGCAAGTCGTTCCAGTCTATCAAAGCACAACTCCGCCATCTCGCTTGATCCGGATGTGACCACCTGAAAACTGAGCCCCGTGTCCGGCGTATCAGCGAAGGCAAAGCCAGCCGCAATGTTCACCGCCCACACCTCAGAACTCTCCATTTCACGGGCGGCAGCCTCAAGAGCCCGCATTGGATTTTCACTGGTAGAGGTGCCAATCGGTGGAAGCAGTATTTTCGCCTGATGCAGGTGCATGCGTGGGCGGGTGGTGTGGAAACAATTTCCCAGCAACCTTCCTGCCCGAATGGCCGCTTCGCGCGCGTCCGTGTGTGGGTTTTCACGATAAGCGACGATGCATTCAGCATATCCTGCCATGGCCGCCGAAAAATTCGCATGCAAATCGCATACACCGAATACCGGAACCTGATTCCCCACAAGATTCCTGACTCTATACAAAAGTTCCCCTTCCACATCTGGGAATGAATGCGAAACCATGGCACCATGCAGGACGAGATACACCGCATCGCAATCGCCCTTCCACGCTGTTTCAAAGTCCACCCACCAAGCTTCAACCACCTCATCTTCAACCATCCCGCTGGGAACACACCGATAATCCGCGGCAGGAACAACATCCCACCCTTGTTTCTCAGCGAATTCCAATATCCCGCCCAGCGGCGAGGGGTCGCCAGCACAATCCATAAGCACTCGACCGCGCTTCACCTGAAAGTCCGCCAGCGATGACACCTCTTCCACGAAAGTGTGAGTCTCGTGAAACAACCCAGCCACCAAAATTCGTTTCACCGTTTCTCAATACGGGGACTCTGCCCGCATTTCACAGGATTCCATGCTTGGCAAACGCTTCCGTGACCGGCATCCCCGCAGCCAAGTCATCACGCACCTGATTTTCGCCCTCCACTTTATTGAGCGACAACTTCAACACCTCACTCGACACGGCCCGTGGAATCACAACCACCCCATCCTCATCCCCAACAATCAAATCACCATTCGTGATTTTGACCCCATCAATTGTGATCGGCCTTCCAATTTCCGCCACATCAATGCGGCCCTTGCTATCCGCTGGCGTCCGGCCAATCCCGAAAACCGGGAAATCCATCTTGTTCAAGGCCCACATGTCCCGGCAACAGGTGCTCATCACCACGCCACGCACGCCCTTCGCCATGCATGCCGTGGAAAGCAATTCTCCCCAAAATGCGCTCTGGCGGTTGTAGCCCGCATCGACAACCAGAACATCCCCTTCGCTCATGGAATCAATGGCGCCCATCTCCAGCTTGTAGGGTTCGGCTGGAATTTCATCCACGGCTATGGCACGCGCAGTGAACACTCGGCCGATCAGGCACCGTGCGGGAGTCAACGCCACAATATCCGAGCCGAGGGTTTGATGCCGGTACCCGAGCCCATCCAGAACATCGGCCACTACCGCGGAATAAAGTTGCTCCAACGTGGAAATGGAGTCGTGCATCAGGCGACCAGTGTGCTCCGGCGACACATCCCAGTCGAGGCCAGACTGGTGCTACATCTTGTCCGTGACCTCGATGCCCAACACGCCCAGCCCTTCCTTCAATACCCTTGCCGCGAGATCGCACAAGGTCAGCCGAGATGTCTGCGCATCACCGGATTGAAGAACAGGACAAGCTTCATAAAAACGGGCGTAGTGTCCCGCAAGTTCATACAGGTAGGTGCAGAGATAGTTGGGGCGGTATTCGGCCGCAACCTGCTCCAAGGCTAGGCCGAAGTTTAATAGATGCTTCGCCAGCGCGAATTCCTCGGGAGTGCTCAAGGAAATTTCTCCCGCTGAAACCTCATCCATACCCGCTTTGCGGAAAATACTCCGAATGCGGGTATAGGCGTACTGCAGATAAGGCGCCGTGTTGCCCTGCAACGCAAGCATCCTGTCCCAGTCAAAGATGTAATCGCTCTGGCGATTGTTTGATAGGTCGGCGTACTTGAGTGCTCCCAGACCCACAATGCGTGCGATCTCCCGCCGGGCCGCCCCATCCAAGTCCGGGTTTTTCTCGGTCACAACTGTAAACGCCCGTTCCTCGGCCTCGTCAAGCAGCGCGGCCAGCTTAACCACCTCGCCACTCCTTGTTTTAAACGGCTTTCGGTCGGGTCCCAAGATGGAACCGAACCAGACATGTTCCAAACTCGCTGAAACTTCGGGACGCCAACGGCGGTGAATGGCGAAGAGTTGCTGGAAGTGCAGCTGCTGCCGTCCATCCGTCACGTAAAGAATTTCATCCGGCAACCATTCACGTTGCCGATGTTGCAGGGTGGCCAAGTCTGTGGTGGTGTAGTTTGCAGCCCCATCGCTTTTACGCACGATGGCGGGCTGTCCCTTGAGTGGCGAATCATCCGGAAACTCCACGATCATCGCTCCTTCACTTTCCACGGCGATTTTGTTTTTCCGCAAATCCTCCACTACGCCAGCCAACTCATCATTGTAGAAACTTTCCCCCAACGTGTAGTCAAAACCCACGCCAAGGCGGCCATAAACCATATCAAACTGCTGTTGCGAAAGATCGATCATTTGCTGCCACAGGCTGAGATTTTCACTATCCCCTGACTGAAGCTTGAGTAGTTCGGCCCGCGCGGCGTCGCGCAACGATTCATCGCTATTGATAGCCTTGTAGATGCGCTCCATCTCAGCAATCGGATCCGCCTCCAAGGCCTCCTCATCCAGGATCGTTTTCCAGCCAAGCAGAAGCATGCCAAACTGGGTTCCCCAGTCGCCAATGTGGTTGTCCGTAACAACACGATGGCCCAACAGGCGCAGAATCCTCGCCAACGAATCTCCCAAAATGGTGGACCGGATATGCCCCACATGCATCGGCTTGGCGACATTGGGCGAACTGAAATCAATGACAATCGTCCGTGACGGAATCGCAGGCTCAAAAAAAAGCTGGTCACTGGATGCCGCCTCTTTCAACACCCCGCTGACCGCCTCCGGTTCCAAATGAAAATTCAGGAATCCGGGCCCGGCGATTTCCACCTTGGAACACCATTCGGAAACATCCAGGCGCGCCACCACTGCGCCGGCCAACTCCCGGGGATTCATCCTGCGCTGCTTGGCCAAAGCCATTAACGCGTTACTCTGGTAATCACCGAATTTAGGATCACACGGTCGCACCAAAACGCGCGAAGTATCGGCGTCAGGCAACTCCGCGGCGACCGCGACTTGCAAGGCGTTTTGGATGGAACGATGGATCACGGGCCCGGCCTAATGGTTGGCTTGGCGAATGATCTCCAGCATCGCCCCGGCATCCGGCGCACCTTCGAGCGCTTGGCGAAATTCCCGGTTGTGCATGCGCTTGGCGATGTTGGCCAGCGTGCTAAGATGCTTTTGAAATTGGCCCTTGGGCACGAGAAAGAGGACCACCAGCGTCACGGGCTGGTTATCCAGTGCATCGAAATTGATCCCTTCGGAGGAGCGGCCCAGCGCTCCCACTTCCATGTCGATCAAATCCGTCGACGCGTGGGGAATTCCAATGCCAAAGCCGATGCCCGTGCTCATGGACTTCTCCCGCCGTTTCACTTCCTCGATGATCGCATTGCGGTCGGTGGCGGGCAAAGCGCCGCCATCCACCAGTTTGTCGATCAATTCATCGATCGCTTCCCAGCGGTCGGAAGCTTTCAATTCCGGGATAATCCGGTCCTCCTGAATGATTTCGCTCAGCGTCATGTTGGCAAAAGCCGCGCCATTACGCGCGGAAAGGCGGGGTTATTCAAGGACGAATCACGGGTGACAATCGCCCCCATGCCCATTGACCCATCTCCGAAAGGCTCGCCCCCCACCAGCCAAAGGCGTCCGCCAACGCCACGCTTCCCGTAAGCAGCGGAACGGCAATGAGCAAAACCAGCACATTTCCAAGGAAGATGATGGCAGCGGAAAACAGCCGGCCCTGGGAGGTGATGTCGGGTTGCCGTGTCTGGAGCACGTGCCAAGTAAGTGTGACGTGAAATGCATAAGCCGCCCCCAGCAAGGTGTGAAATGCCGCCATCGGCAGTGCTCCGCCCCAACCCCATAGTCGATTGCCCAGCACAAAGATCCCCGCAATCCCCAAGGCATAGAGGGGAAAAAAATAAGGCGCAAGGGTGATGAGAAAATTATCCTTGGTGACCAGCACATGACCACCGTTGGAAGAGATCTTCATGCCCTTGACTCGCCCACCGCACAGCCAAGTCCATATCGCATGAGTGAACTCGTGCCCAAAGACATAAACCCACATGGGCTTGGGTAGCAGCGTGTAAATCGTCAACCAACTCACCGCACCCGTCAGCAGCGGTACCCACGCAGTGTCCGTGCCACCCGCCATGCGCAGTGTTTTATACAAAGCCATGCCTCCGCTAACGCAAACCGGCACCAATAGCACGGCGAAGACAAGTTTCCAAACCTTGGGCCTCCCTGGCACACGGCGAGTCAAACAGAAATCCACCGTCATGGCGAGATTTGAATGGAAACGTTTGGCGACGGGCTCTAACGTCGCGCCAATGACTTCGGATGAGGCTCTGCAAATTTTCCGGGACACAGGCGCATGGTTGGACGGACATTTTATCCTGCGCAGCGGCAAGCATAGCCGGCAGTTTTTCCAGTGTGCCCTAGCACTGCAGCAAATGCCGGTGGTGGAAAAACTGGGAGCAGCGCTAGCAGCTCGTGTCCGGGATTTGCGCCCCACCACGGTGGTATCACCGGCGATGGGGGGTCTGGTGATTGGCCAAGAAGTGGCGCGACAACTGGGAACACGTTTCATTTTTCTCGAAAAAGAAGATGGGGCACTCGCGCTTCGGCGCGGATTTGAAATTGAGGACGGCGAGAGAATCCTGATCGTGGAGGATGTCGTCACCGCCGGCGGGCGCGTGCGCGAAACCATGGATATTGTCAGGCAACACTCCGGCGATATTGTGGGCGTTGCGCTGGTGGTGGATCGGTCCAATGGCTTGGTGGATCTTGATGTGCCCACGGAAAGCCTCATGCGCATGGAGGTGGAAACCTTTGCCCCGGACGCCCTGCCGGAGGACTTAAAAAAAATCCCGGTCAGACACCCAGGGAGTAAATAAACAGGCCGCCATGCACGTCCATACTGACGATGTTCAAAAAGCACATCACGAGCGGTCGGCTCATGGGGTTGGCACTTCTAGCTTTTTTGGGTGCAAGTTGTGGCCCCAGCCAATATACCCCTTCACCTTCGGATACCCATAACATGGAAACCCCAAAGGATTCACCCTCAGCGCCCAATGGCAAAACCAAGGTTGCCACCCTTGGCGGGGGATGTTTTTGGTGTGTCGAGGCCGTATTTGAACGTATTCGCGGTGTCGAGGCCGTTATATCCGGTTATGCCGGCGGTCGGGTGGAAAACCCCACCTACGATGCAGTTTGCACCGGTGCCACCGGTCACGCTGAGGTTTGCCAAATCCATTTCAATCCGGAAGAGATCTCTTTTGAAACCTTGCTGGAGGTGTTCTGGCTGACGCATGACCCCACCACTTTGAATCGCCAAGGCAATGACGTGGGCACTCAGTATCGATCAGTCATCTATTATCACGATGAATCCCAGAAAGAGACCGCGGAGAAATCCATCGCCAAGGCCGGAGGAAAATTTGAAAACAAGATCGTGACGGAACTGGCTCCGCTGCCCAAATTCTACGAAGCCGAGAAATATCATCAGGATTATTTTGCAAAAAATCCGGATCAGCCATACTGCGCGGTCATCATTCCGCCCAAGCTTGAGAAGATCAGGGGAATGGAGTTTTTCAAGCCTTAGCCCGATCATAAAATTGCGCCGTTTCCTTGACGAAACCGGCCTCCTCCACTCTAATCTCCTGACATGAAGAAGATCATCCAATCCCTCATCTGCCTCTCCTTGTCTGGACTGGCTGCCGCCGATGAGCCACAACCGAAGGCGCTGAAGAAAATCCGCCCCGTACCCGCCCCGGCCATCAAACAAGTTCCCCGCGAGATTGCCGCTGAGCATTTTCAAAAACTATTAAAGCAAAGGCTGGAGCTGAAAAACCCCAATGTGGTGATCCGAAAACAAATCCCGCGCCTGAACGCGCCAGAGCCCTTGATTATTCCCCCGCAGCAGCTTTGGGGTGGCCCCGTTCCGCCTCTTCAGAACGGACTGGCTCGGCCCAGCACCACCAGCCTACCCCCTTTCCAAGCCAAGAAACAAGTGGAAGCGGTCATGCTTCTCGATGGCAGCCACATGCAGGGCAAGTTCATCTCTTATGATGACAAGACCGGTCTCACGTGGCGCCATCCCAACATGAAGTCGGACTTGGAAATTGACCCCAAAGGGATTGCCCGTGTCACCTTCGCCCCGGCCAAGAATACCACCGCCAAGCCCGCCCGCGCGCGCGTCCGACTCATCAACGGCGACACTCTTGACGGTGACCTGGCCGAGATGAACGACAAACACCTCATCCTTTCCACCTCCTTTGCAGGTCGGCTGGCCGTTAACCGGGCTGCCGTACAAACCCTCATTCCCGGCGAGACTGCGGGGACGGCCTTTTACGAAGGCCCCAAGGACGCGAAGAAATGGACCTTTACCAACTCCAATGCCGTGAATTTCCAGGGCGGCTTCAGGCCCGGCCCTCTGCCCCCCGCTGTTCAGCAACAACTCAAGGCACGTTCCCAAGCCAAATGGACCCTCAAGGACGGAATCCTCACCAGCAGCGGCTCCGGCGCCCAAGTCGGCCGTGAGTTTGACAAGATTGGTGACAAGACCAACCTCGAGTTTGATGTCCAGTGGAACAGCTCCCTCAGCCTTTACGTTTGCTTGCTGACGGATAATTTGAAGAGCTACAGTATGGGCAACTCATATTGCCTGCGCATTTCCCAGACCAGCGCCTACATGTACCGGTACGAAAATGCAAACGGTCGCCGCCGGACCAGTCGTCTGGGCAGCACCGTGCGCTATAACATCAGCGGCGCGCCCCGCGCCCACGTCTCGATTCGTGTCGACAAAACCAAGAAACGCATTGTGCTTTATATCAACGGCAAACAAGCCGGCCTATGGAACGATCCCGGCAAATTTGTTTCCAAGAAAAACGGTATCCTTTTTTCCGCACGAACCAGCAACCCGATGGCCATTGCCAACATCAGGCTTAGCGAGTGGAGCGGCCAGATTCAGCAGGCCGGCGACAACAGTATCGGTGACGGAAAGGAGGACTTCCTCCGACTGGTCAACAACGACACGCTGACCGGCCAGTTGATGGACATCAAGCGCGGCAGAATCGAGTTTAAGCCCGAGTTTGGGGAGGTCATCCCCATCCCCATCGAGCGTGTGAACCTCATCCGGTTGGCTGATCCCGCCAAGGATCCCGCCGACGCCCAAAACCCCGTCCGGGCCAAGCTTCGCGGCCGAGGCCAAATCACCGCCACTCTCAAGTCTTGGAAGGATAACAAAGTCATCCTTTCCAGCCCATCCCTAGGCGAGGCCACCGTGGAAGCTACCGCCATCGACTCCATTGACTTCAATCTTGGCAAGAACAACCAAACCCAAACCGCTTCCGTCCCCGCGGTCAATCTACCACCCCGCAATAACCCGGCCGGCGTCATCAACATAAACGGCATCCAGCTTCCGGAGCAAAAATTGGACTTGAGAATCAACGGCGCCCGCATCGAGGTGCTTCCCCTCGCCCCCATTGTTCCAAAGAAAAAGCGTTAGCCAACGTTCCACCAGTTGACCCCGGTTCAGCACTCAGGTAGGCTTCTTGCATGAGGAGAGCCGGTCCATTCTTCACCACCGTGCTGTGTGCAGCCAGCCTGTACGCGAACAAGGTTATTGTCCCCCAGCGGCTGGTATCCCCCAGCGCGCCAATTGTCCGAACAGCACCGGTGGCCCGGATCTCCGTTGAACATGTCCAGTTCCTTAACGGGGACCGACTGCAGGGAAAACTCATCGGATTCAATCCAAAGCAAGGCTTGGTCTGGAGACATGAGGGCATCAAGCCAGACCTCAACATTGACCCCGCCATGCTCCGCAGCGTCCAGCTGGTTACCAAGCCCGCGGCCATTCCCGGCCGTGATCGAGCCCGCCTCACCAATGGCGACGAGCTTCCCGGGAAAATCGTCGAACTCAACGAAGGGCAGCTCACATTTGAAACCTCATACGCCGGTAACCTGCAAATTAAACGCCCCCAACTCAGCGCCCTGCTGCCCGGCGAAACCTCTGGCGAGGCCATCTATGAAGGCCCCACGGATGCCAACGGCTGGGTCAACCAGGTCAATGGGAAAATCAAGAATCAACCCTCCGCCTCCTATTGGCATTTCAAGAATGGCGCCTTCCACAGCCAAGGCTCCAGCGTCGTTATCGGCCGCCATCTGCCCGACCTTCCTGATCGCGTGAACTTTGAATTTCAAGCGTCATGGGCTTCATCCCTAAGCCTGTACATCAACCTTTTCACCGACCGGTTCACCGGCTACAGCTCAGGAAACTCCTACTGTATGCGTCTCACCCAATCCAGCGCGCGCATGTACCGATACCAAAACAACGGGCAAGGCAGCTCCTCCCGCAGCATTGGCTCGACCAAATCCTTCAACATTCCCGAGGTCCACTCTAATCGCACGGCCCACATCTCTATCCGCGTGGATCGCCGCCAAAAAAAAATCGCCCTCATCGTCAACGGACGTTTCATCAACCAATGGTCCGACACCTTGGACTTTGCAGGGCGCGGCAATGGCCTGATGTTCACCACTCGCACCAGCGCTGCCATGACCTTGAGTCGCCTTCGGGTCAGCAAGTGGAACGGCAGCCTCCCGGGTCTTGTGAAATCAGGCGGGGCGGCTGGAAGCAACGACCACATACAATTGACCAATTCCGATTCCCTCAGCGGCAAGCTACTTACCATCAAAGCGGGCAAAGCTTCCCTCAACAGTGCTTTTGGGCAGGATATGAAAATCCCTCTCGCCCGAATCAGTGTGATTCAGCTGGCAAACCCCGCACCATCCGCCGCCGCGCCAAACACTGTCCGACTAACCCTCGCTAACCACGCCCGTGTCACCGCCCGGCTCATCGAATGGAGTGAAGGAAAAGTCAAGATCCACCACCCCGCCATTGGCAACCTCACCCTCGATAGCGCCGCAATCCGGCTAATCGATTTTGTCAACCAACCGCAAACCAGTGCCCCAACCACGAGTCGGGCACAACCCGAACTTATCGAGCTGCAGGAAGCCGTTCGCATTCATGAAGATGTAGAGGCTGAGCTGATCCAGAAAATCGAGCGGTAGTCCGGCATTTGCCGCCCTCATGCGCATCTGTTACTCTCCCCGCGCATGGCCCACTACTCTTATCGTGAATTTCTGAACCATCTCGAAGCTGCTGGCGAACTTCGGCGCATTCGGCAGGCTGTCGCCACCGAGCTGGAAATCACCGAGATCGCCAATCGCGAGATGAAAAAAACCGGTGGTGGGCAGGCCCTCCTTTTTGAGCAGCCCACGGTCAACGGCACGCCCGCCTCCATCCCCCTCGCCATCAACACATACGGCAGTGAAAAACGCATGGCCATGACCCTCGGCCGCGACTCTGTCGCGGATGCCGCCGCCGAATTGAACAAACTCGTCAAGGCCAAGCCTCCCACCAATCTCGGCGAGGCCTTCAAGCTTCTGGGCACAGCTCTGGATCTTCGCCATGCCAAACCAAAGAAAGTCAACGACGGACCCTGCAAAGAGGTCATCCATAAATTTGAATCAAAGGAAAACGAGACTGGGGATTTCCCGACCCTATTGAATCTCCCCATCCAACAATGCTGGCCACAGGACGCCGGGCGTTTCATCACCCTCCCTTGTGTCGTTACTCATGATCCTGACACCGGAGAGAGAAACCTCGGCATGTACCGCATGCAGGTGTTCGACGGACAAACCACCGCCCTCCACTGGCAGTTGCAAAAGGTCGCCGCCCGTCACGGTCGCCGCTATTACGAGAAGGGCGAGCGCATGCCTGTCAGTGTTTTTCTGGGCGGCGATCCAGTTTACGCCTTTTGCGCCAGCGCGCCTTTGCCCGATGGACTTGATGAACTTCTCCTGGCCGGCTGGCTCCGCCAAAAATCCGTGCCGTTGATTAAATGCGAAACCAACGACCTTGAAGTACCCGCAGATGCAGACATCATCCTCGAGGGCTATGTCGACCCCACAGAACCCCTGCGCGACGAGGGCCCGTTCGGCGATCACACCGGCTACTACACGCTCCCGGAAAAATATCCGGCCTTCCATCTCACCGCCATCACCCACCGTCGCGAGCCCGTCTATCCCAGCACGATCGTCGGCCAGCCGCCGATGGAAGACTTCTACCTCGGCACCGCCAGCGTCCGGCTCTTCCTGCCCATTCTGAAGATGAACTTCCCTGAATTGGTGGACCTCGCCTTGCCCGCCGAAGGCGTCTTCCACAACCTCGTTTTTGTCAGCATCAAGAAGACCTACCCCATGCAGGCCTTCAAGATCATGCACGGCCTATGGGGCGCGGGCCAAATGATGTTTGCCAAGTATATCATCGTGGTCGACGACGACGTGGACGTGCACAATACCAGCGAAGTTCTCTTCCGCCTTGGCGCCTGTACAGATCCCCAACGGGATGCCCTCTTCACCCGTGGCCCTGCGGATGTTCTGGATCATGCCACCACTGATCTAGCCATCGGCACCAAGCTCGGCCTTGACGCCACCCACAAACTTCCCGGCGAAAGCGGCTTCCACCGTGACTGGCCGCCCATCATTAAAATGGACGAAGCCGTAAAGAAAAAGGTGGATGAAATTCTTGGATCTGTCCCAAACGAGGATAGTTAATCCGATACAGGGAAATTATCTCTGTGTTCCCTGCGTCTCTATGGTAAAACCCGCCCATGCGAACTCTCATTCTTACCGTGGGACTGATAGTCACTGCCTTGTCTTCACAGGCAGCCAAGCCAAATATCGTCATGATCCTAGTGGATGATTTGGGATATTCCGACCTGTCCTCATTCGGCGGCACCGATATCCAAACGCCAGCCATCGACAAGCTCATGAACTCCGGATTGAGGTTTGACCAATATTATTCCAACTGCACCGTCTGCACACCCACGCGCGCATCCCTTCTGACCGGACGTTACCCCGATATAGTTGGCGCCCCCGGAGTGATTCGACAATGGGATAAGGACAGTTGGGGCTACTTCAAGCCAACTGGGCCGACCTTGCCCGAGCTGATGCGCAAGGCCGGCTATCACACCGCCATGGTGGGCAAATGGCACTTGGGGTTTGAGTCACCCAACATTCCGAATGACCGCGGCTTTGACTTCTTTCACGGTTTTCTGGCGGATATGATGGATGACTACTGGACCCATCTTCGTGGCGGAGTTAACTGGATGCGCCTCAACAAGGAAGAAGTGAAACCCAAGGGCCACGCCACGGAAGTGTTCACTCGCTGGGCCATTGACTACATCAAGGAACAAACCGCCAGTAAAAAGCAGCCCTTTTTCCTCTACCTTGCCTACAATGCTCCCCATTTCCCCATCCAGCCCCCCAAGGATTGGCTGGAAAAAGTGCAAAAACGAGAACCGCAACTCGACAAAAAGCGCGCCACCAACGTCGCGTTTGTTGAACACATGGATCACGAGATCGGCAAGTTTCTTGACGCCGTCAACGAGCTCGGCATCGCCAATGACACTCTCATTGTCTTTTCCTCCGACAACGGCGGATCCATTCCTCACGGTGCCCTGAACGGCAAGTTGCGAGGAGGCAAACAAGACCATTGGGAAGGAGGCATCCGTGTTCCAACCTGCGCCGTGTGGCCCGGCACCATTCCTGTTGGCCGCACAAGTGCCCCGGGAATCACGATGGATCTTCTGCCAACTTTTTGCGAAATAGCGGGGGCCAACGTAAAACACGAAATTGATGGTCAAAGCCTGGCCAACGTCCTGCTCAAAGGGGGCAAGGGTGATCCCCACCGGACCCTTGTGTTCGTTCGCCGCGAAGGCAACCGTCGTTATCAAGGAAGAGCTTACTACGCCATTCGTAAAGGCCCCTGGAAACTCCTACAGAACAATCCCTTTGAACCCATGAAGCTGGTGAATCTCGAGAAAGATCCCGCCGAGAAAAACCCCTTGCCGTTAAACAGTAAAATTGCCAACGAGTTGACACGCACGCTTATGGATCATATTCAAAAAGCAGGCGCCACCCCATGGCGAAAGCCAAATCGATAGAAATAATTCTGGCTGTCGCGGAAAACCAGCCGAACCCGTCCTGCCGCAAGGGAAAACCAAAACCGCATGAAAGACCCGTTTGAAAATATAACGAACCGCATCCGTTCCTTTATTGACGGCGGCCAAGATGATTTTGATGATCTGGCCCAAGCCCTCTTCGCCCTGCAATACGAGCACGTCATTCCCTACCGTAATTTCTGCGAATCACGAAGCATCACTCCCGGCAGCTCCAAGGTCATTCCTGCCATCCCAAGCACCGCATTCCGGGATTACGAAGTTACCAGTCTCGACACTGACGACCGTTCAGCCACATTCCATTCCAGCGGCACAACCACCCAAACTCCCAGCCGAAATTATCATAACCACGCCTCACTCAAGCTCTACGAACATTCCTTAACCACCACTTACTCGAAAAACCTAACCGCCACTCCCCGCACCCTTTCTCTCACTCCAGCCCCAGCCAGCGCCCCTCACTCTTCGTTGGTCCATATGCTGCGGGCTGTCCAAGTCAACCCCATCTTCACTGGTGCATCCACCCCGACTGGCTGGAAAGTAGACACCGCCACCACCCTGAAAGAAATTCAGGCCAGCGATGCCCCCATCACCATCATGGGAACCGCGTTCTCTTTCGTACACCTTTGCGACGAGATCACCCCCATCTCGTTGCCTCCGGGCTCACAAGTCATGGAAACCGGAGGCTACAAGGGGCAGTCCCGGGAACTGGGCATGGCCGATCTCCACGCACTTATCACGGAAAAACTTGGTATTCTCCCCAGCCAAATCGTTCGCGAATACGGCATGTGCGAACTTAGTTCGCAAGCCTACGCCACAAGGGACGGTCACTTCCGTTTTCCCCACTGGGCCAAGACTCGAATTGTCTCCCCGGAAACAGGCCGCGAAGTCGCATCCGGCCAAACCGGAATTCTGGAAGTCATCGACCTTGCCAGCACTCGCTCAGTCCTCGCCATTCGCACTGGAGATCTCGCCATTCGTCACAGCGAGGACTTCGAACTCCTCGGGCGCGCAGCTTCAAGCGATCCCCGCGGCTGTTCTTTAAATGCAACCGATCTCGACAGCAGCCGTGCCCGTGAGGCACGGTCACCCCATCATGGCCCCGCTTGATCTGCCAAACTATTTCCTGATCGATATCCCCACCGAGGCGCGCCTCAACCCAGCCATGCTGCGAGAGGCGCTCCGGCAGATTAAGCGAAACCGCCGCCAATACATTCGGGACATGTCCACCGACGACGTGGTGAAGATTCTCGCACGTCTTGCTGACAACTGGCGTGACGACCTTTTTCCCTTTCGCCAACACGCCTTGGAGCATGGCCCAAAGCAAATGGGATTCTCACGGGAAACGTTGAGCCGCGGACTGGACCAGTTCTTTGAGCGAATCACCGAAGACAGCCTGCACAATCTTCTCGCACAGGAATTCGGGGATGCCCGCAGACTCGATACCCCCGCCCCCATTCCCGAGGAGCGTGTTGAAAACCGAATGGCTCTTGCCATTGGCCCCGAGCTCATCGGCCACATAACCGCTGGCAATCTCCCCTGCCCCGCGCTCATGAGCATGATCCACGGCCTGCTCATCGGCTCCGCTCAATTCATCAAGTGCGCCCGTGCCACGGGCTTTCTACCTCGATTGTTTGCCCACTCCATCTATGAAGCCCACGGCAAGTTTGGCGCCTGCATCGAGATCGCCGAGTGGGAGGGAGGCCAGAAAGATCTGGAACAGGAATTGTTCGAGGAAGCCGATTGCATCACGGCAACGGGTCGTGACGAAACCCTTGCAGATATTCGTTCGCGCCTGCCGCAAGGCACCGCATTCCTTGGGCATGGTCATCGTGTCAGCTTTGGATTCCTGACCAAGGATGTAACCACCCGCGCCTTGGCCCGCGAGCAAGCCAATCTTGCCGCCGATGATATTGCCGCTTGGAATCAGCTCGGCTGCCTGTCCCCACATGCATACTACGTGCAACGAGGCGGCGCACATGGAGCGGAGAAATTTGCCGAGCTCTTAGCTGAAGCACTGGCGGAAAAGGAATCCACCGAACCCCGCGGCGAACTCACGACCGCCGATGCCGCGAACATCGCCGATCTCCGATCACTCTATGAAACGCGCGCCGCCAATGTCGGCGATGTCCGGCTCTGGCAAAGCGAGGAATCCACGGCTTGGACCGTAATCTATGACCGCGAACAAATCTTTCGCCCCTCCTGCCTCAATCGCTTCGTCTTTGTGAAGGAAGTCGAGGATCTTGAGGAAGCCCTGCGAACCGCAGAAATGATCCGTGGCCAAGTCAGTACGGTTGGCCTGGCCGCGACCAAGCTCGATGCTGCCGACCTAGTACGTCAACTCGCACACTGGGGCGTCACCCGCGTATGCCCCATCGGTCAAATGCAAAATCCGCCCCTTACTTGGCGCCACGATGGCCGCCCCGCGCTGGCCGATTATGTACGCTGGACCGACTGGGAACTGTAATTCAAAAACCACCTACAATGAAAGTTCAGTTAAAAAAGACCTTTCAATTCGAGGCCGCCCATTCGCTGCCCAAGTTGCCACCCAGCCACAAATGCCACCGCCTGCATGGGCATAGTTTTAAGGTGGATGTGATCGTGGAGGGCCAGTGTGACCCGGAATTGGGCTGGCTCGTGGATTATGCGGACATCGCAAACGCATTCGAACCATTCTGGAAACAACTCGACCACAATCATCTCAACGCAATTGAAGGGCTGGATAACCCCACCAGTGAGAATATCGCCAAGTGGATCTGGGACCGCCTCCACCCTTCGCTGCCACAACTCACGGCCATCGAGGTGGCGGAAACCTGCAACGCAAGTTGTGTCTACAGAGGAGAATGACTAGCCCATCCGCCGGCCTTGGCAAATTGCCAGCCCCCCACTAGATTCCCTCTATGCCCACGCGATACGCCCATGTGAACATCATCGCCGCAGACTGGAAACGACTGTGCACTTTCTATGAACAGGTGTTTGACTGCGAACCGGTCAGTTCCGAACGCGACCATCATGGCCCACACATTGATGCTTTGACAGCAGAGCCAGGCCTCCGCATTCGCGGCCGTCATATGCGCGTGCCAGGCCATGGCGAAAATGGGCCCACCATCGAGATTTTTACTGCCAACGAAAGCGCCCCGGACACCCCCAAAAAGCTTACCCATCCGGGCTTTGCGCACCTGGCCTTCGAGGTGGATGACGTAGATTCAAAACGCATCCAAATCAAGGAACTTGGCGGCTCGGACTATGGTGACCTTGTTACCATCGACATTCCCGGCGCGGGCAAATTGACCCTGATCTACATGACCGATCCGGAGGGGAATATCGTTGAGCTGCAAAAGTGGCATTAAACTGAAGTGTTAGCCGTTGCGCCGAACTGGCCATGCCGTGTAAACTGGCTGCGCTGCATGAAAAATCGCTGCTTTCCCGCAATTGCCCTCACCTCATTTTTGGCCTTTGGCGCTCACGCGCAGTTGGTGCCCCCGCCCCCCAAGCCCATCGTAGGCGCAAGACACCCCGCGCTTTCCCCCAATGGCAAGAGCTTGGCGTTTGTTTACCGGGGAGACATTTGGGGTGTCAGTTCGGCGGGAGGCCGAGCCATGCCATTAACTAGCCATTTGGAACTGGATGCCTACCCGATCTTCTCTCCGGACGGCAAATGGATCGCTTTTGGCAGTCTGCGGAATGGGAACTGGGATATCTTTATCATGCCGGCCATCGGTGGGCCGGCGATGCAGTTGACTTGGCATTCTGGCCATGAAATTCCGTTTGGCTGGAGCCCTGACAGCCGCAGGATCAGTTTTTCGGCAAAACGCAACCCGCCGCGCTATGGAATTTTCACGGTCGACATCCAGACGCGCCGCACCGGCCTTGTTTGCGAGGATTATGCGATCATGCGCTATCCGCGCTGGTCGCCGAATGGCAAACAAATGGTGTATGGCCGTTTTGGCTTCCCCTGGTACCGGCCCCGTTACACCGGGTCGGCAGCTGCCCAGATCTGGTTGTGGGATACCGTCAAAAACCAGCGCGCGATTGTCCCGGACACCGACAACCAACGGCAGCATCTTTACACACAATTCACACCCGACGGAAAAAAACTTCTCACCGTGACGACGGATGAAGCCACACCCAACAGCCCTCTCTTGAGCAAGAAACTACCTCCACTCAAGGATACACCCGCAATGACACCCAACCTTTGGCTCATTAGCCTTGATGGCAAACGGGAGCAACTAACAAATTTAAGCGGAGATGCGGTCCGTTACCCCAGCATGGCCAAGAACGGTGATATTGCCTTTGAGTATAAGGACGGCATCTGGATGCTGCCCAAGGGCGCAGACAAGCCAAAGCGCATCCCCCTTTTGGCCCTGACCGACTCCAAGCGCAACCCAAGCCATTACGAACGAATTGTCCGGGGCGTAACCGAGGCTGAACCGTCACCGGATGGAAAACACATGGCCTTCGGCTTGAAGGGAGATATTTGGGTGGTCAGGTCCGCCAAGCCCAAGGGCAATGAAAAAGACCTCGCGGAACGCGCACGCCGACTAACCCGATGGGCTGGCGACGACTCCGACTTCTCGTGGTCTCATGACAGCAAGAAGATATATTTTACCAGCGATCGTGAGGGCAACAATCGCATCTACGAAGTCACGATCGCCAACCGCACCATCCGCCCCCTCTGGAAACGGCAGGAGGATGTTACCCGCCTGCGAATGGGACCGGACGGCAAATTTCTTTTTTGCTGGGTTGCCGGCCCCGAGGGTGGCCTGCATCGAATTGATTTAAAGGATTCTGCGGTGAAGCGCATCATCAAGGTTCCCGGCACACATTCAAGAGGGCAAGGCGGTGTGGATTACGAATGGTCGCCTGACCTCAAGTGGATCGCCTTTACCCGGCGCGGTAAGAGCGGCTCCTACAACATCTGGATCACTCCTTACGAAGGCGGCAAGGAGTATAATATCACCCTGCTAAACGCCACCCACAGCAACCCCGCTTGGTCTCCTGATGGCCGCTACCTTTTTTTCCAGAGCAACCGCAGTGGAGACGGCCTTTATGCAGTCGCGTTGCGTGAAGAGGATTTCCACGAAAACGGCGAATTGAAATTTGCCAAGCCCAAAGGGGATTTGGACATCAAGATAGATTTCAATAACATCCACCGGCGAATCCGCAAGGTGTCCTCACAAAATCCGGATGCCGATTTGAACATCATGGATGACGGCCGGATTTTCTTCCTTTCCGGCAACAATGTCTGGAAACTCAACTACGATGGCAGCGAAAGCAAAAAGATGACCGACGGCGGTGGACATGTTGCCTTCCGGGTCATGCGCAAGCGCAACGAGGCCACCTTTATGAAAGGGGGCGAAATGTTTCTTTTAAGGCTTGGCGGCGGGCCGCCCCTCCGCATCACTTTTGCCGCTGAGTGGACTCAGGACATCCGTGCTGAACGACTGGCCTCATTCCAGCAATTCTGGCGCACATATCACCACCGGTTTTACGATGCCTCATTCCACGGACGGGATTGGAAAACCCTGCGCGACAAGTATGGTCGCCGCCTCTCGTCCGTGGACACCGACGCGGAATTTGCTGCCCTTCTCTCCATGCTCGTTGGCGAACTCGAGACCTCCCACTGCGAGGTCACGGCCAAGCCACCGGCCGGCCCCAAGCCGACTACCCCCCACTTGGGACTCGTTTTCGACTATTCCCACCAAGGCACCGGCATCAAGATCAATAGTGTCCCTGCCGGTTCCCCCCCGTCATTTGAAAAAACACGCATCAAGCCCGGCGAATATCTCCTTGGGATCAACGGAGAATTGGTCACTTGCAACGAAAAATTGTACGATTGGCTCAATCGGTTTGACGGCAAATATATCGAGCTGTTGGTCAATTCCGCACCCAAGCGCGACGGCGCGAGAACGGTCCGTTACAAACTTTTGACTTGGAAGGGTTTCAGCCAGCTCAACTACCGCAACCAGGTCGCCAAGGCACAGGATTTTGTAGCCAAAAAGTCCGGTGGGAAAATCGGCTATGTCCACATTCCAGGCATGGGCGAAACCGACCAACGGCAATTTGAGCGGGAAGTCTACGAATACATTCAGGACAAGGACGCCATTATCTTCGACGTGCGCTTCAACGGCGGCGGACGGATCAGCGACAACCTCATCGACATGCTGGAACGCAAACAACACGGAATATACGTGCCCCGGGATGGTGCGCCCGAGCCCGCGCCTGGTCGCGCCTGGCACAAGCCCATCGTGGTCATCATGAATGAACACAGCTATTCCAACGCGGAGATGTTTCCGTATGCCATCCGTCAACGAGGCCTCGGCCGACTGGTTGGCATGCCGACGCCTGGCTATGTGATCTGGACCTCCACCTTCACCCTGACCAATGGCACGCGCTGCCGAATCCCCGGCCGAGGTGTGTGGCGCATGGATGGGACCAACATGGAAAACCAGGGCGAAAAACCCGATCTCCAAGTATGGATGACCCCCGCCGAATGGCTGGAAGGAAAAGATCCGCAACTGGAAAAGGCCATCGAAATGCTGCAGACACCACGACCCACCGCCGGCAAGTAGAATGGCCACCAACCAGGAGCTCATCGAACAATGGTGGAAAGAAGAAGCACCGTTGCTCCCCTTGCTTCACGCCTTCCACGACCGCGACGGATTCATAAGTGAAGAAGCCATCCGCGCGGTGGCGGACGGGTTGAAGATTCCCGTGGCCGAGGTGTTCGGCACGGTCACTTTTTACCACCACTTTGCACGAAAGGCGCCCGGGCAGGCTGCGCCGCGCGTGTGCACCGGGCCGGCTTGCAAATACTTGGGCGCACCGGAGCTTTTGAAATCCCTCGAGGGCGCAACTCCGATGGCTTGTGCCGGCCGCTGCGATGACGGCGTGCCGGTGTTGCAAGGGCACGAGGTGCGCGTAGGACGGACGGCGGATTCACTGGAGAAGACACCATCCCCGTTGCCGCCGCCCAATCCAGGCAACGTGGAGGAATGCGTGTTCGCCCACATCCGCGAGCCGGAGCGCAACACGATGGAGGGCTATCGCGGTTACGAGGCGCTGGAGAAGGCGCGGGGGATGTCGCGGGCGAACTTGCTGGCACTCATCACGGACAGTCATTTGGCGGGGCGCGGGGGCGCTGGGTTTCCCACGGGCAAGAAATGGGAGATGGTCGAGCAGGCGGAGGGCGAGCCGAAGTCGATTGTGTGCAACGCCGACGAGGGCGAGCCGGGATGTTTCAAGGACCGTGCGATCCTCGACTATGACCCGCACGCGGTCATTGAGGGCATGGCCATCGCTGCGCACGCGACGGGGGCGACGAAGGGGTTCATTTATTTGCGCTACGAGTATCCCGAAACTTTCCAGATCGTCGAGCGCGCCATGGCGGAGGCGGAGGAACTTCTGGGCGACGGCTTCAAGCTGTATCTGCGGCGTGGCGGCGGGGCGTACATTTGCGGCGAGGAGGGTTCGCTTTTAAACAGCCTCGAGGGCAAGCATCCCTTCCCGCGCAACCGGCCGCCGTTCCCCGTGACGCACGGCTACAACGACCTGCCCACCGTCGTGAATAATGTCGAGACACTGGCGTCGGTGGCGCCCATCGTGATGAAGGGCGCGGAGTGGTATCGCGGATTGGGCCTGGGCGAGCACGCGGGGACAAAGCTGGTCAGCGTGTCCGGCGACATCCAGCGGCCGGGGAATTTCGAGGCGCCATTTGGGCTGCCGTTGCTGACGCTTTTGAATGAATGGTGCGGCGGCGCGCCGGAGGGCCGGAGCATTCAGGCGGTGACGATGGCGGGGTTGTCCGGCGGCTTCCTCGCGGGCGACGATCTCGACGTGACGCTCGATGAGCCGTCCATTCGCGCGAAGGGCGCGTTCCTTGGGGCGGCGGGCATCATGGTGTTTGACGACACGCGCGACATGGTGGAGGTGGCGCACTGCGCGATGGAGTTTTTCGCGGAAGAATCCTGCGGCAAGTGTTTCCCCTGCCGCATCGGCACACAGCGACTCACCGAGCGACTCAATGGCGCGGCCGGTCCTGCCGATGAAACGAAGTGGCGCGAGGAGGTGCATGACATCGGCCGGACAATGATGGCCACCAGCGCGTGCGGCCTGGGCGTCGCGGCGCCGAACATCACGGAGAGCCTTGTTAAATACTTCCCGGAGCAGGTGGCCGCGAGCTTGAAAAACGGCCGCTGATCTGCCACAAACTCTCCCCCGATGATTGCCGAGGTCAAACCAACGGCGACGGCCACGTTGACGCTCGATGGCGTGGAGGTTTCCTTCACCGAGGGCGAGACGATTTACGAGGTGGCCGAGCGCGCGGGACGCGAGGTGCCGACGCTGTGCTACGACGCGCGGCTGGAGGCCTTCGGCGGCTGCCGCCTGTGCGTGGTTGAGGTGGATGGCATGCGCGCGCCCGTGGCTTCCTGCACCACGCCCGCCACAGCGGGGATGGTTGTTAAAACTACCACCGACGCCATCGAGAAACATCGGCGCACACTGCTCGAGCTGGTGGCTTCCGAGAACCGCGAGAACGAGGTAGACGAGCTGCGCGGGCATGCGTCGCAAGAGTTGAAATCACTGCTCGACCGCTACGAGGTGCGCGGTGGCCGTTTCGCCGGGCGGCAGTCGGGCACGAGCAATTCGACGGACGACAACCCGTTCATCCTGCGCGATTACGATCTCTGCATTTCCTGCTACCGCTGCGTGCGCGTCTGCGCCGAGCAGGAGGGCGACCACGCGATCACGATGATGAACCGCGGCTTCGAGAAGCAGATCACCACGGAGTTCAACGGCATCCTGAAGGACTCCGCCTGCACCTTCTGCGGCCAGTGCGTGCAGACCTGCCCCACCGGCGCGCTGGGCGACCGCAAGGCGATGCGCGCGGAGTCGCTGCCCGGCGAAGTGGAGAAGACGCGCACGGTGTGCCCGTACTGCGGCGTAGGCTGCTCGGTGGACCTGCTGACCAAGGAGGACCGGCTGGTGGGCGTGCAGCCCGCGATGGACGGCCCGGCCAACGAGGGTGCGCTGTGCATCAAGGGCCAGTTTGCGTTCGACTTCGTGCAGCACGAGGATCGGCTTAAAATGCCGCTGGTGCGCGACGAGGATGGCGAGCTGCACGAGACGGACTGGGAGACGGCACTGGACCGCGCGGCGGATGGTTTTAAAAAAGCCGCCGGGGAGCACGGGCGGCATGCGGTTTACGGCGTGGCCAGCGGGCGCGCACCGCACGAGGCGGCGTACACGATGCAGAAGTTCATCCGCGCCGGCTTCGGCACGCACCAGATCGACAACTGCAGCCGTGCTTGACACGCCCCAACGGTCGCCGGTCTGGCGGCCACCATCGGCCGGGGCGCCATGTCCAATCCCCTCGCCGACATGGAAAAGCCGGACCTCATTTTCTGCATCGGCACGAACATGACCGAGTGCCATCCCGTCGCCGCCACGCGCATCAAGCGGGCGCTCAAGCGCGGGGCGCAAATGGTCGTGGCCGATCCGCGCCGCATCCCGCTGGCCGAGATGGCCGAGCTGTACCTGCCCATCCGTGTGGGTTCGGATGTCGCGCTGCTGCTGGGCATGGCCCACGTCATCGCACGCGAGAGGCTCGTCGATCGCGAATTCATCGACGCGCGCACAAAGGATGGCGAGGCGTTCCTCGAACACGTGCAGCAGTTCACGCCTGAGTGGGCCGCGGGCATCACGGGCCTGCCTCCCGCGGACATCGAGCGCGCGGCGCTGCTGTATGGCCGCGCGGACAAGGCGGCGATTTATTACACGCTCGGCATCACCGAGCACATCTGCGGCGTGGACAACGTGCAGAGCCTCTGCAACCTCGCGTTGTTGACTGGCAATCTCGGCCGCGAGGGCACGGGCATAAACCCCATGCGCGGCCAGAACAACATCCAGGGCGCCGGTGACTGCGGCGCGGTGCCGGCGAACTACCCCGGCTTCCAGCCCGTCCACGACCCCGCCAATGGCGACAAGTTCGCAAAGCTGTACGGTCGCGAGATGGACGGTGAGAAGGGCATCACAAAGGTCACGGCGCTGAACCGCTGCGGCGAGGGCATCCACGCGATGCTCATCGACGGCGAGAACACGGTGGTCTCCGACCCCGACCGCCACCACTGCGAGCACGCGCTGCGGGCGCTCGACCATCTCGTGGTCATTGATATTTTCCGGACGGAGACCGCGGAATTCGCCGACGTCGTGCTGCCCGCCACCGCGTGGGGTGAGACCGACGGCGTGTGTACCAACACCGAGCGCCGTGTCCAGCGCCTGCGCGCCGCTGTGACGCCCCCCGGCGAGGCCAAGCCCGACTGGTGGATCGTCTCGCAAATCGCGCAGCGAATGAGCATTGCGGGTTTTGAGTTTGAGTCCGCCAAGGATGTGTTTAACGAGCTCTGCGGCCTCTCGCCCATCTACGCTGGCCTCGACTGGGACCGCATCGAGCACGGCGAGTACAACTGGCCCGTCCCCCACAAGGACCATCCCGGCACGCCCGTGCTGCACGAGGGCGAGTTTAAAAACGGGCGCGGCCTCTTCCGCGTCATCTGCTACCGCGATCCCGCGGAGGTGGTGGACGACGAGTTCCCCGTGTGGCTCACCACCGGCCGCCGCCTACAGGCCTACCACACCCGCACGCAGACCGGCCGCGCGGCCGGCATCGACTACTTGCTCAGCGAGGAGTCGCTGGAGATTCACCCCGACGACCTTGCCGACTGGGGCATCCCCGACGGCGGCTGGGCCAGCCTGCGCAGTCGCCGCGGCGCCATCAAGATCCGCGCGCGCGCCAGCAACATGTCCCCGCGCGGCACCGTCTTCTGCAGCTTCAGCTTCAGCGATGTCCCCGTGAACATCCTCACCGGCTCCGGCTACGACCCCGTCACCGAGACCGCTGAACTAAAGGTCTGCCCGGTGAATATCTCTCCATTCGAAGAATAACCCACCTCGTGCCCCACGATCCCCAAAGCACGACCACGTCCATTCAACGATTGAAGGATGGCAACCTAGGCGCACCGACTAACGATTCCTTAGCTGTCGAGGAGCCGTTGGAAATTCGAGTGCGCGGCCAAAATATCGCGGTGACAATGCGGACACCGGGACACGACGATGAATTGGCAGTAGGCTTTCTAGCCACGGAAGGACTAATCAACGAGCGCGAAAACATTACCGAAATCGCACACTGCACCGAGGGCGAAGCAGCGCAACTTGGAAATACGTTAAATGTGTTCCTCGCGCCAAATGTAAAGGTTGATTTGGAATCATTAACACGTCACGTGTTTGCATCTTCAAGCTGTGGCCTCTGTGGCAAGGCAACAATAGAAGCCGTCCAACAGCAGCACCAGCCTGTAAAGTCAGGCTTGAGTATTTGCGTGAACATCATCACAAGCTTGTCTGCCAAACTGCAGGTAGCCCAATCCACATTCAAAAGGACCGGAGGAATTCATGCAGCAGCGATGTTTGACAGAAATGGGGAGTTAATTGTCTTGCGAGAAGATGTTGGCCGTCACAATGCCGTCGACAAAGTCATCGGGTTTGGGTTCTTGAAAAACTTTTCTTTTGAAGAATGTATCCTGCTGGTTAGCGGACGGACTTCTTTTGAAATAATGCAAAAAGCCTTGGCGGCACGCATACCCATTGTGGCCGCCGTATCGGCCCCATCAAATTTAGCTGTCGAATTTGCGCGCGAAAATGGACAAACATTGATCGGGTTTTTACGCGGAGACACCATGAATCTGTACGCTCATCCCGAACGAATTATAACAAGTTAACGCTGCATCACCACTCTCTCAATTCGCTATCCAAGATGCCCCCCATGCAATCACCAACGTGCGCATACAATTCACGTTGTTGCGCCGATTGCTCGAGGAGATCTTCTGCCAACCGCACACGGCCCGGCTCAAAAATCGTAAACGTCGCCGAACCGCCAAAGGCAAAGTAACCCTTTTCCTCCCCCTTCTCCACGGGCCGTGTGGGGACGAATGTGTGGTTCACACTGCCCACGTTGGTCGCTCCAATCTCAACCATCAGGACGCGACCCAACTGCTCCGTTTCGATCTCCGTGATGAAGCGCTTGTTCTCCCACAAAATCGCCAATCGATTCCGCAGAGCCAGCGGATTTACTGAGTACAACGGCCCATTGATCAACCGCGCATCCTTCGGCACGCCCACCACGGGAAAATGAAAACGATGGTAATCGACCGGGCACAATCGCGAGAAAACCGCCGCCCCATCCGCGAAACGCTCCGCCAATTGTTCATCGCCCAACAATTGACCCAAATCAAACTTCTGCCCTTTCACAAACACCCCCCCCACTTCCGAAGCCTTCGCAAAACCCAGATGCCGTCCATCCGCCGGGAACACCACTGAATCCGCCGCGGAATCCACGGGCCGCGCCTCGGGCTTGAGCTTCCGGTAAAAGAAATCGTTGAAGGACGTGAACGCATCGGCAGCCTTTACGTGCTCCTCCTCGGCAATGCCGTAGCGTTCAATGAACGGTCGCACCCGCGCTGCACTGCCTCGAGAGTTCATACGCCAACCATACCAGCGCGAAAACCACGCCCGCTTGGCCACGGCATGCAGCGCCAGTTTCCCGAAGGGATTGAACAGAATGAAGCGCAGCCACGACTCGCCGTACACCACCTCGGTTTCCACCTCGCCAGTGTAGCGGTTGAAAAACTGGATGCCGGAATCGGCCATCAGCAGCTCGTCGGCACGCCCGCCACCACCTCCACGCAATGCGGGATGGCGCCTTCCACAAAGCCGAGACATTCCACCGCGCCCTTGGGTTTGCCCGGCAGACAAATCACCAGCGCATTGCCCACGGCGGCGGCGAGGTTGCGGGAGAGAATGGCATTCTTGGTGATCTTCATAGACTCCATCCGCATCACCTCGCCAAAGCCCGGCAGCTCGCGATCGGCAATCTCCTTCACCGCCTCGGGCGTCACGTCACGCGGCGCCACGCCCGTGCCGCCAGTGGTCAACACCAGATGCGCGCCCTTGGCAATCTGCTCGCGAATAGCCCGCTGAATCTGCTCCTTGTCATCCGGAACCACCGTCTCGGCAAGCACCGACCAACCGTAGCCGTCCGCCGCCTCGGCCACCAGTGGCCCGCCGAAGTCCTCGTACTGACCCGCCGCCGCGCGGTCGGACACCGTGATGATCCCAACCTGAATCTTCATTGTTTTGTTTTTGAAACCAGTTTCACGTTTGTGATGCGCATCTTTTTGTCGACCGCCTTGCACATGTCATAAATCGTCAATGCCGCCAAATTCACCGCCGCCAACGCTTCCATTTCCACCCCCGTCCGCGCCGACACCCGTGTGGTGGCCGTGATCACAATTGCGTTGCCCGCTTTGGGAAACTCGAACTCCACTTCACAATGATCCAGTGGCAGCGGATGGCACATCGGGATCAAGTCCCCTGTCCGTTTTGCCGCTTGAATGCCCGTGATCCGAGCCGTGGCAAGCACATTGCCCTTGGCGATCTTATCCCCGCGCACCAGTTTCAACGTCGCCGGTGCCATGCGAATTTCCCCCCGCGCCACCGCCGTGCGCAACTGCACCGGCTTGCCGGAAACATCCACCATCCGTGCTTCACCTTTCGCGTTAATGTGCGTGAGTTTGCTCATCGTTTCATATCGTCCATCCAATTCTGCACGGTAGTTTGCATTTCGGATTTCACCTGTTCATGCGGCTGCACATGGCGCGGAATATAATCCGGCGAGGTCGCCCACAAATCCGTGGTCACCAAAATTTGCCCGTCACAATCCGGCCCGGAACCGATGCCGATGGTCGGGATCGGCAAAGCTGCTGTCAATTCCGCGGCGATTTTCGGCTCCACCAACTCCAGCACCACCGCAAAAGCTCCAGCATCGACCAACGCATTGGCGTCGTCGCGCAACGCCGCCGCCTCATCAGCCTGACGCCCCTTGATTTTATAGCCGCCCTCTTCCTTCACCCTTTGCGGCAGCATGCCCAGATGCCCCAAAAACGGAATCCCTTGGGCCACAATTGCCCGCACTTGTTCGCAAATCACAATTCCACCTTCAGCCTTCACGGCTTCAGCCCCGGCTTCCAACAGGCGCTGGGCATTGGAAACAGCTAAATCCGTCGTGCTATAACTTTCGGCGGGTAAATCTGCCGCCAACAACGCACGCGGTTTGGCGCGGGCAGCGGCACGAGTATGATGAATCATATCCTCCATCGTCACCCCGGTGGTATCCGGCAATCCCAGCGTGACCATGCCGAGCGAATCTCCCACCAGCAGCAATGGCACCCCGCAGGCATCGAGCATTTTGGCCATGGAATAATCGTAGGCCGTCAACGCCGCGATTGGCGCCCCGCCTTTCATTCGGCGAATGCCATCAACCGTCATTTTGCCCGCAGACACGCGCCACCTTTCCCGTAAAGTTTCCCAACCGACAAGCGGAAATTACCCGAGCCACACTTTGACCTTGGGCCAAACCTTTGCCGTAGCTGTATAATACGCCATGGCCAACAACATGACAAAGCCCAGCCCAGCCAACAGATTCATGGCAGGCGTGTTTTTGTCTTCACCCATTACTTTGGATTGATTGGTGATCCACAACATGATGGCCGCCAACAAAGGCGCTGCCAAAATGGTCACCGCTTGGGCCATCACAATAGCGGTTACAGGTGATTGACCGGTTTTAATCACGAAAAGGGCCACCACCATTCCGGTGAGTAAAACGACGGCGGTCAGGCGTTTTGTCCATTTATCTTCAGGGTGCTGGCCAAGCCCAAGGCCGTCCGCGAGAATGAACCCACCGATCATTGAGTTGATTAGAAACGAGGAAAAGGCCGCACAGAACAGGCCAACGCAAAAGAGCGCCTGACCTTGATCGCCAAAGAGAACACGAAGCTGCCGAGCCACACCTTCCACATTAGTCAACTGCATCCCCCGCAGGCTCTCGGCAGCATTAGCCATGATCAGAAGCGTTATCATGGCCATCAGTCCTGCTCCTACTCGGGCGTCCAACAGTACATTCGGCAGATCATCCCGCTTCCACCCCTTTTGGCGCACGAGGTAGGTTTGGAAAAACGCCGCCGTGATAACAAATGTTGTACCCACTAAGGCCAGCACTGGAATGTCGCCTCCTTCAGTTGGCGGTGATGAGCCTGAAGATTCCGCCATGCTCAACGCATAAAAATAATTCAAGGCAAATGCCAATAACATCAGCCCTACAAACACGGACATCAATTTTTCGAGCAACTGATAGATGTTCTTAAAGGCAAACAGGAACAAAAGCGCCAAGGCATTGATGAACACTGGAACATAATCAAAAGGCACCCAACTCCAAAACCCCGTGCCCGCCCAGTTGCCGTGCAGCACATCTGATTTGCCCGGAGCGATCAATTGGGCCATGCCGCTTTCAGCAATCTCCAGTCGATAGGGATTTGTGGCGTTGTCTTCCTTGTAAACTGGATTGGGGCGTTTGGATTCGGGATCCAAAATGAAGGCCTTGGAAGTAAAAGACTTGTTGCCATCCATATTCCACGGCTCGCTCCCCGTGCCGAGCGCCCGAACGATGACAATCTTTTTTCCATCTTCCCGGTAATCGATACGTGAAAGGCCCTTTGAATTATCCGGAAATGAAATTGTGAAATTCCGATATGCAGTAAAAGCCGAATAGACGCCGAGGTTGTTGCCAAACTGAAAAGAAGCCGAGATGAAAAAAACACTTACCCCGATCAAAACCGCCAGCCATCGACCAAATCGTTCGGCTACAATTTGGCAACTCGATTGCTTCGTAACCACTCCCACCTTGGCCCCCAAGGTAAGATAAACCATCATAAACAGCACTGCCACGGCCACCACCCACGCCATGCCGTACCCTTCGCCGGCCCCCACTTTGGAGCTGGTAAGAATACTCCCCGGACCGATGACCACGCAGGCGGTGATAAGACCGGGGCCTAGGGCTTGATACCATTTGCGCGGAGCGGGCGATTGATCGTCAGCCATGGGCGGAGTGTACGGGGCCCCAAAGGTGAGGGAAGCTTAAAGGCGAATGAGAGTATCGTTCGGCGCCAAAGCGTCCAGCATCTCGGCAATGGATTGAATATGGCCTGGGAACACGACTCCCGGCGCAATTTCTGCCAATGGCTTCAGAACGAAGCTGCGTTCGTGAAAGCGCGGGTGAGGAATTGTGAGTTCTGCTGATGATCTTTGTTCCGCACCAAACGCAATGATATCCAAATCCAACGGACGCGGCTCATTCATCACCACCTTGGGTTGCCGTCCGGCGTTGATTTCCAGCGCCTGCAATTTACCCAAGAGTGTTTCAGGCGTTTCCTCTGTCAATGGCTTGATCGCCGCCGCGGCATTTATGAAATCTGGTGAACCGGGCGGACAATCGACCGGCGTGCTTCGCCAAATGGACGATTGTCGAACGGGGGTTTGAGATAGAGTTTCCAGTTCTTTAAAGGCGAACTGAATGTGGGCGATCGGATCGCCCAAGTTGGAGCCGAGCGCGATGTAGGCGACCTTACTCAAGGCCCAACACGTTTTGCATATTGTACAGGCCGGGCTCCTTGCCGTGGGCCCATTGGGCGGCACGCAGGGCGCCGTTGGCGAAGGTCTCGCGGCTGGCGGCTTTGTGAGTCAATTCCAGCCGCTCACCGGCGCCGACGCACATGACTGTGTGGTCACCCACCACATCCCCGCCGCGCAGACTGTGCATGCCGATCTCTTCATCGGTACGCTCACCGATGATGCCTTCGCGTCCATGCCGCAGGGCATCTTTTTGCTGATCACGGACTTCAAGCAAGATTTCGCCCAGCGTGGCAGCGGTGCCGCTGGGAGCATCCACTTTGTGGCGATGATGCATCTCCACCACTTCCAAATCATAACCGGGCCCAAGAATTTCTGCGGCCTTTCGAGTTAGCCAAAAGAGGGTGTTCACGCCGGTGGAATAGTTGCTGGCCCAGACAATCGGGATTGAGGATTGGTGATTCAACACCTCAGCTTTTTCCTCATCGGTATGGCCGGTGGTTCCGATTATGAGCGCCTTGCCATTTTCGGCGCACAATGCGGCACAAGCGGCCGTGACGTGGTGGAGACTAAAATCGATCACCGCATCGCAATCGGTGATGTGATCGACGAGCGCGTCGCCTTCGTCCACACCGGCAACCATCTCCAGCCCTTCCATTTTTTCGCCGCAGGCGATGAGCACCTGACCCATGCGACCCTTGGATCCGTGAATGATTACCTTGGTCATGTTACTTGATAATCCCCAGGGATTTCAGAGTGGCGCGAAGCTGTTTACGATTGTCCGGGCTCATCTTGACCAACGGCAAGCGATATTCCTCCCGGCAAAAGCCCAACATGGCAGCCGCAGCCTTGACGGGCACGGGATTCGTCTCGAGGAACAAATCCTTGAACACAGGGTAGAATTTCTCATGTAACTTCAAGGCTGATCTGGCGTCGCCCTTCAAGAATCCATGGACCATTCGAACCATTTGTTTGGGAATAATGTTTGATGCAACACTGATCACACCACTGGCTCCAACAGACATGAAAGGCAGCGTCATCGAATCATCCCCACTTAGAATGAAGATCCTTTTCCCCAGCGCAGACCGCAGCTGATTGACTCTCTCCGGGGTGCCGCCCGCCTCCTTGATGGCCTTGATATTCGGACAATCCGCCGCCAGTCGAGTTACCGTATCCACGGCAATTTCAATGTTGCACCTCCCAGGAATGCTGTAGAGGCAAAGCGGCAAGTTGGTTGACTTGGCAATTGTACTGAAGTGAGCATACAGCCCTTCTTGACTGGGCTTGTTATAGTAAGGGCAAACTTGGAGGCTGGAGTCAGCGCCGGCATATTCAGCGGACTTTGTCAGATGAACGGCCTCGACCGTTGAGTTCGCACCTGTGCCCGCCATCACCTTCACGCGATCGCGCGCATAAAACACGGCTAACTCAATGATCCGCACGTGCTCCTCGAAATCAACGGTGGGCGACTCCCCGGTTGTCCCAACAGGCACAATTCCATCCACGCCAGCTTTTACTTGGCGTTCGACGAGATCTTTAAACGATGCCTCGTCGAGCTTGCCGTTGCGAAAGGGCGTAACGAGCGCGGTATAGACTCCTGTAAACATTGGACGGGCGGACGCTAACAGTTAACCAGGGGAACTTCAAAGTTTTTCAAACATCAATAACCCCATCGAAAACAAACTCCGCCGGACCAGTCAGCTGAACGCTCCTTAAATTATCATCGAAGGAAACTTCAAGAGTATCACCCCCAAGCACATCAACCTTTACGGGTGATGAAAATCCTTCCAATCGACTGGCAATTATAGCACTAGCAGACACTCCTGTCCCACAGGCAAGCGTCTCTCCCACCCCACGTTCATACGTCCGAACTCGAATATGCTCAGGTTCCAAAATTTCCACAAAATTCACATTCGTGCCCGCCGGAGCGAAATGCTGATGATGCCGAATCTCATTGCCGAGTGAATCAACCATTGCGGCGTCCGCGTCTTCCACCATCAAGATCGCATGTGGCACCCCGGTATTAAGTGAATGAATCGCCCTCGTCCCAACCGAAAGGCTAACCTCTTCATTCAGCCTCAAATCACACGGATCAATCAGGCTCACAGTCACCCGCTCACCATCCAAGACCGCGCGGATAACACCACATCCCGTGAGGAATGAAATCTCACTGTTAACACCAACCCGTCTGGCAATGAATCGCGCAAAACACCGAGCTCCATTCCCACACATTTCAGCATCACTTCCGTCGCCATTATAAAAATCCCACGCCCAATCCGCTTCCCCATCAGGGCAGCCCCTTAACAGGATTAATCCATCGGCCCCAACCCCCCTCTGACGATCACAAAGACGTGCCACTTGCTCACGAGAAAGTGATACGAGGTCATTGCGATTGTCAATCAACACGAAATCGTTCCCCGCACCGTTCATCTTGGAAAACGCCAATTGCATGAGACACGCTAGCCCAAGCATCGGGAATGGTTCACGCCCAAAATGGCTTTACAATCATGGAAAAATGGGGAGAATCCGCCGCGTGTCTGTGAAAATCAAGGGTTCCCCGGCTCGCGCTGGAGTGCCTGCGTCGCAACCTGACATTCAGCCTGAATCAGACTTGGAGGCCGCCATTCAGCGGTCTCGCGACTTCCTCTTGAGTCAACAACACCCCGATGGGCACTGGTGTTTTGAACTCATGGTTGATGCCACCCTAGTGGCCGACATGGTGGCCTATCACCATTGGGATCAAAGTGTGGATGAAGTCTGGCAAAAAAAGGCCGTCAACCACATCTTCTCGATGCAGCTCGAGGACGGCGGTTGGAACATTTACCTCAATGGCCCAGCGGAAATCAATGCCACTGTAAAATGCTATTTGGCACTCAAGCTCGCTGGGGTGCCTACAACTGACCCCCGCATGCTCAAGGCCCGCGAGATGGCCCACAACCTCGGCGGACCGCCGCGGATGAACACCTTCTCCAAGCTGTACCTTGCGCTCGTTGGCCTCTACCCTTGGAAGCACCTGCCCACCATTCCCGTGGAAACCATCTTGCTCGGCAAATTTTTCCACGTGAACTTCTACGAGATGAGTTCATGGAGCCGCTCCATGCTCGTGCCTTTGGCCATCATCAACCATTACAAGCCCACCCGACCTGTCGATGTCACCCTTGACGAGTTGTATCCCGATGGATTTCACGAGCGGGATCTGAAACTTCCTAAGGATCCGGAATTTTTAACCTGGCGCAATTTTTTCATCCACCTCGACAAACTTCACAAACTTGCCGAGTGGTTTGCCAAGAAAGGCATCCACCCATTCCGAAAACGAGCTCTCCGAAACGCCGAGCGCTGGATGCTGGAACGCTGCGAGGGTTCCAGTGGTTTGGCGGCGATTTTTCCCGCCATGCTCAACTGCCTGATCGCCCTGAAGGCCATGGGCTATCCCGACGACCATCCCGGGGTCATTCGGGCCGCCAAGGAACTAAAAAACCTCGAACACGAAACCGAGGATCGTGTCTGGCTGGAACCCTGCCTTTCGCCTGTCTGGGACACCGGCATTATAGAAATCTGCCTCCACGCAGCCGGTGTTCCCGCGGATGATGAATCCCTTCGTAAAACCACCGATTGGCTGCTGGACAGGGAAATCCGATTTCGTGGCGATTGGAAATTCAAGAACAACGCCGATGTGGAGCCCAGTGGATGGGCCTTTGAATACGACAACAAATGGAATCCCGATGTGGATGACACGGCCATGATCCTCATGGCGCTTCGGCGGGTTCCCGGGAGTGACCGCCGCCGCCGTGATGCCGCATTGGAGCGCGGCCTTAAATGGATGCTCTCCTTCCAGTGCAAGGATGGCGGCTGGGGTGCCTTTGACAAGGACTGCACCAAAAATATTTTAAATAAAGTTCCTTTTGCCGACCATAATGCGATGCTGGATCCTGAATGCGCGGACATCACTGCCCGCATTCTTGAGTTCCTTGGCCAGGAAGGCTACGACCTAGACGATCCTCAGGTAAAAAAGGCCATTCAATTCCTCCGTGAAAATCAGGAGGAGGACGGTTCATGGTATGGCCGGTGGGGCGTCAATTATATTTATGGAACTTGGGCTGTCCTTCGCGGCCTACGATCCATCGGCCTCGACATGAACCAGCCGTGGCTGCAAAAAGCCCGCCGCTGGCTGGAGGCTGCCCAAAACGATGATGGTGGCTGGGGGGAACGCTGCAACACCTATGACGACCCCATCTACAAGGCGCAAGGGCCAAGTACAGCCTCGCAAACTGCCTGGGCAATCATGGGATTACAATCTTTTGGTGAAACCTCCTGCACCTCCATCAGCAGAGGCATTGAGTATCTTGTCCGAAACCAGAACGCGGACGGAAGTTGGACGGAGAATGAAACCACCGGAACAGGTTTTCCCCGAGTGTTCTACCTGAAATACGACAGCTACCGCAACGCATGGCCATTGCTTGCCCTAGCTGAGCAACAGGAGCACGAGAAACTCAACCTCATCCGCAACGGACACCATCTGAATGGTAAGCAAAAAGCCAATGGTGAATATGCCGGCGCAGCCCGATGAAGCCCAATATCCTCGCCTGCTTTGCGGTTGAGGAAGAAGCCAAACCCTTCCGAAAAATCGCGCGCGACTATTCCGCAATACAAATTCTGATTACCGGAATCGGCCGTAATAATGCTCGCAAGGCAACGCTTCGCGCTATCGAACAGACCTTGCCTGAATCTGTTTTTACCTGTGGCTTTGCAGGCGGATTAAACCCCGCTCATTCCAGTGGCAGAGTCCTCTATGCCTGTGATGAATCATTTCCATATCATGATTCACTCGCTGAAGCAGGAGCCATTTCCGCATCCTTCTATTGCGCGGAACGGGTTCTGATAACCGCTGATGAAAAAGAAATCGCCCGAGACACCACCCAAGCAGACGCCGTAGAAATGGAGTCAGGCGCAATCTGGGAAGTATGTCAGAAATCATCCATACCATGCTGCACTCTGCGTGTTGTCAGTGATGCCGCAAACGAAACACTCCCCTTGGATTTCAACCGGACACTTTCATCCGACCACACCATCAGCCATACCGCATTGGCCAAGGAGCTACTAAAAAACCCCGGTCGAATTCCAGAACTGATCCGTTTTAGGCGTCAAATTACGGGATGCGCCGAACGCCTTGCCACCGTGCTCGCCCGTGCAGTGTTGCCCCAGATTCAATCCAAGCCATAATTTGGCTTGGCCATCCCTAAACGAATCCGCAACCAAGTTCGAAGAATAAGCCAAAGTTTCCTCGGCTTGCCCAAGCGAGCCGTTGGCCCTTCAAAAACCTGAAAGCGATCACGTTCCAACACCCGCAAGATATTCCAATAAACAGCCCCCATGGACTCTGCGGCAACCATCGAACAACGCTCCCCCTTAGGTAATAACTCGGCGGCTTTCTGATAGTGCATTCTTGCCCACACGGCCATGTCTGCCGCTACGTGGTGAAATTCAGGAGAATAGCTCAGACTCAACAACGAGGCCTCATCCACCTCACATCGACGCAACTCCTCACGCGGCAAATATATCCTCCCTCTTTCCGCATCGTTTCTGACATCCCGAAGAATATTCGTAATTTGAAGGGCCTTGCCCAAGTGGATCGCATAATCACGAACGGCAGAATCCCTGTAGCCAAAAATTTCAATGCTCAATAAGCCGACCACCGAGGCCACCCGATAGCAATAGAGATCAAGCTCATCAAGCGTCTCGTAGCGGTCCTGCCTCAAATCAGTCTCGACCCCGAGAAGCAACTCATCGAAAAGTGAGAAGGGAAGCTTGTAGTGTTGAACCACGGGCTTCAGTTCCTGATTAACCGCCATGCGAGGTTCGCCACCCTCACATGCCCTCTTCACATCCTCCCGCCATTCCGCCAGCGATTCACGTCGATCATCGATGGATCGCGTGTCTTCATCTGCCACATCATCCACTTCACGACAGAATGCGTAGAGCACAGACATGGCCTCGCGTTTTTCGCGACCCAAGGCAATGAAGGCGAAGGCCAAATTGGAGGCACTCCGGCGGGTGATGACCTGGCTGGTCTGCATCCCCAAGATCAGGCGTCATCCTCATTGCTGCCCGGCAGCAAATTCAACCGTTGCATGCGGTAACGGAGCGCGTGACGAGTCATCTTGAGCTGTTCAGCAGTCTTGTTCATGTTGTGCTGATTCTTTTCAAGCGCCTCAGAAATAATACCTGTCTCAAACTCAAGAACGGCCTCCTCGAATGATTGCCCCGGACGTATGCCCGCGTGTTTGTCCCCATTCCCTCCACCCGAGCGCAGTCGCGCCTCAACCTCAAAATCCGGCAAACTGCCCGCGTCAATTTCCTCCCCCGTTTCCAGAATGACCGCGCGTTCAGTCACATTGCGCAATTCCCGGACATTGCCCGGCCAATTATGCGACAACAACTTTTGCTCCGCGGCGTCCGCCAGTGGAAGCGTGGTCTTGCCAATGGCAAAACTGTGCTGCTTGAGGAAGTGCTGCGCCAACACAAGAATGTCCGCGCCCCGCTCCCGCAATGGTGGTGGCCGAAATTGAACCACATTGAGGCGGTGAAATAAATCTTCACGAAACTGGTTTTCGGTGATGGCCTCAACAATATCACGATTCGTGGCCGCGATGATCCTAACATTCACCTTCCTTTCATCATTGCCACCCACCCGGGTAAATGTTCCATCCTCAAGAAACCTCAGCAACTTGGCCTGCAACGGTCGGCTCATGTCTCCAATTTCATCCAGAAAAATCGTGCCTCCATCCGCCTCTTCCACACGACCATTCTTTTGCCTCAAGGCCCCGGTGAAGGCCCCCTTCTCGTGACCAAACAATTCACTCTCCAGAAGAGATTCGGGGATGGCTGCGCAATTGATGCGAATGTAATTCTTCTCCCTGCGCTCGCTCAACATGTGGAGCGAACCCGCGATCAATTCCTTGCCCGTGCCACTTTCTCCAAGAATCAAAACCGTCGCATCCGTCGGCCCAACTGTGCGGATCAACTGGCGCATTTCCGCCACTTTCTCGCAATCGCCGACGATTTGATCCACTTCATAGACCTCACTCGTTCGCGCCCGCAGATTAGTGTTTTCTTGAATGAGCCGGAACCGCTCATGACAGCGCTCAACTGCATGCAGCAATTCTTCCGGCGCAAACGGCTTGGAAAGATAATCCGCGGCCCCGTTCTGGATTGCCTCAACCGCCAGCTTGGGAGTTGCGAAGGCAGTGATTACAATGGCTGGCAGGTTGGGCCAGTCGCGTTTGAGATGCTTCAACAACTCGTACCCGCTGATCCCCCCCAGACGACCATCGGTGATAACCATGAAAAACTCACTTCCGGCGTCCCGCAACATGTTCAACGCCAGTTCCGCCGATTCCGCCAACTCCACCCCATAGCCTTCGGCGGCGAGGATATCTTGGATCGACTCGCGCATGTTCGGCTCGTCGTCCACCACCAAGACAGGTGGCAATTTTCCCTTGATGCTCATGTTTGTTGGAGGGCGCGGGTTGGCAACGTTATGACGAATTCCGTTCCCTTTCCAAGCTTTGAATCCACATCGATGGACCCACCGTACAACTCAATGTTTTGTTTCACTATGGCCAGCCCAAGCCCAGTGCCCCTTTCCTTGGTGCTGAAATAAGCTTCAAAAACCCTCTCCAGATGGTCGCCGGCAATCCCTTCCCCTTCGTCCTTGACGCTAAAACGAATGGAAAAATCTCGGGTTGTGCGCGCGCTGATGTGAACATTCCCCTTGTTTTCACAGGCTTCACGAGCATTCACCAGCAGATTAACCAGAATTTCCCTGAGATGTCCTCGCTGCATCATGATTGCCGGCAAATCCTCCTCCACGCGAACATTTGCGCTGACATCAAAGTTTGCATGATTCGGAAACGCCTCAGAAATAGCTAGGCTCAGTTCCTCTTCAAAATCAAGTCGCTCCACCCGGCCTTCTGACAACTGTGCATATCCCATCAACTCCGTGAGTATGACATCCGACCGGGCCACCTCATCCCGAATCATCCCCACCTGTTTTTTGACCGCATCATCCTGTTCGTGCAATCGTCGATCCAACGTGAACGCAGCGTTATTGATGATCGCCAAGGGATTTTTCATTCGATGCGCTATCTCTGCCGCCAATCTTCCGGTTGAACGAAGCTGCTCCTTGCGCAATGCATATTCCCGTGCTTCCCGTTGCGCCTCTCGATCCCGGTCAACCAAAACCTGCACTCCATAACAAAGCGCAATCCAAAGCATCAGGAAACATATCCGGATTGAAAAAAGAGAACTCGCCAGCCTCTCCTCCTCGTCCTTCAACTCTCTTTGACTTCCCAAGTCCACCATCTGATGCGTGCGTCCCACACGATTAGTTGAACTAACAATCATCTCGGTCCCATTTCCCGCCACGGGTTCCCCATTCGTTGATTGAGAACCTTGGATTAAATTCGTGCTCTCCCAGTGAAATTTGTTGGATGAGATGACATAATGCGGCGTGTACACGCGAATCCAATTTTCGCGAGTCATCGTCTCCGCGCTTTCCCGGCTCGGGAGCACATACTGGAACCAAATAAAAATTGAGATCACGTAACAACCCACGGTCACCAGGTTCACAGCCACTTGAGTCATGGGAATGGGGATGCTGATTGCATTGCGCACCACAAGCACCAGAAATACCCAGTACACCACGCTATCAATTCCCGCAGTGATCAGGATCAATCCCGAAATCACAACCGCATCCACCACATTCATCAAGACAGTGAACCAATGTACCACCCGCAACGCCCAGTGATTAAAAAAAACAAAAAAGCCGACCGCCCCAACATTGATGATAAGGTAGGCAAAGAACATCTGTTTAACCGCCTCGTGAAACGCCTCCTCAGCCGGCTGCGGATCCGGCCAAATCTCCTTCCAGTAGAGAAGAAAATAGGCTGTCAGCCCAAGAACAGCGATTTTCACCGGCACGCCAATATCCCGCTCCATCAGCTTGAGCCGCTTATAATGCTGCTCATGATCAATCGACGAAGTCGTGATCAACTTGAAAAAACGCGCGATGGGCTGCAAATAGTTCATATCCGCCTGTTAAATTGGCCGCGCATCCTATTCTCCCTTCCCGAGAATTTGCAACGCCCGATCCGCTATTCCCTCCACTTCCCACAAGCGCCCCAAGCCCTCGTACCCACAAGCCAAATCCCCCTTCCCCGGCCCAATAAATTCCACTCCACGATCTCGCAACACACCCACATTGACCTCCGTTGCTGGGTGATTCCACATCCGGCCATTCATGGCTGGCGCAATCACGATCCGCGCCTCTGGCCGAAGCGTCAACGCAATGCACGAAAGAGCATCATCCGCCAAACCATTCGCCATCTTGCCAATGATGTTTGCCGTCGCCGGAGCAACCAGCAACAAGTCTCCTTCATCCGCCAATCGAACATGCGCAGGCCGCCACCCTTCCTCCTCATCATACAGGTCGGTCACCACCGGCTGGCGCGACAATGTCTTGAACGGCAGCGGGGTCACAAATTTTTGGGCGTCGACGGTCATCACCACGCTGACAGACGCCCCGCCCTTGACCAACAAGCTGCATAAATCCACCGCCCGATGCGCTGCGATCGAGCCGCAAACACCCAGCACAATCCGACTGCCCTCAAGCTCACTCATCACCCCGGGACTCCCTGTAAACTTCCTGCACCCATTGCCAATCCTCTTCCATCGATCCACTCACCCGCACGTGATCAAAATGCCCGGCTTCAGCTATTTCCGACTCCGCAACAGCCAGCCGCTCTCCAATCACATCCAATGCGTCCTTTCCGCGCGACACCAACCTTGCCCGCAATTCATCGATGGTCTCAGTCACAATATAAACCGACACCAACGCCTCGCCCAAGCGAACATCCCCAGCCGCCAACTCTTGCACGGCCAAGGCTCCCTGAACATCGTTCACCAAGAGCACATCACCGCCTGCCGCCAATTGCTCCAAGACATCCTTTTTTAATGTACCATATCTTCTACCATAAACCTTAGCCTGTTCCAGGAATTCTCCCGCCTCAACCCGCCGCCCAAACTCTTCTTCCCCGAGAAAATGATAATCAACCCCATCAGTCTCTCCTTCCCGGGGGGCACGGGTCGTACAGGTTACCACTCGGCGCAGTCCTGCGTTCTCCTTCAGCAGCCGCTTTGCCACCGTGGTTTTGCCCGCCCCCGAGGGTCCGGACAACATCAGCAATACCGGTCCAGACATCACTCGACGTTTTGAACCTGTTCGCGGAATTTCTCCAATTCCGTCTTCAAAGTCACTACCAAGCGCGATATGGCCGGATCATTTGCCTTCGATCCGATCGTGTTGATTTCACGGTTCATCTCCTGAGACAAAAAATCTAGTGTCCGGCCCACCGGCTCCCTTTTCTTCAGGCAATCATCGAACTGACCAAAGTGACTTCCCAGCCGCGTCAATTCCTCCGTGATGTCCGATCGCTCCGCAAACAAAACAACCTCGCGCAACACCCGCTCATCATCCATCGCCGACAAATCCACCCCTGCCTCCTCAACTCTGCCCAATAGATTCTTTCGATACTGCTTCAAAACCGCCGGTGCACGCCGAGCCACCTTTGCCACCGCGCCACGCATCAACCGCACACGTTTCACAAGGTCTTTTTTCAACGCCGCCCCTTCGCGGGAGCGCATGGCCACCAATTCCTTTAAAGCTCTTTCCGTCGCGGCATTAACCGTCGGCCAGTAATCAGCAGCAACCACCTCCCGTTCAGCCACTTGCAGTACTCCCGGCGCCCTGAGCACATGCTCCATCTGCACTTCCGAAGACAACCCCAAATCTTTTTTTAATTTACGGAAATCCCTCAGATAACGCTTGGCCAGTGCCACATCGATCACCGCCTTGCCATCCGTGCTCCCATTGAAGGCAACACTGACCCGCGCATTGACCCGGCCCCGAGACACGGCCCCACCGATCACCTCCCGCATGCGTGGCTCCAGCGCATCCAAATCTCGCGGCAAATGGACTCCAATTTCCCCTTGGCGACGGTTCACGGAAGTAATCTCAACCGTCACCTTGCACCCATCGCGCACGCATTCGCCGCGGCCATAACCGGTCATGGATTTCATGAAGCGCCGACCATGCCAGAAAACAATCCCCAGTTAAATCGCAAACCTCATCCCCCCTCCAGCGGCACCGAAACCCTGCTGATGTCCCGTGCCCCGCCCGATGCACCATCAACCTCCACAATCACCCCTTGGAGCAGCACCCGACCGGATGCCACATTGAACCGCTGCGGCTGGCAGGTAAGAAATCTTTCCACCACTGGCTCCACTTCGCGCCCAAGCACGCTGTCATGTGGGCCGGTAAAGCCTGCGTCGCACAGAAAGGCCGTGCCGCCAGGCAGTATTTGCTCATCAGCGGTTTGTACATGGGTATGTGTTCCCACCACAGCACTGACCCTTCCATCCAGTAGCCGCGCCATGGCGATTTTCTCTGATGTAGCTTCGGCGTGAAAATCCACGAAGATAATGGGAGCCTTGGCTTGTAACGCTTTCACCGCATCACGTGCCGCCAGAAATGGATTGTCCATCTCCCGCATGAAAGTCCGCCCCTGAACGTTGAGCACCCCCAGCGATGGCAATCCTTCGCGCTCCAGCACCATGTGGCCCTGCCCCGGTGTTCCCGGTGGAAAATTCACTGGCCGCACAAATCGTGGTTCCTCATGCAGCAAATCCACCACCTCCTTTTGGTCCCACAAATGATCCCCCATCGTGATCACATCCACTCCCGCCGCATAAATCTCCGCCGCCTTGTCTGGCGTAATGCCGTTGCCTCCCGCTGCGTTCTCCCCGTTGGCGATGACCACGTCAACCTCACGCTGCGCCCGCAATGATGGCACCAGTTCCCTGACTGCCTTTCGCCCAGGCGCGCCCACGATGTCACCTATGAACAGAATCCTCACGGACCCAACCTAGCCGCTGCCTGCAGCGGGCGCAATGTGCTTGTCGATCGTGACCGGCTGGCCATAATCCCCCCGCCATGAAACACACCCGAGTTTTCGCAATACTGCTTTCCTTTTCTCTGGCCGCATCTCTTGCGGCTGACGTCGCCACTGACATGGCCAAGGCCGCGAATGCCTTGATCGCCAGCCTCGATGCCAAACAAAAAGCCCAGGTTGTTTTTGACTTCAAGTCCGATACCCGAACCTATTGGCACTTCATTCCTGCCGAAATGCTCAAGGGCGGCGGACGCAAGGGCCTTCAGATCAAACATATGTCAGGCCAACAAATTGAGTTGACCCATGCCCTGCTCAAAACTGTGCTCAGCGAAAAAGGGCACACCAAAGTGAAGAACATCATGTTTCTCGAGGACATCCTGCATGTACTCGAAGGAAAAAATCGCCGGTTCGTTCGTGACCGCGACGCCTACCATATTCTTGTGTTCGGCAAGCCTGGCAACAAGGGGGCATGGGGTTGGCGATTCGAAGGCCATCATGTTTCGCTCAATTACACCATCGTCAACGGAAAGCTCAGCGTCGTGCCCTCTTTCCTCGCCAGCAATCCGGCTGTGGCAGACTTTGGGCCCGGCCGTAAATTGGTGGCCTTGGAAGTGGAGGAATTCGCCGCCCGCGACCTGCGTAATTCACTCAACGCCGCCCAAGCCAAGAAAGCCGTGATCGCCGACAAGGCTCCGCGCGACATCCTCACCTCTGCCCTGCCCAGGGTGGAAGTTTTGGAAAACACTGGCATCGCTTACGGTGATTTGGACAAGAATCAACGGGAGCAACTCACCAAACTTATTCAGGAGTACATCAATCGCCACAGAGCAATTGTTGCCAAGGAGGATTGGGCCAAGATCGAGAAAGGCGGCCTGAATAAAATCCGCTTTGCATGGGCAGGAAGCACCAAACCATTTCAGCCGCACTATTACCGTGTTCAGGGCCCGACATTCCTGCTCGAATACGCAAACACACAAAACGGCTCCAATCACATCCACGCCACATGGCGTGATTTCAACGGCGATTTTGGTCGTGATCTTCTGCGTGAACACGTAAAGAAGAATCACTAGACCCGGAAATCTGAGGGAGTGAAATCAGGGGGCAAAGAACACATCCCCGCAGGGCCGTGTGTTGGCGATATCTTGGAAGTTGAAATCTCCGACGTGGCCTTTGGTGGTGATGGCGTGGGGCGCGTCGATGGGTTCGTAATTTTTGCACCCTTTGTCATTACCGGCGAAACGGTTCGGGTGGAGATCATCGAGCGCAAAAAAGACTTCGCCCGAGCCAAATTACTGGAGGTCCTGACGCCAGCGCCTGAACGAACCAGCCCAGAATGCACTCATTTTGGCATCTGCGGAGGATGCCAATACCAGCACATCGAATACACCGCACAGACTCAAATAAAACTCAGCCAAATCCGCAGCTTATTTGAGCGAGTTGGAGGATTCTCCGGGGCGGTAGTAGGTGACCTTGTTCCCTGTCCCACCTCCTACAATTACCGGAATCGAATCATGGTCCGCCGCCAATGGAACAAGCCCAAGCAAAAGGCGGTGTACGGCTTTCTTCATCATGATTCACGACTGGTGGTGGACATGGACAGGTGCGAGATTGCCGAGGAATCTTTAAATGAACAGTTGATTCAACTGCGCGAAAATCCGCCGCCGCGCAACATGCAAAAAGTTGTCCTTCGCATCATGCCCGATAATTGGGAAATGCACCGGGATTCCTTCTTCCAGAATAATTTCCACCTCCTGCCTGAACTCGTCGAGATTGTGCGCAACAAGCTCATGGACGCCGGCACACGCCACCTTGTGGATGCCTACTGTGGTATTGGCTTTTTCAGCCTTTCTCTGGCCGATTCCGTGGAGTCATTCGTTGGCGTCGATATTGACAAGCAGTGCATCCTGCCCGCACGCCGCAACATGGAATTGCGCGACATTGCCAATGGCGAATTCATTCTAGGCAAAACGGAGGAACACATGGACGCCCTGCTGGCCAAATTCACGGCGCCAAACACGACTGTCATTCTGGATCCCCCGCGCAAAGGCTGCCATCAGGACGGCTTGCAAATGTTGGCCGATGCCGCGCCGGCACAAGTGATCTATGTGTCCTGTCACCCCGCCACCTTAGCGCGTGATTTGAAATGGCTGTGCACAGAAGGCGGGTATGAACTGACTGGGGTCACCCCCTTGGATATGTTCCCACAAACACAGCACGTGGAATGTGTGGCTGACCTGCGAAGAAAACAGGGCTAAGGGCTAAATCACTGCCAGAATTTCAATCCATCCTTCCGCCAAAGGAATATTTCCCACGCAATATTCTGGAGGAATGCAATCTCATTCGACGGAATGGCATGCAGCCCGCCGTTGTTCAATCCCACGGGGCTTTGCCACGTAAGATAAGCATAAAACATGCACGCGTTTAAATAAGTACCGCGAATGTTGGGTGTAAATCCATCGCTCTGCCGCAATATGATATCCGGCCGCCGCCACTCGGATAGTTCCCACGCCATCCCACAGGGCACCACAGGAATGTTCTGTTGTTGCCCAACAGACAAATAGGCACTGTCCGTCCGGAACAAGACATCCGTGGGTGAGAAGATGGGATCGGACCGTTTCCAAGTCTGGAACAACATGGGCAAGCTGCCTTGGTTGGTAACAGCCTGAGTCAGCAGCCGGATGTTGTTGGTCATCAGGGGGTAATTATAGATCGGCAATACGGAATGTTCCTGCATGACGACCGCGTCAAGCGGCAGAGCATTGGTGAAATTATTGGGATCGGTGATAACGTTAGTGATCGCCATGTAAGTTCGCAGATCACCCACATGAGATTGAAGCGTGTAACCTTCGTGGGCGCGCGCTTCAGCTTCGATGCGGAATTTTCCACCGACGGCCATCGTGTTCAGAACTCCCACCATGTCGTTGGCTCCCGTCAGCCCATTGCCAACAAACAAGACCCGCAACACTTCAGGATTGCGTGAGCGGTTAGTAGAAAGGTAGATGGGAACTTGCGGAGCTAGCGCGTTTGTGTGACCAAACTGGAACACTCCCGTAATGGGGTTTCCAACGGCCAAGGGAATATTGGAACGTCGCCCCCAAGTGCGAAGATTAATGCGGTTGAGGAAGAGAGGGGTACTCGCAAAGGCCTCCACCACAATGGCACCCAATAGGCAGACAAACACCATCGTCAGAATTTTCGCCGCGATTTTGCCTTTTTTCATCATATTTCCGGCTGTTTGGCCCTTTTGCCGGTCTGCAAGTACGGTATTAGACGAAGTTTACCAAGAGTTGGATACAGTTTTTGAGGAAATTCGGTTTGCCAAAAATATGCGAGCTTGCGCATTATCCCCGGTCTTGGCCGGGGCGTAGCGCAGCCTGGTTAGCGCGCGTCGTTCGGGACGACGAGGTCGAGAGTTCGAATCTCTCCGCCCCGACCATTTATTTTTCCTCCCACCATTCGCCAGCCCGCAGTCTGTCCAGCAATTCCCCGTCCGCTGGCGGAAACTCAAATTCGCCCAAACCCTCGGCCGTCACCCATTCAAATGCCTGACATCCGATGGCCTCCGGTTCTCCCCCGCGCATTGTGCATCGGAAGAATTTTAGGTGAACCTCTCTCTCTGGATATACATGAGACACCTCGGCCAATAGAAGCCCGACGTCCACCTTGATGGCTAATTCCTCGGTCAATTCCCGATACAGGCACTGTTCAGGAGATTCCCCCGGCTCCACCTTTCCCCCCGGAAATTCCCACAAACCGCCAAGGTGACTCCCTTCCTGTCTTTGGGTGATCAACAACTTGTCGTGACGAAAGACCAAGCCAGCAGCAACATCCACAGTTGATAATTGGCTTCTGGGCATAAAAAAGCCCGCCGCACATTAGCGGCGGGATAAGTTGATGGATCAAATTATCGGCCGTAGCCTGCCAATGTAGGTGTATCTTCTTCCGGAGTCGCATCCAAATCATCTCGGAACAACACCCATCCGCAGACCAATCCCGCCAGTGCGCCGCCCACCATTGGGCCAATCCAGTATATCGCTTGGCTGGTCCAAACGCCCGACACCATGGCCGGGCCAAATGCCCGGGCAGGATTCAAGGATCCTCCCGTCAGGTACATTCCCGCAAACACCGCCGCCATGACCAATGCTCCCAAGGCCAACGCCCCGGCAATGGGCGAACGGCCGCGCAGAATGGCTCCATAGAAAACTGTCACCCACAGAAACGCCAGCACACCTTCAATCAACATGGCCTGCCCATTGCTGACCCGCGGCTCCTTGTTGGTGATATCCGGCTGACCACCCACCGTTCTCAACGGTATGGTTGGAACGGCCATCTGAATTGGAGTGGGCGGTTCTGTGTTATCAAGCTGAACAATTTCTGTTTTGCCGAAGACAGGTTTCAACATCACGCAAGCCAAAACCGCCGCCGTAAGTTGGGCGACAATGATCAATCCCGCGCGTGCAACATTCAGTCGCCCCCCTACCAGCAGCCCCAGAGTAACGGCGGGATTAAGCTGCCCACCCGAAATCCCCGCAAATGCAGCTACCATCGCAGCAATCACCAACCCATACGCAATCGCCTGAACAGACTGCATGTAAATGTTGCCCATCAAATACGAAATTGACGCCACCACAATCATCAGCGCAAACACGCCAATAAACTCCGCCACCAATTGGCGAACAAGCGCGGGACGATTCAAATCCAACTCATTTGCGACAGCCGACTCCTGAACCATCGCTCCAGCCCGATTCGAAGATGTAGATTCGGCCGTTTCCACCGCCCCAGTAGCCCTATATTCAACGGCAGGATTTTGCAAAACGTCATCCATGATATTGTACCTCCTTGCTTTAAATACCACGATATCTCGTAGGTGATGTGAGAAAACCGAATTAGTCTCCCTGCGTCAAGGAGTTTTTATTGGCACAAGAAGCGACCGAATGATGGGCTATTCGCGGCTTTTATCGGGCGTTTCGGACGAATCGGTTCCGTTTGATTCCGATGCGGTCGCGTTGGAATCCGGTTCGTTCGGGTCTCTGGGTTTTCCATGAGGCGACGTCATGGGTCGCAATTCGGGATATTTGGCTATCAGAATGCGCAAGTTATCACCCGCCAAACGGTTTGCCACGGGAGCCAAAGGGTTGAAGCTGGAGGCAGAAGTCAGCATATCCCGTGCTTCAGCCGTCTTTCCCTCCCCCTCAAAAATAGCCGCCAAATTCAGGCGCGCATATTGAATCTCGGGCTTGTTCGAGTGTGCGACGATAATCTGCTCATACGCAGCCTTAGCCTCGGCTGTCTTGCCACCTTCATCCAGACAAACCGCCCGCCCCAAGTCTGCCGCCGCTTTCATTGGGCTTCGCCCATGCCTAGCGGCAAAAGCCTCGAATTGATTTTGCGCCTCTTCGTACTTGCCCGCATCAAGCAGCGAACGTGCCCAAATCAACCACGCCCTCTGGCCTGCGCTCGTTTCGGGATATTCGCTGTATACGGCCTGATAACTTTCCGGGGTTACCGACCCGTTGAGCATCTTCGCCATGTTCGTGCCCTCTAGAGCACCTCCAGCCTCGCCGACGAGTTGCGTGGCGTTAAATCGGTTGATGTAAATGGAGAAGCCCACAATCAGGGCAACACCCACGCCAACGATCACCGCCAAGCGGTTTTCCTCCACCCACGCCCAAAACTCAAACAGGGCATCAGACTCTTGGTCATGTTCACTCACGAGCCGGAGATATTTGAAATTTCAGGCCCGATTGGCAAGCCGCAAATCCCTTTCGCCTTGCCACTCTCCACCCCTCCCAGTACCGTCCGGCCGTGCAGGAGCCGCAACAATACTTAGCCGTCCTGATACTTCTCGGCATCGCGATCGCCTTTGCGGGTGGCAATTTACTCGTCTCCGTCATCTTGGGCAGATGGTTTGGCAAACGCACCGCCGGGTCGAGCGCGGTCAAGGACACCCCTTACGAGTGCGGCATGCTCCCCGAGGGGGAAGGCTCCAGCCGCATGTCCGTAAAATTTTACCTCGTAGCCATGCTTTTCATTCTCTTCGACATTGAGGTTGTGTTTCTTTACCCATGGGCGGTCATCTATAAAGACATGCTATCCGGTCACGCCGCTCTCATCTTGGGTAGCATGCTCTCCTTCTTGGGCATCCTCTTCGTCGGTTACATCTACGCATTGAGGAAAAAAGCCTTTGACTGGAAGAACTAGGCAGCCATGGGCACCACTCTGCCGCCCATTCAGTTCGGCACCTCTGGTTGGCGCGGATTAATCGCCAAGGATTTCACCTTTGACCGCGTGCGCCTTGCTGCTCAAGGTACCGCTGATTACCTCAAGGCCGAACGCCGCAAAAAAACTTCGCCGCTTGCTGCCCGCAAGCCTACCATCATCCTCGGCCACGACGCCCGTTTCCTTGGCCGCGATTTTGCCCTCGCCGCCGCCGAGGTCCTTGAGGCCAGCGGCTTCACCGCCCTACTCTGTGACCGCGACACCCCCACGCCTGTCATCAGCCACGCCATCCGCGCCCGTAAAGCACTCGGCGGCATCAACATGACCGCCAGTCATAACCCTGCCGAATGGCAGGGCCTGAAATTTTCACTACACAACGGTGCCCCAGCCACGCCCGAGGCCACCCAGAAAATCGAGGCCGCCATCGCCAAGCGGCAGGCCAAGAACTGGAAATTCAACGGGAGCGTGATTGGCACCTATACTTGTAAGGAGATCGATCCATTACCCGCATACTTTAAACGCATCCGACAGCTCGTTGATTTTAAGGCCATTAAAAAGGCCAAGATGAAAATTTCCGTAGAGCTGATGTACGGCGCCGGCCGTGGTTATCTCGATACATTGCTAGAAGAGGCCGGCGTAAAGGTTACCCGTTTCCATGATTTCTCGAACCCTCTCTTCGGCAACCAACCGCCCGAGCCCAATGCAGAAGGCATGACTGAAGCCGCCGCCTGTGTCGCTGCGGGCAAAGCCCAGATGGCCCTCGGCTTGGACGGTGATGCCGATCGGTTTGGCGTGGTGGACAAGGACGGCACCTGGCTGACGCCGAACCAAATCCTCGCGCTCTCCCTGTATCACCTCAAGAAAAACCGCCGCTGGACCGGTGCCGCCGTGCGCACAGTGCCCACCAGCCACATGATTGACGCAATCGCCGAATATCTTGGTGTAAAGCTCCACGAGACCCCCGTCGGCTTCAAATACATCGGCGCGCTCATGGAGAGCGAACCGATCATTGTCGGCGGCGAGGAAAGCGGCGGCCTCAGCGTAAAGGGGCACGTGCCCGAAAAGGACGGCATCCTCGCCTGCCTGCTGATGGCAGAACTCGTGGCTGTGGAACGCAAGCCGCTCGGCAAAATCCTTAAGCAACTAGAAAAACACATCGGCGAGTTCCACACCGACCGCATCAACATCCACATCAATCCCGCGCAAAAAGCCGCCATTCTGAATCGACTCGCGCAGGGTCTGGATAAGATAGGCACCACACCCGTGCATGAATTCATCACCACAGACGGGTACAAATTTCTCCTGCCCAACGGCGAATGGGTTGCCTTTCGAGCCAGCGGTACCGAACCAGTTATCCGATGTTATCTGGAAACGAAAAGCGCAAGCCGTATGAAGACATTGCAAAGTGCTTGTCGGAAAATTTTGAAGTGAAATACAGGCCATAACACCGTAAATTTACAGCAATGGCTGAGCAACGAGTCAACATTCTGATTTATAAACCAGATGGGACTCTAATTGCCCAATATCTCCTTGGTGATGGAGAACATTTAATTGGACGAGACATCAATTGTCCCGTTTATCTCGATAGCGAATATATCTCAGCCAATCACGCCAAGCTCGATCTGGGAGTTGATGGAATTTACATAGAAGACCTCAATAGCACCTCCGGCACTTTCCTGGATGGGGTTACCGTAAGGGGCAAGTTACGAGTCAAGCCGGGTCAAGTATTGCAGGTAGGCGATCTAACGATCGACCTGCAACCTGAGAGCACGGACAATATTGGTCCGGGCAGCCGATTGGCTGACGGCCGTTATACCCTAATCCGTTTACTGGGCCGAGGCGGTATGGGCGAGGTATGGCTGGCCAAGGATGAACAACTGGAGGAGGAAGTTGCTCTTAAAAAACTACCGCCGGAAGTAGGAGCTGACGCCATGGCCCTGGCCGACATGCGGCGCGAGGTACAAAAGAGCCGCATCCTGAGCCATCCCAACATCATTCGCATCCATGATCTTTACGCGAAAGCTGGCGAAGACCCATTAATCACCTTGGAATATGTTGATGGCACGGACTTAACAGCCATCGCTGCCACCAAGACCAATGGAATTTTTAATTGGGCCGAAATGGAGCCCTTGATACTGCAGCTTTGCAGTGCCCTTGAGTTTGCCCACGAGCAAAAGATTGTTCACCGTGACCTTAAGCCGGCTAACTTGATGGTCAGCCGCAAGAGCCAAGTGAAACTGGCTGACTTCGGGATTGCCGCCACGATGGCTGATTCCCTGAGTCGCTCCTCCATGCAGGGCTTGATTAGCGGCACCACCCTCTACATGAGTCCGCAACAGATGGAGGGCGAAGCACCTCGAGCCAGTGATGACATCTACTCTTTTGGCGCCACTCTCTATGAATTGCTAACCAGTCGCCCGCCTTTTTATACCGGAAACGTAGAACATCAGGTGGTCAACGTAACTCCCAAGCCGATGGACCAGCGGTTGGCGGAGTTTGGCTTTGCAAATGATATTCCTGAGCATATTCAGCAACTGGTGATGAGTTGTCTGGCCAAGGAACCTGAAGGCCGGCCCAAAGACATGGAGGCCATTATCCAGTGGATCAAAAGCAAGGGTAATGACAAGGACGCTGTGCCCAAACCCTCCACGAAAGTAGTGCGACGTTCACGCACAGCAAATCTATCTGCTGAGTCAGAGCTTTCGCCCGCAAAGAAAGGAGCAAAGATTGCTGCCATAGCGGGAGTAATTGCTCTTGCGATAGGGTTGGGCATCTGGGCCAAGAACCAGATAACCGAACTGGGCAGCGCACAACAACAGGCTCAAAGCTCAGGCCGCAAAACATCCAATCCTCCAGTCACGCAACCGACTAACCCGGCCATATCCGGCAAAGAAAGACTCCTTTGGGAATTTGAAACGGGAAATTATGTGCGCTCCTCCCCCGCAATCGGCTCGGATGGCACGGTTTATGTCGGGTCACATGACAACAAGCTCTATGCCATCAATGGCAAGAGTGGGGTCAAGCTATGGGAATTTGAAACGCGAGGTGNTGTGNANTCCTCNCCCGCCATCGGNNCTGATGGCACGGTTTACGTCGGGTCATNNGACAAAAAGCTCTATGCCATCNATGGCAAGACNGGGGTCAAGCTATGGGAATTTGAAACGGGAAATTTGGTGACCTCCTCCCCCGCCATCGGCTCTGATGGCACGGTTTACTTCGGGTCAAGGGACAACAAGCTCTATGCCATCAAGACAGACTCCAAAGGTCCCGCCAAAAGCCCGTGGCCGATGCGTGGGCAGAATGCGCGGCACACGGGTCGTGCGCAAAGAGGGAAATAGTTTAGGTGGTTTTGGATGCCGGCAAGTCCGTTGATGGAACAAATCACCCACAATAGGCCCAAATCATTGGTTGATTCGGCCAAACCATGGGGTGGTTTGGGGAAAACAGGGGGTGTTTCGGCCAATCCATAGGGTGTTTTCTCCAAACCATAGGGTGTTTTCTCCAAACCATGGGGTGTTTTCTCCAAACCATGGGGTGTTTCGGCCAATCCATGGGGTGTTTCGGCCAATCCATGGGGTGTTTCGGCCGATCCATGGGGTGCCTCGGCCGTTCCCGCTGGCTAATTGCCAGCTCCTGAATCACCTAAAATTGCCTAAATCTTCCACTTGTGCGGGGCAACGGCGGCTTCTGTGCCGGCCTTGCGGAAGGGGCGGGGGGGAAAATCCATGTCCCAGACGAGCTTGTCGGCATCGGGGACAAGTTGTTCCTGACTGTTCAGCGCCATTTCCTGAGTTACTTTCTTGCCGGTGTAAGCGGCCATGCGGGCCATGATGGCGGCGAGGGTGGTCTTGATCATGCGATCGCCGGAGTTGAGGGGTTTGCCGTCACGGATGGCGGCGTACATCTCGTCGTGCTCGGTCTGGTAGCCGTTGTTGTTGCGCTCGTTGTTGTCGCCGGGGGTCCAGCGCCACTTGACTTCGCCCTTGTCCACGAAGACGTGCAGCTTGCGGCCGCTCTCGCCGGTGTAAGTAGCCTTGCTGCCAAAGACACGGTCCCAGACGCCGTTCTCGCAGTTGTCCATCTGGCGACAGAAGTGGTAGCCCTGCGTACCGTCGGCCCAGGCAAACTCGACGCCGAAGTGGTCGTAGATGTTGCCAAATTTTTCCTCGACGCGCACCTGCCGGCCGCCGTTGGCAATGGCGTAGGCGGGCAATTCGTCGTTCTTGGCCCACATCATCTTGTCGATGCTGTGGACGGCCTGCTCAACAATGTGGTCGCCGCCGAGCCACGTGAAGTAGTACCAGCGACGCACCATGAACTCGACGTCGGTCTTGGTGTTGTGCCGGCCAAAGCCGGGGTAGCGTTTGCGGGCGTTGTTGTTGTAGCAGCTGAAGATGGCGCGAATGTCGCCGAGGTCGCCGCCGAGGAGGCGTTTGTAGGTGTCGCGCTGGGCGTAGGTCCAGCGCCAGACGAAGCCATCGACAATGGAGGTGCCTTGGGCCTTGGCCTTGGCGATGCTCTTTATGACAGACCTCACGCCGGGGGCATCGGTGGCCATGGGCTTCTCGGCGAAGACGTGTTTGCCGGCATCCACGGCGGCCTTGATGTGCATGGGCCGAAAGCCGGGGGGGGTGGTGAGGATGACAACGTCCACGCCGCTGTCGATGACCTTTTGGTAGGCATCGAGGCCGACGAAGACGCGGCTCTTGTCCACGCTCACCTTGCCGGGATGAATTTTCTGGATGCGCTCGAGCCCGGCGTCGGCCTTGTCCTTGAAGGCCTCGCCAATGGACCAAAGTTGCACATTGCTGTCGGCGGTGAGGGCCTGATTGATGGCGCCGGAGCCACGGCCACCACAGCCGATCCAGCCCAGCTTAAGCTTCCGGCTATCGGGTTTGCCAAGGGTGACGCTGGGCAACGCGATGGCGCCAGCGGCGGTTGCGGCGGAGGTGGATTTAATGAAGTCGCGGCGGGTGGATGGGCTTTTTGAGTTCATGGCAAAATCGGTGAACCGACCGTAGTGCCGGGTCGTTGGAGCGTCAAGAGGGGAAGGGTCCATGCCACGCGGCNCNGCCTTGACTTTTGAGGTTTTTTTCTCCAAAAACGGCGCGGCCGGCGAAGGTTCTGGCCGAAAGAGGGGGCATCCATTCCCACACCTTCCGCCGCTGCCGCATTGGACTAATAGACATGGACTCAAACGTTATCTACGCGATCCCCGCTGCGGGGTTCATCGCTCTCCTGTACACCTACATGAGCGCCCAGTGGGTGGCCAACCGCGAGGTGGGCACCGACCGCATGCGCAACATCGCCGGTTATATCACCGACGGTGCCATGGCGTTTCTCAAGGCCGAATACACACGGCTGTTTTGGTTNGGCGTGATCGTGGCCATTCTCCTGGCGGTCAGCCAAGGAGACAATTCACACCCGATCATTGCCCTGTCCTTTGCCGTGGGCGCGTTGTGCTCGGGACTGGCGGGATTTATTGGCATGAACGTGGCCACGAAGGCCAATGTCCGCACGGCCAACGCCGCGCGCACGGGCCTGAACCAGGCCCTGAACGTCGCCTTCCGTGGCGGCTCGGTGATGGGCCTCGGCGTCGTGGGCCTGGGCGTGCTGGGCCTGAGTATCCTGTTCCTGATTTACGCCAAAAAATTTGGAACGGAAACGGTCGATCAAGTGCGCCTGATCATCACCGTGCTGACCGGTTTTTCGTTTGGCGCCTCATCCATCGCGCTTTTCGCGCGCGTGGGCGGCGGCATCTATACCAAGGCGGCGGACGTCGGCGCGGATCTCGTGGGCAAAGTGGAGGCCGGCATCCCTGAGGATCATCCCTTGAACCCCGCAACCATCGCCGACAATGTGGGCGACAATGTGGGCGACGTGGCCGGCATGGGTGCGGATCTGTTCGAGAGTTATGTCGGATCCATCATCGGCGCCATGGTACTCGGCGCAACGCTCATGAACCTGGACGCCTTTGCCGGCCTCGAGGGAGGCGTTGGCAACTTGGGAGCCGTAATTCTGCCCTTGTGCCTGGCGGCAATTGGAATCGTGGCCTCGGTGATTGGCACGCAGTTCGTTTCCGTGCAGGAAGGCGGCGATCCCAAGAGTGGCTTGACGCGGGGGGAACTGACCGCGGCGGTGTTGATGCTCGTGGGAGCATGGTTTGCCATCGACTGGCTGTTGCCCGCTGAGTGGACGACAGCCGCCGGGGATACGTACAAGTCATCCGGCGTCTTCATTGCCAGCCTGCTCGGCCTGGCCTGCGGCTTGGCCATCGGTTTTGTCACCGAGTACTACACGGGCTTTAAAAAGAAGCCGGTGGAGGATATTTCGCGCCAATCAGTAACCGGCAGTGCCACGAATATCATCGCCGGTATCGGTACGGGCATGAAATCGACCGCTTTCCCCATTCTGTTCATTGCCGTTGCCATACTAGGTTCATACGAACTGGCTGGCCTCTACGGCATCGCGATTGCCGCGGTGGGCATGTTGGCCAACACGGGCATCCAGCTGGCGGTGGATGCCTACGGGCCCATCGCCGACAACGCGGGCGGCATCGCCGAGATGAGCGAACTGCCACCGGAAGTGCGCAGGCGCACGGATCGACTGGATGCGGTGGGTAACACCACGGCGGCCATCGGCAAGGGCTTCGCTATCGGCTCGGCGGCGTTAACGGCGCTGGCGCTGTTCGCGGCCTACATGGCCTCGGCAGGCATCAACAGCATCGACATTTCCAACCCCAACGTGATGGCCTGCCTGTTTGTCGGTGCCATGNTGCCGTTCCTGTTCTCGGCCATGGCGATTGAAGCGGTGGGCGACGCGGCCCGTTCGATGATCGAGGAGGTGCGCCGGCAATTCCGGGACATTCCAGAGTTGAAGGAAGCGCTCGGTGTTCTTTCCAAGAATGACGGCAAGGACTTTGACAAATGGCCCAAGAAGGATCAGGAAACATATCAGGCCGCGGACGGCAAGGCGGAGTATGGCAACTGCGTGAAGATTTCCACGGAATCCGCCATTCAGCGGATGGTCAAGCCGGGCATGCTGGCGGTGTTGACACCAGTGGTGATCGGTTTCGGCTTCAAGGCGTATCTTGATGGAGACGGCAAGGCAGCGGCAGAGGCGCTGGGTGGCCTGCTGGTGGGTGTGACGGTGAGTGGCGTTCTGCTCGCGCTGTTCCAGTCCAACGCCGGTGGCGCATGGGACAACGCCAAGAAAATGTTCGAGGAAGGCGATGGCGTGGAAGTGGACGGGGAGTTCCACAAGAAAGGTTCCGAGGCCCACAAGGCCGGCGTGGTGGGCGACACGGTGGGTGATCCACTCAAGGACACCTCCGGCCCATCGCTGAATATTCTACTCAAGCTCATGAGCGTCATTGCGCTGGTCATCGCGCCCATTCTGGTGGACGCATCGACTGGAAATGATTCCGGCAACGATCAAAATCCAGGCACCCAACAGCAGGACAACAATGGTGCCGGAAGCGGAGGTGATGGAAACGATTCCGGTGATGGTGGTAACGACAATACCGGCGATGACACCAGCAACGGGGAAAATGGAGGAAACGGCCAATCTTCTCTCCACCAAGCTTGGCCCGTGCGGTCCGTCGGATAGTATTAACCGATCAGTTTGCCAGCCCGCCATCCGGCGGGCTTTTTTTATGGCCGCTTGCGCGCGGAATCCTCCGCGGCGTCGCGGCAGGCATTGGCGATATCGGCAATGGTGCCCAGGAAAGGCTCGCGCTTGCTTGCGGGCAAGGCTTCAAGAATCTCCATTTGCAGGTTGGCGGCAATGTCGCGCAGCTGAGTGTACTTGCGCTTGCCGGAGGGTTTTAAAAGGATGCACTTGGCCCGGCGGTCGCTGGCGTGGGGCTTGCGTTCCAGCCATCCGGTTTTCTCCATCCGCTCCAGCAGGGAGGCGACTGTGTTGGGATCGCTGCTCATGGCGCGGGTGAGTTCGCTTTGGGTCATGCCGGTTGGATCGCCCTCATGCAGGGTGCGCAGGACGGTGAACTGGTCGGGCGTGGCACCGGCGTGGCTGATGCGTCGACGAAACGCCTTGTTCAACCCATACCAAGCGCGGCGCAACAAGAGCGGCAGACGTTTGCGTTCCGGGGAATCGACCGGCAATTCATCGTAATCAAGGTTATCTTCGCGGTTGGGCATGGCAAAAAAAGTACGTACAGGTATTTTTTGTTGATTTTCGCCTCGCGTAAAGTCATTAGTCATCCGTTCACGCTTTTGCCCATGGGTGGGTGAGTGCGCGTTTGTTGATTGCGATGAAAAAGAAGGCTTTGTTTCTCCCGTTTTTAATTGCGACTGGCTTGCTCTTGGGCGCTGGCTGCAGCTCCCCCAAGACGGATCCCCCGGTAACGCCCGCTTCAGGCGCGGACTTGCCGAACATCCCTGCACCTGATGGGGCCACCGGCTGGCTGAACTGGCGCGGGCCGCACCAGAATGGGACTTCGGATGAAACGGGGTTGCCCGCCGATCTTGAGGTGGAAGGCGCGAAGAAAAATCTTCTGTGGACGCGCGACATTGCGGGGCGCGGGCATGCTGTGGTGGCCAATGGGCGGGTNTATTGCTGGGGGTACCGCGGCGATGGACCGGATTTGCAGGAGGTGTTGCAGTGCCTTGATGAGAAGGATGGGAAGGTGCTGTGGGAGCATGCTTACAACGATTACCTGAGCGACACGGTGTACAGCCGGTACGCAGTGGGCGCGCCGACAGTGGACGCGGAGACGGGCTACATCTACCTGATGACAACGAACGGCGGGGTGAAGTGCTTTGCGCCGGACGGCAAGATGGTGTGGGAGTACTCGCTGATGGAGCGGTTCGGGCGGTTGACGTTCCCGAACGGGCGCACTGGGGCGGCGGTGATCGACGGCGATTTGGTGATCGTGCGTGGGGTGACAAGTTACTGGGGCAAGCAGGGGCCGGCGCGGGATCGGTTTTATGCGTTTAAAAAGAAGACCGGCGAGCCGGTGTGGGCGAGCACGCCGGGGGTAGCGCCGAAGGACAGTTCGTTCTCCACGCCGGTGCTTGCGAACGTTGGGACACGCCGGGTGTTTTACGCGGGTACAGGCGACGGCAACGTGGTGTGCGTGGACGTGCGGACGGGGCAGGAGCTGTGGCGGTTCCAGACCTCGCAGGGCGGGGTGAATGCATCGGTGGTGATCCATGATGGCGTGCTGGTGACAATCCACGGCAAGGAGAACATCGACAGCACGGACGAGGGCCGGATGACGGGCATCAAGCTGCCGACGAAGCTGGCGGCACCGGGCGAGGCGCAGGTGATTTTAAAGGACAAGGACCTGACGAAGGCCGACGGCAAGGAGCACCAGCTGTGGCACCATCCGTTTGCGATGTTCACAAGTTCGCCTACGTTGGTGGACGGGCGCGTGTATCAGGTGACAAAGACGGGCGTGATGGTGTGCGTGGACGCGAAGTCGGGCAAGCTGTACTTCGAGAAGAAGCTGAACAACGATCAGATTCACGCGAGCCCGCTGTACGTGGACGGCAAAATTTACGTGGGCTTCCCGAACGGGAAATTTATGGTGCTGAAGCCGAAGGACGATGACGTGGAAATTCTCGACGAGATTCAGCTTGAGGGCGGCATTCTGGGCTCGCCGACGGTGTGGAACGGCAAGTTGTACATTCACACGATGAAGAAGTTGTACTGCTTCGGCAAGGCGGGCGGCGACACGCCGGATGCGGTCATCCCTGCCGCAGCGGCAAAACCGGCAAACTCCAAGGCGGTGGCACTACAGATTGTGCCGGGCGATATCCTGTTAAAGCCGGGGCAGGTGCTGAAGCTGACGGTTAACAAGATCGACAAGGATGGCAACGTGGTGGAGGCCAACGTTAAGGCGGACTTTGCGACATACATTCCACCGACGGCGAGGGTGCGCACGCAGATGAACGCCAGCGTGGCGGACAACACCATTACCGCCGCCGACTCGAACGTGGCCAGTGCGGGAGCGTTCCAAGCCACCGCAGATGGGCTGACAGGGCTGCTGCGCGGTCGAATCCTACCGAAGATTCCTTACGAGCAGAATTTTGAGAGTTACAAACTGACCGTCGACCATCCCGGCGACGGCGTGAAATTTGCATACCCGCCATTGGCGTGGACGGGCGCGCGACTGAAATGGGAAGTGCGCGACCTGGAAGGCAACAAGGTGTTCGCCAAGACGCTCGACCGCGTGCTTTTCCAGCGCGCGATCACCATCTTCGGGGATCCGGAGTCGAGCAACTACACCATCGAGGCGGACGTGATGACCGATGGCAATCGCCGCATCAAGGGCAACATCGGCGTCATCAACCAGCGCTACTTCATCACGCTGATCGGCAACCAGCAGATCCTCGAGGTGAGCAGCAACCATGAGCGCGTGAAGGAGAGCGTGCCGTTTCGTTGGTCGCCCAAACAGTGGTACCGGCTGAAGAGCCGCGTGGACGTGGCGGCCGACGGCTCGGGCGTCATCCGCGCCAAGGCCTGGCCCAAGGGCGAGGCGGAACCGGCAGGCTGGACCATCGAGGTCAAGCACAAGAACGCCCATAAGAAAGGTGCGCCGGGCATCATCGGCTTTTCGCCGCAGAGCCTGAAGCGCGTGTTCATCGACAACATCTCGATTAAAAACAACTAGACATTCGTCAAAAGACTGAAAGGAGATCACGGACCTTTATGAAACTGAAAACCACACTCGCCCTCACCTTGCTCGCCTCGAGCCTGGCCAGCGCGGCCGACTGGCCGGTCTGGGGCCGCAACGGCTACCGCAACCTCTACTCGCCCGAGAAGGGCCTGCCCGCGAGCTTCGACCCGGGCAAGTTCAAGAAGGGCACCGAGGAGGTGGACTTGGCGACCACCAAGAACGTGCGCTGGGCCGCCAAGCTCGGCAGCCAAGCCTACGGCAACACCACCGTCGCCAACGGCCGCGTGTACATCGGCACCAACAACGAGACGCCCCGCGACAAGAAGCACCTTGGCGACCGCGGCATTGTCTATTGCCTCGACGAGAAAACCGGCGAACTGCTCTGGCAACTGGTCGTGCCCAAGCTCGGCGCGGGCAAGGTCAGCGACTGGGAATACCTGGGCATCTGCTCCAGCCCGGCGGTGGAGGGCGACCGCGTGTACGTGGTCAGCAACCGCTGCGCCATCCTCT
>PBLJ01000009.1 GCA_002721705.1 Opitutia bacterium
GCCGAGACCGGTCAACCGGTCGAACCCGGGACGGTGCGTTCACTCCCCTTGCACCAAGACTAGAAGGTTTGCGCCGTCCTGGCCCTTTTCATGGCCTGAGCGTAGGTCATCCAGATTTCGTGGCTGCGGCCCAATCGTTTCAGCCAAGATTCATCTGGTGTAATCATCTTAAGTTGGGAGAAATTGTTTTACATGCATCGAGTATGCTTGGATAATTCATACATGAACAAATTCACCGTTGAATCGATTATAGTTATGGCCCTTGGTCTCATTTCCGGAATTTTGTTTATCATCGGCGGAGCCAGTCTGGGGAATGCAGGAGAAGATCTCGCCCGCTCCAGGTCGAGCGACTTTGGTAGATTGACTGACTTTATTCAGGAAATAGGATCCTATGGAGAAGCAGTTTCTTACATTGCATACGCCATGGGTGTAGGAGTCATTATGTTCTCCTTTGGGTTTGGTTTCAGCTTGGCCAAGTCACCTGCCTCTTAGCCTTACAAGCTTAACTTTGCTGCCGACTGTTCCTGGAGTCCGCATTCTTTTCATACTGACCGATTCTTGACCGCGGTTCGTCCGGCGGTAGGTTGGGTTCATGCAAGCAACGAACCCGGGGCGCGGATAATATGGACTTGGAGCGTCTCAAGCGGTTGAACGCCAGGCTGGAAGAGCTTGGAGTGGAAGTGGACGACCTGCGTTCCCTCGAGGACGAGGTTGCGGTGAGCGAACGCCCGCCGGGTTTTTTGGGCAAGATGGGTCTTAAGGTGAAGGGCGGCATGAAGAAACAGTGGGGCAACCTCAGCGCGGAGGTGGGGGAGACGGGGGAGGCGTTTCGTCTGCTGGCTCGGCGAATCAAGCGAAAGGAACCGTTGGACGCCGAGGAATCGGACAAGGTGCGTTCCCAGTTGATCGATCTCGTCAAGGTGGTGCCCGCGGGAGCCTTGGCGGCTGTCAGCATGGCTTTGCCGATACCGGGCTCGTTTCTCGTCATGCCGCTTGTCTTGAACAAGATGGGCCTGATGCCGAGTCGTTGGCGAGACGCTTACGTCCTGGAGAAGCTACGCAAGAAAGCCGCTCGCTTGCGAGCCGAAGGCCTTGAGGCGGAAGCGCGCGAGCTGGACGCTCTCCGGGTCGAAGTGGAGGCGGAGGCCGACCAACGCGAAGAAATCGCCCGCAAGGCAGGACTACTCACCCAATGGGACGCCAACGACAATGGCGTATGGGACGAAGAGGAGAAGGAAGCCTATCGCAAGGAGCTCGCGCGTCTACATGGCTTGCTCAAGACGAAAGGTGTTCGCAAGCACTGGTTTTTGCGTCTCGGGCCCGAGACTTGGGGCCCGGTTCGTCTGAGTGAGCTGCTGACCGAGGCCGATGAGCTGGACGAGGATTTTTTGGTCTGCTACCGCGGACGCAGCGGATGGGTCGACTTGCAGGACCTCAAGACCGGCCAGTCGCAGGTGTGACGGGCCGCTATTTGCCGAGCAGTTTCTCGATGGCCGCCTTGACTTGATCCGGGCGGGTGCCCATGGGACCATGATCACCCTTGTACACAACTTTGCCGTCCTTGCCTATGAGGTAGGCTCGGTTGGGGATGCCGCCGTATTGCGTGGCGGTGGCGTTGTCCAGGGAGTCGATCAAGATGGGCATGGTGATCTCGAGCTTGCCTTGGCAGGTCTTGGCGGCGCCGGAGCGCTCCTCGTAGGTCTTGTGTTGCTTGATCTCTATGCCTTGGGCGACGTTGCCAGGGCTGACCCTCCCGTCGCTGGCGTGGGCTTCCTTTACGTAAATGAAAAGAAAATGGCAGTCCTTCTTATGGGCTTGGTAGACTCCTTCCATGCCTTCGAGTGACCTGCGAAACGGGGGGCAGGTATAACTGCCGAAGGTCAGCACGACCGGTTTCTTGGCATACTTCTTCGATAGCTTCACCGTCTTTTCCTTGCCCAGCAGCTTAAGCGTGAAATCGGGAGCGACCTTGCCAATGGCCGGGCTGTTGTCCTCTCTGCGATCCCGCGAACCACCCCCGCGACCGGGGCGACCGCCACGCTCACCAGGGCGTCTTCCCCCGAACTTTTTCATACGTTCCTTGATTGCCTCCAGCTCCTTCGCATCCACTTTGCCGTCTCCGTTGGCATCCATCCGCTTGAAACGTTCCTGGTCGCCCTTGAACTCCTCCTTTGTCAACACGCCGTCCTTGTCGGCGTCGAAATGCTCCAGCATTCGCTTGAGTCGCTCGGCCGGATCCATGCCGCGGGCGCTTCCTCGGTCACTTCTTTCGGGCGGCTTGTGCGGCGGTTCCTGAGCGGGCGCCGCCAAGCTGGTCATTATCGCCAGCAGTGAAACGTAAATACAGGTATAGGGGACAAGGTTCGCTTTCATGGCAAGTACTCCTTTTGCTTACCAACTTATGCAGGCTGACGGACTCGTCAATCCCGACCTCGGAGCGCTTTGGTCACGGGTTTTACTCGCCGGGCGGAGTGCTTGCCTCGCCGGGGAAGTAGATGCGGCTCATCTCGATGAGCAGGGTTTCGAGGCGCTCGTAGTAGGCATCTTCCCGGAGCTTTAACTTTCGCGCCCGCAAGCTGGCCAATTCGATTTCCAAGGCGTCGCGCTTGGCTTTTTGGTCGGGCCTCAGCTTACGTTCCTCTTCGCTTGGTATGAGGTGCAATTGGTGGGCTCGCAAACCATCGGGGAGAAGGCCTTCTTCGGCGCTTTTCTTGGTCACCTGGAGACCGCGGAACCAGTCGGCTTGCGTGCCTTTACCGTCCGCGTTGTCGTCGAGGAGCGAGTGCTCGGTGGCGAGGCGTCCGTTTTCCTCGTAGAACCGCGCCGTGCGTCGCGCCGCGGTGAGCCAACCCTCGAGGAGGGAGACTTGCCCATCCTTGTCGAGGTCGGCCTCGAGGTCGGACATGGCGGTGGCCAAATGCCCGCCGAGGCGGCAAAAGTTTTGCTCATACCCGCTGCGTGTGGCGGTGACCACGATGCGGCCCTTGGCGCTCAGTTTCTTGAGGAATGGGGCGCTGGAGGAAGAACAGTTGATGATGGCGAGGGGGCGCTTGAAGGTAAGCAGCCAAGCGGACAGTTCGGATGCCTCGAGGTCGGGTCCTCGCAAGTTGAACTTGGCCTCCGTGCCGTTGAAGGTGCCATGGCCGAGGAGGATCAGCCAGAGGGGGTCCGAGCCCTCCTTGTTTTCCTCGACGAGGATCTTCTCGAGGTGTTGCTTGGCGGAGCCCTCCTTGGGTTGGCCGACTTCGCGTAAACCGGCGTCCGCTTGCTCGGCGGCGGACTTCCAAGCTTGGCCCCACTGTTCGAAGAGTTGGCCGTAGTCCTCGGCGCCCGGGGCTCCCGTGACGACGAGTACGGTCGGCTTGCCGCCAGCCATGGCCAAGCTGAACAAGAGAGACGTCGCGATGATCGCCGGTCGGATCATGGCAGGCCCTTTCTGCGGCGAAGGAACCACTCCGTTACGAAGCAGGCGAGAGCGAGGAGGAAGAGAGGGGCCTGGTGCCAGAACGGGGAATGAATGATTTCCGTAATGGGAACTTTCAAGGTGGGGAGTTCGTTGGCGAAGGTGTCCAGTTCGTCGAAGGTCAGGAGGCGTCCGCCCGTCTTGTTGGCCAACTCTTCCAGAAGGGGCCGGTTCGGGGCCAAGGAACGGTATTCGGCGGCTGCGAAATCCGTGGCCCAGCCGGTCTTGCGTGAACCAAGCAACTTCCCCTCGGCATCACGAGCCTCGGCTTCCACCAAGTAGCGTCCGGTCTTGCGTGGAATGAAGGTGGCGGCGTAGAGGTCGGCCTTTTCATCCTCTGGTTCGGCCGATACGGGGATTTCCTCGCCTGCGTCGATGGCGCGTACTTTCAAGGTGACCTCCGCGTTGTCCACGGGCTGAAACTCTTCGTCGCGAACGGATACCTCGAGAGAAGCGCCTTGGCCGTTTTCGTCTTGCCGGGCGGATACCTCGATGAAGGTGGGTACGTCGGCGATCAACCAACGGATCATTTGCCGCCAGGCCTGGTCCATGTCCTTGCGCTGGTCGGGGTTCTTGAGACCCCACCGCCAAAAGTCGCCCAAGAGCATGGCGCCCACGTGGCCTCGCCCGAAGTTGTGGGTCACGAGAGCGGGGTGAAGGGTGTCGTCGCCCTTGGCCTTGACCGTAGCCATCACGCTGGCCCCGGGCTTGTTTCCGCGCACTTGGTTGAGGGAACCGAAGGCGGTCATTTCTCCCAGTCTTTCCTTTTCTCCGGTTTCGTTGTCGCGTAGCCGAACCCACGGTTGCAACCAGCCTTCGCGCGTGAGGTTAAGTTCGAGTTCGTCGAGAGGGCGTACCTTGCCCAGACGATCGAGGTAAACCGGGAGCATGTTCCCGATGGCGGTACGTTCGTAATTTCCTTGGCGGAAGGATTCCTGGCCACCCAGCATGAGGAGACCGCCTCCACGCCGACTGACGAACTCCTGCATCAGGGCGTGCTGGCGAGAGGTGAAGAACTCGGCCTCCAAGTCATCGATTATCACGGCGTCGTAGGCGAATAATTCATCCGCGTTGTCGGGGAACCCGTTTTTCAGTTCCTCGGCGTCCCGGGTATTCAGTCGAATCAAGACCGGCTTGTCGTATTCCTCCGCTTCCTGTTCCTTGTTCTGAAACCCGCGAAAGAGTGGATTGCTGCTTTCTCCTCGCCGTCCCTTGAAGGTGAACTTGGGTTCTTTCTTGGCGATGCGGACGAGGCCCACGAGGCCCACTTCCTCGTCCTCCGCCAGGGCCCGCTTGAGAAACTTGAATTCCCAATTCGCCCGGCCCGATACGTAGAGCACGCGGTAGGGTCCTTCCTCGCGCTCCACCACCACCACGGACGAGTTGTTGGCCGTGGTGGCTTCCGTGGCTCCATCGACTACTTGGACGGAGACCCTGTAGAAAAGGACACCGGAGGATGCGGGCCTGGACTGGAAGCGAAAGCTCAGGAGGTCGTCGTTTTCCGTTGGTGTGAGGTCTTGTTCCTGGGTTGCGGAAGCCACCGTGCCGTTGTCGTCGAGCAGCTCGAGCGTGGCCGTGACTTTCTCGCCTTGGCATCCGATGGCGCGCACCTGCGCCATGATGGTCACGGGGGCGTCTTCGAACGCGGTTTGACTGGAGGTCACCTTGCTCATGGACAAATCGCGTTCGGGGGGGCCTTGGCCCACGACGACGGGGTAAATGGGAGGAAGTCCGGCGAGCGAGGGTAGGCCATCCTGGAGGTCCGTGGCCACGCCGTCGGTGAACAACACGATGCCTGCCAAGGGCTGACCTTGGTAGCGTCGGGCAAGAGTGCGGAGCGTATCGCCGAGGCGGGAGGCGTTGCCTTCGAATACCAGGCTGTCGAAATTGTCCAAGTTCGCGAGGCGCGAGTCGAAACGGTACCTCTTGAGCTGGAAGTCTTCGGCCAAACGGGCTTGCCAACCATCGGTTTTCGTCTGGAGCGCGGCTTGCAGGTCAGCGGCTCGCGACTGGTCGGCCCCGGCGTCGAAAAGGTTGAGGCCTTGGCTGGTGTCTGCGACCAAAACGAGCGCGTTGGCTCCCGGCTTCGCTCGTTCCTCGGTGGTCATTGGCTCGAAGAGGCAAAGCAGGAGCAAGGCGATGCCCAGGACCTTCAACCCGATGCAGATTCGCCTAATCTTGGTGTCGACCGGCGCCTTGTGATACGCCCAAGTCACCAAGGCGAGGGAGGTCACCAGGATGGCCGCCAAAGGCAAGGCCCACTCTTGTGCGGAAAAGTAAAGGTTGTCGATCATGGGGGCGGACGCGGTGCAGAAGGCTACTCGCCTTTGCCAAGGCGCAGGTAATAGCGGCGCACGAGTTCGTCGAATTGGTCGGGCACGGGATCCCGGTCTATGGGAGCAAGTGATTTGTCCGACTGGAATTTCGACAGTTCCTCCTTCAATAATTTCCGCAACTGCTCGAGCGGTTTCATCATCTGCATTTCCACGAGATCCCATTCCGGTTCCTTGCTGTGCCGAATGAACTCCCGTTGCATTTTGCTCAATTCCTCGCGGATTTGCTTCACGCGATCACTCACGCCAGGCAGGTCTACGGCTTCCTCGACGTCGCGCAGACGGTCCGTCCATTTTCGGTTTTCGCCTCCGGTTATCGGATTGAGGCCACCGGCGTTTTCAGATCCGCCCGCCTGCAGGAAGCTTAGCTGATCCGAGGGGGGCTGGCCCTCTTGTGACTCGCCGGGCTGTTGTCCAGGTTGCTGACCTGGTTGTTGTCCGGGTTGCTGTCCGGGTTGCTGACCTGGCTGTTCACCAGGCTGCTGCCCCGGTTGTTGTCCCGGTTGTTCGCCGGGTTGTTGACCTGGCTGTTCACCCGGTTCTTGACCGGGTTGTTCGCCCGGCTGCTCTCCGGGTTGTTGACCGGGTTGCTGTCCCGGCTGTTCTCCGGGTTGTTCGCCCGGTTGCTCTCCGGGTTGTTGACCTGGCTGTTGTCCCGGTTGTTCGCCCGGTTGCTCACCTTCCGGTTGGGCGTCTTGTTCACCCTCTCCAGCGGGTTGACCTTGGGCGGCATTCCTTTCGTTTTCCAAGGCTTGAGCCAGTTCGCTCAGGGCTCTTTCGGCGAACTTGAGGGCTTCGGCCTCGTTGCCAAGTACGCTTTCGGCGGCTTCCTCGACGCCTTCCTTGAGGTTGTCGAGCTTGCGCTGAGACTGGTCGCTGAGCGCCTTGGTGGCTTTCTTGAAATCACCTTCACGGAGGCGATCGATGAACTCTTGTTGTTCGGGTTCGCCTTCGATGAGTTCCTGCAGGTTGCGGAGAAAAGGATAGTCTCCGAGCGCCTCTTCCTCTTCGCGAAGAAGCTTGGATGCGGCGTCGAGAGATTTCTCGGGTTGTTCCTGGTGAGCTTGGCGAAAGGTGTCGTAGAGTTTTCTGTTGAGCAGTGGTTCGGAGAGTTCGGATTGCTCGACCACTTCCTTTACCTCGTCGAGGAGATTGTTGAGCTTGTCTTGTTGTCGTTCGAGCTTTTCCACGATCTCTTTCTCACCTTCGCCCTCCTCCAATGAAAGTGGTTTGTCCTTCGCTTCCTCCGCGGCGAGTTCCTGTCCAATCTCCTCTTGGTTTTGCGAAAGCTCCCGCGCTTCGCGGCGCATGTCGCGCATTTGCTCGGAGAATTGGCTGGAGGTTTCTTCCCGCAACGCGTCCCGCATTTCTTCGAGTTCCTTTTCGGCGCGAGTGCCGGAGGCGATGGCCTTGGACACTTCTCCTTTTTCCAGTTGTTCGGATGCCTTGGTCATTTCCCGGCGTGTTTCCTCGAGCTGTTTTCGTTCTTCCGCCATGTCGGCGCGGTTTTCCGGTTTCTCCATCCGCTGATTCAGCTCATCGAGATCCGCGAGGTTTTGGCGTTGTTCGTCGCGGAGACGTTGCAGTTGCCGTTCGAGTTCCTCGATTTCCTCCGGGTCTTCCGCGGCTCTGAGAGCATTCTCCACTTCCTTCAACTTTTCATTGAGGTCTTCTTGCCGCTGGGCCAGTTCCTTGAGTCGGCTCAGTACCTGTAGTTGTTCTCGCTGCTTGGGATCTTGCAGGATCTTGGCTTCGCTCTCTGTCTCGTAGCGGTCCTCCTGCTCTTTCAGGTCCAGCTGGTCGAGCTGGCTTTGCGACCTTTCACTTTTGCTTTGCTCGCTGGGCTGTCCTTGACCTTTGCTTTGGCTGACCTCGAATTCATGCGCGAGCAGGCCGAGCAAGGCTTGGTAGGCAGCTTGTTCCGCGGCTAGAGCGGGCATGAGCTCCTCTTGGTCGTCGGTGGCGCCGGTAAGGTGGGCGACGGCTTTTTCCATATGGGCGGCGGCGTCCTCGATGAAGTCCTTGGCTTCCTCGTCTTCCGCGAGGTCGAGCAACTCGTTGGTCATTTCAAGCGCTTGGTACTGGCTTTCCAGGATGATGGGTCCGTCCTTGGGCAAAGTGGAGGGTTCGCGGCGCAGTTTCCAGGTGGCGTTGATGATTTGCTTTTGGAGCTTGATCAACTCCTCCGCTTTTTTGCTCAGTTCGGGGTTTGATTCACCTTCTTCCCCCTCGGTGGGTTCGCCTTGGCGGAATATTTCCTCGAAAGGCCTGACCTCGGCGAAGAACATGTCGCCGTAAGCGCGACGAGTTTGGCCGTCGGGTCCGACGTCGTCGGCCCAAAAGAACCAGCTTACGAGCTGCCCGGGATCCAGGGCGAGTTCCTCGAGGGCGAGCAAGAAAGCGGCGTACGATTTCAGGTTTTGCGAGGCTTCCTGGTCCATGGGGATCGCGATCTCCTGAAGTTCTCCGCCGTTGAGATTGTAGGAAAGCCCTTGCGCGGTGATGCCGAAATCGTCCTCGATCTCGGCTCCGAAACTGATTTCCTCNAGGGGGGAGACCTGNTGGTCTCCGCGCGGGCTCTTNATACTGATTTTCGGTGGCTTGTTGGGNTAGACGATGATTTCCAAGCGAGAGGATATACGGTTGGATCGGCCGGCGGCGTCGGTNAGTTCCAGTTTCCACTTCCGTGTTTTCGCCAAGATCNTAGGAGGNAGTTCGGCGAGTGGTTTGTCGGAAAAAACCTTTAGTTCCACGGATTCTTCNNCTTTGCCGATCAGGCGGGCGGAGGCGACCGGCTTGTTGAGTTGGAACTGGTAGGAAAGAGAGGTGCCCTCGATGACGGTGAGTCGCCGCACGTCCTCCACCTTGCGCTTGGGGATTCCCGTGTATTCGGGATAATCGAGGGTGGCGTCGGCCTGGACCAACTCGGGATGCTCGAATACTTCCACGGAGAAGGACTCCGACCTTTGACCATCATGCTCCACCCAGTATTCGTAGGGCCCGTCGAAATTGGGCAAAGTGCCGCCGAATATGGGGTCGTTGAGAGGTTGCGTCAGCGGGATGCGTCGAGATGCGCCATCTCGCGGAGTGACCACCGCGTAGACCTTCTCGGGGAGACCGTTTTTGAAATGAGCCATCACGGGCAAGCGCCCGCCACGCTCGATCTCGGTGTTGCCTGGTTCCACCTTTTCGAGTTGGGCAATGGGCCCCTGCGGGGATTCGTCTTCTTCTTCGGCCGTTTCGTCATCGGTTTCTTCGGCTGCCTCGAGCCCCGTGGCAACGGGGAGCTCCCTGAGCTGGAGGGTGGCGAAACACACGAACACCAGGATGCAGCAGGAGCAAAACCGCAGGACGTTGATTTCCTTGCGAGGCGTGGCGTTGGCGAAACTGGTCTTGATGAAAGCCTTGGCCGCCTTGTCAATCACGCGTTCCTGGAGAAAGTTGAATTCTCCCGTTTTCGGATCGGGCTTTTGCTCGACTGCGGTAAGGAGGGTGGCGTGTAGTTCGGGGTGCTTTTCCTCGATGTCCCGGGCCACTTGCCGGTAGTCGACGCTTTCCTTCCGGTAGTGGAATAGCCAGATCCCAATGGTGCCTGCTACGAGCAACAAAAGAAGGGCGTTCCCAATGGCTTCCCCGGACCACCCCGCATGATCCTTCGCGAGTAGGGCGACGAGGCCTGCGCCGGCGGCAAGCAGTCCCCAAAACCAAGCGAGCGCGAGCCATTTTCGCCACAGCCGCTGCCGTTTGATCACGGGTTCAAGGTAAGGTTTCAGTTTCGTCATGTCGCTTCTCCTGTTTCACTGACGGCGGCAGGCCTTCGCCAAGTCCGCCCTCCCAGCCAAGTTTCCAAAATTGCCAATAATATCGCCCCCATGATGAACCAACGCCAAGTTTTTTGTTCATTTTCCAGTTCCTCGGCCATTAGGATTTGCATGCTTTCGCTATCCTCGATCGAGGCTTCCTCGCTTGGCGGCCCAAGGGGTAGGTTCAGTCCGGCGATACGCTCCTCGGGTAAAAGGGAGGTGCGGCTTTCCGTGGGTTGCAGGTTCACGGCGAAGGAAGTGGAGGAGGCAGCCGTCTCGAGAGTGTACAGGCCGGGTTCCTTGGCATGGAAGAAACCGCCTGTTTCACTCAACTCGACTTCACCGGAAGGTCCCGTCACCTTGGTGTCGGTCTCGCCGGCAGCGGGCAATGAGATGGGACGCCCCATCAGGTTGGCGGCCTTCACGGGCTCGGTCGACCGTCCCATTGCCATGATGGAGTAGAGGAGTGGCACGAATTTGCTGGAGCGCGCGAGTTCGCTGTCGTCGGGGTGCCAGCCGGAGGTCAGAACGAGTAGGTTGCCGCGGCCCAAGGGCAAGTCGAGCAGGGCGGGAGAACCGTCGTCGAAGCGGCCGAGGACACGGGCGCCGGGGATTCTTCCGGCATCCAGCACCCGGTGCTTCCAAAAGTGTATCTTGGTGAAGTCGCTGTACCGCGGGTCATTGAAGGGAGCAAGCAGGGGGTGCTCGAAATCCATCTCCGCGAGCAGGGCGTACTCCTTGACCTTGGCTTCCGTAACGGGAACCGGGCCCGATGCCGCCAAGGCGGACAAGGTGGCCCCGAGCTCATTGTCCTTGAGTACGAGGAGCACGGGATGACCGGACTCGCAGAAAGCGCGCGCCTCGGCGAGGCTCGCTCCCGCGAGGTTCTCCGTCACGATGAGCATGCGATCGTCGGGATGGTTCAGTTTGCCTTTCACCTCTCCGGACGAGTGGGCTAGCAACTCGACTTTCTGGAGACGAGTTTCCGAAAAGGCGCGCTGGAGAAAGAAACGCATGCCTTCCACCTCGTCGCTCTTTTCTTTTCCCACGTAATGAATCCGCGCCACGTCGGGCGACTCGGGGACGAGGAAAACTTGGTCGTCGAAGGATTCTTCGTCGCCGAGCAGGCGTAGCTGCCAGTCGCCGCCAATAGGGCGTGGGGGAGCGTTCACCGTCTTGGTTCGGCCGGCGGGCAGGTAAAGGGAGACGGGGTTGCCCCCGGTGGCATTGGCATCGCTTGTCTTGACCCAGGCCAACTGGAATTTTTCCTTGGTGGCGTCCTTGCTGTTGGACACGCGCATCCGTAAACGCCTGGTCGCATTGTCTTCGCTCTCGCTTTCGGGCGCGAAGTGGAGTCCGGCATTACCCATCGAGTCGGGCAACACGGTCTCGATGACTACTTCCACGTCCTGCGGCCATTCGTGTCCTTGCAGTCCGTCCAGTCGGCTTCCTTCCTGGCGGTCCGTCAACACGATGATTCGCTTCGGGGCCGCCACTTCGATCTCGTCGAGCCATTCGGCAGCGGTCAGGATCGCGTTTCCCAAGTGGGTGCCTTCCCAACCGGGCTTCAAGTCCGGGTCATTGATGATTTCGAGGCCAAGGGCGTGGCGATTGGCCATTGGAGCGTCGTTCCACTGTTCGAAGCTAAGCAGGGGCTTCACCTTGTCCCCGAAGGCAAGAATGGCGAGGGATTCCGAGGGTTTGGTCTCATCGAGACGGGCAAGGGCCTTGGCCTTGGCCTTTTCCCACAGTCCGTCTCGTTGCATGCTGGCGCTGGCGTCGATCAGGATGACGGTTCTGCGCAAGTCGCTGGCGTTGACCGCGGCAAAGGATTCTCGTTGGAAGAAGGGACGAGCGAAGGCGAGGGCGAGCAAGGCGAGCAAGGCGCAGCGAGCGAGTAAGAGAAGGATGTCTTCCAGGCGGCTTTTGCGCGTCACCTTGGGAGGTTCCGGACTGAGAAACATGAGCGAGCTGAAGGTGAAGCGCTCACGGGTGTTGCGACGGATGAGGTGAAACAGTATGGGGCCGGCGATGGCGAGACCACCGAGGAGGAACAATGGCGTGAGGAAGCTCATCGGTTCTCGCGTCGGCGGATCGTCTTGCCGCGACTTTGGCGCTGGCGAAGGAAGTCGGAGAGGACCCGTTCCAGTGGTTGGTCCGTCGTGACGGAGAGGAATTGGGCCCCCAGCTTCCGGCAAAGCGAAAGCACCACGCTTCCATGTTCTTCGAAGCGTTGCAGGTACTTCTTGCGAGCCGCTCCCGGGTCGATGAAGAAATCCTTTTCGGTCTCGGCGTCATGAAACAGGAGAGCGTCCTCGAAGTCGAAGTCCACTTCCCGCGGGTCGAGGATCCGAATGACGATCACCTCGTGCCCACTGGCGGTTAATTGGGCGATCTGGTTTTCCAGTTCTTCCACCGGGGCGAGCAAATCGGAAACCAGTACCATGAGGCCTCGCTTGCTGACCAACTCGACGATGCGTTGCAACGGCTTGGTCAGGTCCGTCGATTTTCCCGCGGTGGGTTTCTCGAGGGAGAGCATGAGCTGACGCAGGTGCCCGGGACGGTTGCGGGCGGGCAGGTAGTCGCGGACGTTTTCCTCGAAGCTGAGCAAGCCCACGGCGTCGCCTTGTTGGAAGAGGAAGTAGGCGAGGGTGGCGGCGAGGGTGTGGGCGTAGTCGGCTTTCGTCCAGTCGAGAGACCCGTAGCTCATGGAGCGGCTTTGGTCCAGCAGGAGGTGGCAACTCAGGTTGGTCTCGTCCTCGAATTTCTTTATATAGTAGCGATCGGACCGCGCGTAGAGACGCCAGTCGAGGTAGCGCGGGTCGTCACCCGGTGAGTATTGGCGGTATTCCGTGAACTCCGCCGAGAAGCCATGGTAGGGACTGCGGTGTATGCCACTCCAGAAACCTTGGGCGATGATCCGGGCCCGCAGCTCGAGACTGCGGATTTGCATCAGGGCCCGGGTGTCGATCAGCTGGGCGCGCCTCGGCGAGGCTTGGATCACGGACGGCATGGGCTTACTTGATTTCTGAGGGTATGGTCTCCAGCAAATGCTCGATTACTTTTTCCGTGGTGATGCCTTCCGCCTCGGCCCGATAGTTTACCAGGATGCGGTGTCGCAGGACGGGAGAGGCGAGGGCCTGCACGTCTTCGACCGTTACGTGGGTGGCGCCGAGCAGAAGGGCTCGCGCCTTGGCCCCGAGGACGAGGAACTGGGCGGCGCGAAGGCCGGCTCCCCAGTTGACCCACTTGTCGACGTACTCGAGCGAATTTTCCTGTAGAGGGCGACTGGCGGCGGCGAGGCGGACGGCGTAGCGGCTGACGTCCTCGGCCACGGGAACTTTGCGGACGAGGGCGATGAATTTCAGCATGGCCTTGGCGGTGAAGATGGGTTTGCCGGGCTTGGCGGGCTCGGCAGTGGTTTGCTGGACCACTGCCACTTCGTCGTCCTCGGGCAGGTAGTCGATCACGACGTTGAACATGAAGCGGTCGAGCTGGGCCTCGGGGAGAGGGTAGGTGCCTTCCATCTCGATCGGGTTCTGGGTGGCCAGGACGAAGAAGGGTTCGGGTAGCGGGTGGCGTTGGCCGGCGGCCGTGACCTGGTGTTCCTGCATGGCCTCGAGGAGAGCGGCCTGAGTCTTTGGTGGGGTCCGGTTGATTTCATCCGCCAGTACCATGTTGGCGAAGACGGGACCCGGCACGAAGTTGAGCTTTCGGGTCCTGCCGGACTCGGTCAGGACCTCCGTGCCCGTAATGTCGGCCGGCATAAGGTCGGGAGTGAATTGAATCCTCGAGAACTCCAAGTTCAAGATTTGGGAGATGGTCTTGACGAGCAAGGTCTTGGCCAATCCGGGGGCGCCGGTGATGAGGCAATGCCCCCCTGCAAACAGGGAGATCAAGAGTTGTTCGATGACCTCGTTTTGGCCTACGATCGTCTTGCTTAGCTCGGCGCGTATCTTGGCATAGCCGTCGATCAGCTGCTTGAGGGTTTTGGCTTCGGTTGCGTTCTTGGTTTTCATCAATGCGTCATCGCGTAGAATATTATGTTGATGCCCATAGGATAGGCTTTGGGTTCCGAGTAATTTCGAAAGTATTCCTGGTTTTCGCCTTCCCGTTCCCAGCCGTCGCCGAGGTCGGTGTTGTGGCAAATGAAGACCATGATGCGTTCCTCGTCGTCGTGGATCGCCCGGTAGTGTACTTCGCTGCCGTTGTCGGGGCCTGGTCGGGGCTCGTACTCCCAGCCGTTCATGGCAATCCCGATGCTGGGCAGTTGCGGTTTCTCCTGTAGGTCGAACACGGTGTGGAACACGGGATGTTCGATCGGGAGATCCACCGCTTCCCGCTTGGGAAAGACTCTTTTCATCTCGTGGGCGAAATTGTCGTACTCGTCGCCACCCCAGAAATCGTCCACCATCAGGAATCCTCCGTTGAGCAACCATTTGCGGAGAGACTTCACCTCTTCCTCGGAGAGCCACATGTCGCCCGGTTCCGCCAAGTAGGCGAAAGGGTAGTCGAAGAGCTCGGGATCGGTGAGGTCCAGGACCTTTCCCTCCGGGTGTACCTTGAGCGAGGTCATTTCCTGGAGGCGATAGGAGAAGTTGAGGTCTGCGTCGGGGTAGTCGGTGGCCCACTTGCCGCCTCTTCTTCCATAGCTTCCGTAGCGTATGCGCACGAAGGTGAAGACGTCGCGCGGCATCTCGTTGTCCACTTCCCAGTTAGGCACCCCCCGGCGATCCACGGAGGGAGGAGCGGGCCCGAATTGAGCCAATGAAACGACTGCCGCGGCGGCGAGGACGGCAACCCCGGCTATGGCCAAGGCGTAACGACTACTTTTTTTCATTTTCATGCTTCCAGTCGAGGAGTAGGCGATGGGCTTGGCGAAAGCGAGGCGCTTCCTCCAAGGCCATCAGCAGGTGGCGTTTGGCTTTGTCTTGCTCGTTTGGCTTGAGCAGGCGGGCCAAGTGGAAATGCGCCTCGGCGGGATCCTCGGGATCCAGTTTGAGGACGGTCTCCCAGGATTCCACGGCAGCGTNGTCGCGACCTTGGNTTTCGGCCACCAAGGCGAGGTGTCGATAAGGGCGNGGGAGGAGAGGGTTTACGGCGAGGCAGCGTTCGGCGTTGGTCCGCACCGCTTCCCAGTCCTCCGCTTNCTCGCCTAGTTCAATGAGTCGTAGGTAGACGTCGTAGGCGTCGTTGCTAATCCATGCCAAGACCTCGAGGACTTCGCGTTCCTTGGTGAATTCCTCGAGCTCGCGATGGCAGGTCGCGAGCAGGAAGTAGGGGTTTGCATCGCCGTCCACGCGATCGGGGCAAAGACGGATGAGTTCCTCGCAGATCGGCTTGGCCTCCTCCCATTTGCCTTCCTTCACGAGTTGTCTGGCCCGATGGCCGAGCAAGTGGAAATTGGGCGGTTCGCTTTCCTTCCGCTCAGGGGCCGCTTGCAGTTTGTCAGGGTCGGGCTTTTCCCAGTCGAGATCGGGCCCCAGCGACTTTGCCCGTTGCATGGCGAATGCCTCGAATGCCTTGTCCAGTTTCTCGATCGGTTCCGCCACCTCGGCGAGGGCGGCGTTGATCTCTACGCCTTGGCCCAGTTTATCGAGAAGAGTCACGATCGCCTCGTGGCCGAACCGATCCACGATATACTCGACCACGAGCGAGGATTGGTAGTAGGCGAACTGCAGGTGCTGGCCGGACTTCGGGGCCATGAAGGCGCCGCTCAATTGGCTGACCGGGGTGAGTTCCCCCTCCAGTATCATTTCCCGATAAAGCGGGTTGATGCGTTGGCCCCAGGTCGGGTTGGCCTCTCGCTCCTCGTATACGCTGATGCCTTCGCTGAGCCAGCGCGGCATCTTGTTCTTCGTCATGGCGAGGGTCACGGTATGGCAAAACTCGTGCCACAGCACGGCCTCCCAATTGGCGGGCCCGGGCATTTGCGTGGCGGGGCTGTTCGCCGTGATCAGGCAACCGAAACAGACGCCGAGGTAGCCGGGGTTTTCCGGCATCCCGAAGGTGCGTACCCCGAAATCCTTTTGCTTGTCGAAAATTTCCACAATCGTCGGCTTGTCCAGTTCCAGCCCGTATTTCTCGGTCAATGAGCGATGGGCTTTCTCGAGCAAGCGCAAGGCGCGTTTACCGTAAACCGCCGCCTCGTGAGGCGCCATTCGAAGGACGAAGCGTTCGTTCCTTATTGTGGTGTACTTGTCGAGCGTGTCCTTGAGAGTGACCAAGTTGAAGGTGGCGACGTCGTAGCCATCCGCTTCGCGGGCGGCCTGCGCGAGCTTCCAGCCTTCCTCTTCCTCGCCGAGACGCAGGAGATCTTGAGCCAGTTGCACTTGGGCCGCCTGAAAGCCGGGCTTGAATGCGAGTGCTTTTCTTTGGTGCTCGGCGCCCTCGGCGAAACGGTATCGTTGCGATAACTTGCGGCCGATCAGGTAGTCGATCCTCGGGTTGTCCTTCCAGTGAGCCAAGGCGATGGAGCGGGCCTCCTGCTCCCCCTTCTTCTTTTCCTGCAAATGAGCGATTATGCTGCGATAGGCCCAGGCCTCGGCATGTTTCGGGTTCACCTCCAGGATCTTGGCCAGTTCTTCCTCGGCCTCGTCGTAGGCCTCTCTGTCGATCAAGGTGTTTGCCAACAGCAAGCGCGAAGGCGCATGGTTGGGGTTGCTTTCGAGGGCGGCTCCCAGGTGAGCCAGCATGACCTCCAGGTCGGAGGGGGCGAAGGCGCGGGCCACACCGTAGTGCAACTCGGCGTTGCCGGGATGTTTCTTGAGGGCCAGCTGGAAGGTGCGTCCGGCCAGTTCGTAATCGTTCTTGGACAAGGCAAGGTCGCCGATGGCCAAGGGAATGCCGACGTAATCGGCGTCATGCGTCCTCGCTTCCTTGTAAAGCTTGTCCAGGATCAGCTTGGGGTCATCGCCCAGCTTGAGGGCGGTACGCCCAAGGGCCACCAAGTCGGGGGCATTGCGATACGCCCACATCCGGGAATTGGCCAACTGGAAGATTTCCCGCAGGACGAGGTCGGCTCTTTCGTTATCTCCGTTGTAGCGGAACACTTCTTCCGCGACGAGGCGCACCTTGACCCCGCGATTGACGGTCTTCAAGGCGGCTTCCGTGGCTGCGAGGGCTTCCTTGTATTTCCCTTGGGCCATGAGGGCTTGCATATGGAGAACGTGGAGTTCGCCCTTCCAGCCGTTCTCCTTGATCGCCTCGACGACGTGACCAACGGTGGCGTTGTACTCGCCTTGGTCGAACGCTGCCTGGGCATCCTCCGCCGGCTCGGCCGCCGCGAATTGGGCTCCTAGGAAAGCTGCTAAAACGGCGATTCGCGCGCGATTGTTCTTTATTACAGCTTCCACTACCCGATCTAGCTTTAGCAGAAAAGCCCGGGTCGCAAGTTAGGAATCGTTTTTTTACGAGGTTTTTAGGTGGCAAGGCCAATGACCTTGCTTCAGGTCGTCTGAAACAGGGCGGTGACCGGTTTGCCTTTGCCTTCGTTGTTCATGGCGAACTCGCGCTTGTCCAGGCTGAGGTACTTCTTGTTGTAATCGAGACCAAGGGCGTAGGCCATGGTTACGAAAAAGTCTTCCGGCGACACCTTGTCCTTCTTGTCCCGCACCCCTTGCGCGTCCTCCATCGTCTTGCCGTACACAAAGCCTTTCTTGGTTCCGCCGCCGGCCAGGATTTGGCAGTAACCTCCAGGGCCATGGTCGCGTCCCGCTTTCCCACTTACGTGGTTTTGTCGTCCGAACTCGGTGGTGACCACGACCAAGGTCTCCTCGAGTAGGCCCGAGGCGTCGAGGTCATTGATCAGGGCGGCCAAGGCCCGGTCGAGCATGGGGCCCATCTTGGACATTTCATCCATGACGTTGTCGTGGTGATCCCAACCGGAAGTGGTCACTTCCACGAAGCGCACGTCGTTCTCGATCAGCCTGCGGGCCAGGAGTAGGCCGCGGCCCAGTTTGCTGTCGCCGTACCGGGCGAGGGTCTGGTCGGTTTCCTTGGAAAGGTCGAAGGCGGAGAAATCGGGGCTGCGGAGAAGGGACAAGGTATTGTCGAGAACGTCGAGGTGGTCCTTCACGAAGTTGGACTGGTTGATACGGTAGAATTCCTCGTTCAAGGTTTTCAAGGCCTTGAGTCGACCGGCGGCGCGTTCGTCGGAGACGTCGCTTAGTTGCCGGCCGGCGGGTAGGCCGTTGGCGGCGACCGGTATGGTGGTGGCTGCGTGTTTGGCCCCAAAGAAGCCGCCGGAAGAACCGAGTCCTTGGCTGCGTTCGTGGATGGCAACGGTTTTCGGAAGGTTCTCGTTGAGCGTGGGCAGCATCTTGGACACCCATGCTCCGATGGGGGGATGGTTGGCGGTGCCGGGCCGGTAATTGCGGTGTGTGACGTACACGCCGGTGCCATGGGAGGCGGTGCCGGTGGACATGGTGCGAACGAGGCAGTACTTCTCGAGGTTCGCGGCCAACTGCGGAAAGTAGTGACCGTATTGGACGCCATCGATCTTGGTGTCGATCACCTTGGTGTCCATCATGACGTCTCTCATTTTAGGCTTGGGGTCGAAGCTGTCGATTTGGCTGAGGCCACCGTCCACGAAGAGGTATATGATCTTTTTCGCCTTGGGACGTTTCAGGAACAAGGTAGAGGAGTCGGTCTGTTCGGCCAGGGTAGGCGCGGCGGAGAGCCCAAGCGCGCCGAGCCCGATTCCGGCGCCTTGTCTCAAGAAATTTCTTCGCGTGCCCATGATGGTTTTCCTTATTAGCGCAAGGTCCTGAATTCGTTCGAGTTGACCAGTACCCAGAGGAGGTCGCGGTAGGCGAACTTGCCCGACGTTTTCACCAGTTCCCGCATCGCGCCCATTTCCTTGTCGGTTGGCAAGCGGGCGAGGACGCCCTTGAAGAGGGTCATTATTTTTTCGTCTCCTTCGCGCTTGGACACGGTGTGGAGGATGCCACTTTCCTCGGAGAAGAGGTTTTTCTCCACCCAGTTCATCATGAGCAGGGCTTGGGTGGAGGAGGCTTCTCGCACGCTGCCGAATAATTCCTTGCGCGTGGACTGGCCGAAGTGGGCCAGGAAATGATCGATCCTGGCGGGTACCCGCAGCTCGCTCGCTCGCAGGAATTTATATTCAATGCCGTTGAGGTTGAGGGTTTCCTCGTTTGCCTGGACGTAGGCGGAGGGTATGGCGCCCCGAACGCCGCCGTGACCGTGGCGCTTGTTCTCGTACTCGAGGGCGCTCACGCCGGCTCGCTTCGCTTCGCGCCCGACTTCCAGGACGTACTCGGTCAATTGCTCTTGGTTGAATTGGAGATATCCTTTCTCGTAATAAGCCTTGTAGGGATGGAGACGCGAGGGATGATCGGGCTTGGGCTCGCCGTCGAATTCCCCCACCAACTCGTTGCGCAGCACCATGAGGTTGTCCCAGGTTTGCTCGGCCGACACCCTGCGGGAAATAGGTCCGGGAAACCCCATGTCCATGGAGAAGGCGACGCTCTGGCTACTGGACTGGCGGGCGAACAGCTTGGTGTTGTAGAGCACCCGGTAGATTTCCTTGAGCTTGAAATCCTTTTGTTGAACGAGCTCGATGAGAGCCTGCATCAACTCCGGGTCCGAGGGCGAGGTTTTGCCTTCCTTCACCTTGTTGGCCGGTTCGAACAATCCCATGCCGAAGGTTTTCTTCCACAGGCGATTGGCTAGTACCAAGGTGAAGCGAGGGTTGTCCTTGGAGGTCAGCCATTCGGCGAACGCGACCCGCGAGTCGTTGCTCGACCATTCTTCGGTTGGTATCTTCTTGCCTCCTCTCTTGCTTTCTCCAAGCGCCGGGGCGGGAAAGCGGAGGTCGGGCTGCTTGCCGTAGAGGACCTTTGCCCGTACTAGTTCGCCGGGTTCGCCTTTGGCCTCTTCCGAGAAAAAGTCCTTCGGTAAACGATCCACCCCCGCCTTGGTCGATTTCTCGGGCTGAGCCCACTTCGAAAACCAGAAGGCGAAGCGATTGACGAGGGCGGCGGTGCGGTCGTCGAGGTCCTTTTCCTGCGTGATGAGTTTCCTGATTTTCCCCATGTCCACCCCGTTGATGGGGAGCTTGTCGGGAAGGTTCTCCCTTGGGTGGCCATCGTTGCGCAGGAAGGCGGTCATTTCGTAGTATTGCCGTTGGTTGTAGCTGTCGAAGGGATGGTCGTGGCACTGGGCGCAAGTAACGTGGGCCCCGTTGAAGTACAACATGACGTCGGCGAACCAGTTCGCGAAGTTGCCGTTCTGGCGGAACTCGCGAGCCACGCCGTCGCCCTCGAACACGTTGCCGGTCTCGGTCATCATCTTGAAAACCATTTGGTCGAAGGGAAGGTCGTCGTTGAGCTGCTTCTTTAACCAGGCCCAGAAGTAGAACAATTTCATGTTCTGGTTGTCCGGCTCGTTCTTCATCTCGCTCCAGAAGTTGAACTCGCTCATGCCGTATTCCCGCGACTGCAGGAGCCGGTCGATGAGGGCCCTTTTTCTTTGCTCGGGGTCGAGCCCGTCAAAGGAGCTTTTGCCGTCCGGCGAGGTGCCCACGTAGTCCTCGAATTCGCGAACCGTCGGGTTACGTCCAATTATCTGGAGGTACAGACGGCGCAGCAAGACCTCCTGCGAAGCGAGCTCGTGAGGCGCTTGCTTGATGTTTTGCAGCCTTTTTTCCACCAACCGGTCGATGCGTTCCACCTGCTTCCTGTCCAAAGGCGAAGAAAAACCATCCTTCGCCCAAGCGCTTCCAGCGAATACGAAAGACCCGAGGCAGGCCCCGAGGGCGGCGATTTTCACGATTCTTTGGCTGGCGATCTTCACGGGAAGGCGACTAATCGTCGAAATTGCGTGTGGGGAATCAAAAGTCAAAGGACAAAGAAAAGCATGGGTTGAGTGACGATTAAGAGGTCATCGGCAGTTTTGCGCAAAGGCACTCGAGCCTTTTCTCTTTTCTTCCTCAAGTCAGCAACACCGATCCGACCACTTCCCCGTGTTCCCATACTTGTCGTCCGGTTTCCACGCCTTTGCGGTTCCACCATATCCACTCCCCGTGCATTTCCCCTTTTGCATAGTGGTGGGTCCAACGCTTTTGTCCGTTGCGGTGCCACGATTCCCAGAGGCCGTCCTGTTGGCCGTCTTTGTATCGGCCTTCCTCTTTCTTTTGTCCGGTTTCGTGCCACGCGATCTCGAGCCCGTCTTTCTTCCCTTCCTTCCAGTTGGTTTGGCGTTTCCAGCCATCCGCGTACCAAAAGGTCTCGAGCCCGTCCAGTTTGCCTTCCCGGTATCGACATTCCTGCCGCTTGTCGCCGTTTTCCCGCCAGGTCTTCCAGACACCGGAGCGCTTGCCTTTCTTGAACGAACCAGTCTCCTTGACTTGTCCGTTGGGCCATGTGACCCGACGTGAAGCTTTCGCACTCATTTCCATAACTTAATGCAAAGTCATTGGTTGGCAAGGGTATGAAGAGGCGGAGCGATTTCTTCCCTCCACAACCTAATCTTTGCTTGTCTCTTTACGCTCGCATGGAAATGATTCTCCTCCTGATGAAAGCCTTCTGTCTCTTCCTCGTTTCCATTTTAACCGTCACCTTCTCGTTGCAGGCCAAGCCACCCAACGTGGTGATCATAATGGGGGACGACATGGGATTCTCCGACCTCGGTTGCTACGGAGGCGAGATCCAGACACCCACTCTGGACAAACTGGCGGCCAACGGTCTCCGTTTTACCCAGTTTTACAACACCGCTCGTTGCTGCCCTACGCGGGCCTCTCTCCTATCGGGCATGTACCAGCACCAAGCAGGCATCGGCTTGATGACCGGCGACAGCAAATTACCCGGCTACCGGGGCGAACTGGGCCGCGACGTGGTGTCCATCGCGGAAGCCCTCGGAACCGGCGGGTATCGTCGCTACATGAGCGGCAAGTGGCACGTCACGCGGCACGTCCGCCCACAGGGTCCCAAGGACAACTGGCCCTTGCAGCGAGGCTTCGAGAAATTCTACGGCACCATTATCGGAGCGGGCAGTTTTTACGACCCCGCCACCTTGTGCCGGGGCAACGAATTCATCACCCCGGAGAACGACAAGGAATACCAACCCGAAACCTACTATTACACCGACGCCATCAGCGACAACGCAGTCACTTTTCTCAAGCAACACGCGAAAGAGTCGCCAGACAAACCGGTCTTTCTTTACTTGTCCTACACCACGGCTCATTGGCCGATGCATGCCCTCCCCGAGGATATCGCCAAGTACAAGGGCAAGTACGACGAGGGCTATGATCCCGTGCGTGCGGCTCGTTTCAAGCGAGTCAAGGAGATGGGGCTGGGGAAAAAGAGCGTGAAGCTTTCCCACAGACCCGACGATTGGGCAAAGGCGTCCAACAAGGAGTGGGAAATCCGCAACATGGAAGTCTACGCCGCCATGATCGACAACATGGACCAGGGCATCGGTCGGGTGGTGGCCGAGTTCAAGCGCCAAGGCACCCTCGACAACACCTTGGTTTTCTACCTGCAGGACAACGGGGCCTGCGCCGAGGGGTTCGGGCGCTACAAGTCCAAGCGACCCTATCGGACTGACTACAAACCGCTGGGCAAGGACGGCTTGCAAACCAAGATTTGGCCTCCCATGCAAACCCGCGACGGACGCCCCGTGCGCAATGGGCCCGACGTCATGGCCGGCCCCGCCGACTCCTTCACCGGGGTTTCACGCGGCTGGGCCAACGTTTCCAACACGCCCTTTCGGGAGTACAAGCATTTCGCTCACGAGGGAGGCATTTCCACACCCCTCATCGCCTTTTGGCCAAAGGGAATAGACGCTTCACGGAACGGCAAGCTGGATCACCAGCCCGGCCACCTCATCGACCTCATGGCCACCTGCCTCGACGTTGCAGGCGTGGAACACCCCAAGGAGTTCGGTGGGCACAAGATTCAACCGCTGGAAGGCGTCAGTCTGCGACCCGCGTTTCATGGCAAGAAGCTGGGGCGCAAGGATGCGCTCTATTTCGACCATCACCTCAACGGCGCTGTCCGCGACGGCAAATGGAAGCTTGTGCGCTACGGCGATTCCGGCCGCAACGCCAAGCTGCACCCGTGGCAGCTTTACGACATGGAGATCGACCGCAGCGAACAAAACGACCTCGCCAAGAAATATCCGGACAAGGTCAAGGCCCTCGCCGAGAAATGGGAAAAATGGGCCGTGCGCGCCCGCGTGAAACCTTGGCCATGGAAGGTAGACTAAATTTAAAATGAAAAAACTGATNNTGAAATCTNTGTGTNCTGGCCGGNCTNTTGTCNGGTGCGGCNAGTCGANGCGGCNGACAAGGCCAAGGTGGTGTTTATNTCNGGCAANCCGAGTCATGGNCGNTTGGCGCATGAGCATCGNGCGGGGAACATGNTGCTGGCCAAGGCGCTNAATGNATCNGGNCTGCCGGTGGAGNCNGTNGTGNTNAAGGATNTNGGNTATCCNAAGGATGNATCNGTNNTNGANGATGCNNNCANNATNGTGATNTTNTGCACNGGNCATGGCGGGCATGTGNTGAANCNGAANCTCAAGGANTTTGATGCNCTNATGAANANGGGNAAGGGCGTNGTGATGATTCATTGGGCGACGGAGGCGGTGAAGGGTGAGCCGGGCAAAAAGTTTCTCGAGTGGATGGGCGGGNTTTGTGATTTGTTCTGGAGTGTGAACCCGCATTGGGTCCCGAAGTTCAAGCCGCGCAAGCACGAGATTTGGAATGGCGTGAAGCCGTTCAGCGTGAATGACGAGTGGTATTATCACATGCGTTTCGTGAAAGATCTCAAAGACGTGACACCGATCCTGACGGACGTGCCGCCGGCCTCGACGTTGCGGCGGCGTGATGGTGCCCGCAGCGGCAATCCCACCGTGCGCAAGGCGGTAGCCAATGGCGAGACACAGCATGTGGCATGGGCCTACGAGCGGGCCGATGGTGGCCGCGGCTTTGGGTTCACCGGCGGTCACGTGCACATGAATTGGCAGAATGATGACAATCGCAAACTGATGCTCAACGCGATCCTTTGGACGGCCAAAGTAAAAATTCCCAAGGACGGCGTGCCCTCGAAGACGCCAACCAAGGAAGAGATGCTGCAAAATTTGGATTGAGGATGCTACGTGCTGCCGGCGTCTCGCCGGCAGGCCATTGGCGGAAGATTGCATTTAGTTCTGCCGGCGAGACGCCGGCAGCACGTGAGGCGCCCTCCAAGTCCGTAGATCTAAAAACCAAAAAATGAACCGAGCTTTTATCACTATCGCTTTTTTCTTCCTTGCACTCGGCCTCCACGCCAAGCCGCCCAATATCGTTTTCTTTCTCGTCGATGACCTCGGCTGGAGTGATGTGGGCTGCTACGGCAGCACGTTTCACGAAACGCCGCACATCGATAAACTGGCCAAGGAAGGGATGCGGTTTGATAACGCCTACTCGACCTGCCATGTTTGTTCGCCGAGTCGGGCCAGTATTTTGACCGGCAAATATCCGGCGCGCACGGACCTCACCGAATGGCTCGGCGGCCGGCCGGAGCGGGCCTTTGAAAAGCTGCACAGCGCCAAGAAATTGATGTTCCTGCCGGATGCGGAAATCACGCTGGCCGAGACACTAAAGAAACATGGATACTCCACTGCCAACTATGGCAAGGCGCACTTGCGGGTCAACCCCAAGACCTACGGATTTGACGAAGCCATCACCGGTTGGGTGCGCTCCTACTTCCATCCCTTCTCGCCGCAGTACGCCAAGACACTGCCCGCCAAAAAGGGCGACTACTACACGGACAAGCTCACCGATGCTGCTCTCGACTTCATTGAGCGCAACAAGGATCGGCCGTTCTTTGTGCACCTCGAGCACTTTGCTGTGCACGATCCCATCCAGGGCCGCAAAGATCTCGTAGCGAAGTACCGCAAAAAACTCGCCGCCATGCCGAAGCCCAAGGGGCCTAAGTATATTTTGGAACCGAACCCCGATGGCCCACCGCTGACCGCCGCCGAGCTGAAGGCGCTCGAGAAGGATGACCGATTGCAACTGCACCAAGATAAGCGCGTGTGGTGGGTGAAGCAGGTGCAGGACAATGTCGAGTTTGCCGGCATGTTGGAGGCCACCGATCAAAGCCTCGGCCGCATTCGGGCCAAGCTCAAGGAACTTGGTCTCGCCGAAAACACCATCGTCATCTTCACGGCTGACAACGGCGGCATGTCCGCCTCGAACCAATATCGCGGCATTAATCATCCGCGCCGGGTTCTCGATAGCCGGTTTGCTTCCTCCAATCTCCCCCTGCGCGGTGCCAAGGGCTGGAACTACGAGGGCGGCATTCGCGTGCCGTTGATTGTCCATTGGCCCGGCCAGACCAAGGCTAATAGCCTCTCGCATGCGATGGTGACCGGAACCGATTTCTATCCGACGCTTTTGGAAATGATCAACCTCCCCGCACTGCCCAAGCAACATGTGGACGGCAAAAGTTTTGTGCCCGCCCTCAAGGGCAAGCCTCACGACCGCGGCCCGATCTACTGGCACTTTCCGCACTACAGCAATCACGGCTACCAAAGCCCCGGCGGCGCGATTCGCTTGGGCAACTACAAGCTGCTCGAGTATTACGAAAATGGAAACGTGCAATTGTTTGATCTGGAAAAAGATCTCGGCGAACAAAACGACCTCTCCAAGGCCCAACCGGAGACCACCAAAAAATTGTTGAAGATGCTGCAGGACTGGCGTCGCGAGGTGGACGCAAAAATGCCGCAAGTGAAGACCGCCGCATCCCGTGAAAAGGCAATCACGAATCCAGCCATCACCAGAAATTTGCCTGCAGAAGTCGCATCATTTGCTCCCGGCTGGAAAGTGCGCAACTGGGGCGGCCCCAACATGCAGCCCGGTTTACGCAACGCATGGGCCGGCCGCAAAAACGTGCTTCTCACTCATCCACGCAGCCGCACTGTGCCTTGCGTGCTTTCCCGCAAGCTCAATGTGCCGGCCGGCAAAAAGACCACTCTGCATCTGGAGGTGACCAACCACCCGAAAGGAGACTGGAAATTGGTGGTGTTGGTCAACGGCATTGAAGCGCTCGCCAAGGACATTCAAGCCACCAAGTGGCAACAGGTTCAAATCGACCTCACCAAACACGCTGGCAAAACCGTGACCATCGATCTAGAGAACCGCGCGACCGGATGGGCCTACGAAGCCGCCTACTGGAGTAGAATTAAAATCGTCCACTAGAAACTAAAAACGAAATGATCCGGTTCCTGTTCAGCTTGTTCCTCGGAGCGCTGACGCTCCCTGCGGCCGATTCCGTGCCTAAGCCCAACATCATTTTCTTCATGGCCGATGACATGGGCATGGGAGACACGAGTGCGTATCAGGATTTCACTGGCAACGCGGATGCCGTGCAGCTGCACACGCCGCAGATGGAGCGACTCGCGCGCATGGGTGTGCGTTTCACCGACGCGCACACGCCGTCCAGCCGCTGCACGCCCACGCGTTATGGATTGCTCACCGGTCGTTACCCGTGGCGCAGTCGGATGAAATGGTGGGTGCTCTTTGGCGCACAGGGCGATCCCTTGATTGAAGCGGATCGTCCCACAATAGCGACCATGTTGCGCGACGTGGGGTATCGCACTGGTATGGTCGGCAAATGGCACGTGGGCTTGCGCTACCGGCAAAGCAATGGCAAACCTGCCGCCGGTTGGGCGGACGCCGATCTCACGCAGCCACTGCACACTACGCCATTGGATCACGGCTTTGATTTCGCACGGTACACCTCCCGCTCGCACGGCACTTCCGGACCGAGTGGCAACCATCGCAATCCCGCCAAGCGCAATCGCCCCATGCAAACCGTTGGCCCCGGCCATTTGCACGGCCGCATCGCCATCGGCGCCACGAAGAATGGCAAACAACTCATGACCGAGGGCGACCACGCCTATATTCTCACGAAGCTCGGCAGCCGGCATTCGGATCATGCGCTGGAGTTTTTGAAAACCCATGTGCGCGGCGTGGCCACGAGGCAGCGGCCGTTCTTCCTTTATTACCCAGCCAACTCCAATCACGGCCCATACACCCCAGACAAGGCAATCGATGGCCAGCCCGTCGCTGGCGCCGCGCGCACCAAGGCCGGCGCACCGATGGATGCTAGGCACGATTACATTTACGAAAATGATGTCGCACTTGGCCGGTTGATTGATTG
>PBLJ01000010.1 GCA_002721705.1 Opitutia bacterium
AAACAGAAGAGCAGTTCCTGGTCACGAAGATAGAGTCGACCGTTGGCGATGACGGGGTGCGTCCAAATCTTGCCTCGCTTGCTGCGTTGCTTGGTTTGCGGGCTCAACTTGAAGCGTCCACGTTCCTTCCAGCCTTGCGGAGAGGCCTCGATTAGGGCAATGGTCCCATCTCTTTCGTCTTGGCAATAAAACCTGCCGTCGGCGTAGGAAATGGCTCCTTTGCCCAAGGCTTTCTTATCGCTCCACTTGATGGCTCCGGTCTTGAAATCCTGGCAAACCCAGCCGACCTGATCGGAATAGCCATACAAATAGTCGCCCAGTTTGATCACGCCACCGTGGTGGTTTTTCATGTGCTTGTTGTCGTAAACGTCCTTGGCTCCGCCCTGTCCCAGTTGAACCAATTTGCAACCCACGCCGTATCCCGAGGTGACGTAGACTGAGCCTTGGTGATGGATGGGGGTAGGAATGACCGCGGTGCGACCCGGCCATGCCGATTTCCAGAGCAAGGAGCCATCGGTCGCCTTGACCCCCACGATATTCTTCATCACCAGCTGGACGTACTGGCGTACGCCGCCGTGCTCGATCACGATGGGAGAGGAGTACTGGGCGCCGTCGGTGAATTGCTTGGAGCGCCAGAGAACCTTGCCGTTCTTGGCATCGAGAGCCGCGATGGCTCCTCCGTTGCCACCCGGGGTGCAAATGACTCGTCCTTGGTCTATCAGTACGGATTCGGTGTATCCCCAGCCGGGTACTTTGCCACCAAGGTCGCCGGTCAGGCTGACCGACCATGCCTTGTTTCCGGTCTTGGCATCCACGCAAAGAAGATCGCCTTTGCCTCCCAAGGCGTAGACGCGACCGTTCGCCACGGTTGGACATGAGCGTGGCCCGTCGCCCCAGCTGTTGGTGAGCAATTGGCCGACTTCGGTTTGCCAGAGGCGTTTCCCGTTGTTCGCGTCGAAGGCGAGCAAAGTTTCCTTATTGCCAAAGGAGCCCATGGTGAAAAGCCTGCCGTCGACCACTGAAAAGGAGGAGTATCCGAGCCCTGCTTCCTTGCTGAACCACACTTGCTTGGGTCCGTTGGCAGGCCACTGTTGAAGGAGGCCTGTCTCTTGGGATATTCCTGTTCGATCGGCACCTCGCCAACCGGTCCAGTCATCTGCCTGCAGATTGACTGCGCAGAGGAGGAGAGAGGAAAAGGAAAGAAAGAACTTTTTCATTGCTGGGAGAGATTAAGCGGTTTTGGAGTAGGTTGAATTTTCGATGGGGCAAGGCGAGGAGTAAAGGCAAATTGCGGCAGCGGATCAAGAAACCCTTTGAAGCAAGAAAAGGTTTTTCATGGCCGCTACCTCCGCTCTTTTGACTCCTTTTCCTTGGAGCCGAAGACGAAACGCCAAACCCTCGAAAGCATAATGGGTCGGAGGATGACCACTGCCAAGTAGAAGGTGATTATGGAGAAGGATACGCAAAGACCTCCCACGTAGAGCAAATGGGCAAGGAAGCTCGCATGAGGATTCAGAACGGAAAGGACTTCACCGTTGCCGTCCACGCGGTAGTATACGTTCACTTTGTCTCCGGGTTCGAACGATTTGACGATTTCCCTGGCATCCGAATATTCTTTCTTCTCTATGAGATTTATCCGGTACCGACTGCCTTCCACGGTATGATCGTTCACCTCGAAGACGTAGCGCAGGCCGGGGGAGAGGTGATCTCCCGAGTCATCCACCTTGGAACGCGTGATTTCCCCTTCCGTGACGGCATCGTAGTAAAAGGTTTGGCTTTGCACCAAATCGAGCCCCCATTGCCAAGCACGGAAGCCCAGAAAGGCCACGGCTATGGTGGTTGCCAGAATGAGTAAATGGAGAATTACTTTCATGTCCTTTCGTTTTTAATGATTCCATTGCGCGCGAGGCAATGACGGAATGCAAAGCTTCGCGCTTGTAGACCAAACGCGTGACGCCTAGGATCCCCGTACATGCAGCTAAAATCGATCGGGTTCATCTTTCTCGTGGCCTGCTGCGCATTCAGCGGATGCTTCCCCTCCACCCCTGAGCCTGAACCTGAGTCTGACCCCGACACCGAAGATGGGAGTGATTCAGTCGTCGCCTCTCCTCTCGTGGCCGATTGCGCTTTGTGTCACAGCGTCAAGGAGGCGCAGCGCGGACCTATTCTTCACGGCATGGACGAATGGTATCTCGCCGACCAGATTGAAAAGTTTCGTTCCGGTACGCGAGGCCAGAACCCGGCCAATCGTTCGGAATATCTCATGGGGGTGGCAGTGAAAAAAATCATCGATGATGAACAGGGGCGCGTGCTCGCCAAGTGGTTCGCCGCCCAACAACCGATGCCCGCTATTCGGACCGTCCGGGGCGACGTCGAAAAAGGGGCGCTTCTTTACGCCGCTCGCTGCGCCTCCTGCCATGGTGAAAAGGGAGAAGGCAAAAGGGAAAGAGTTTCGCCTTCACTCACCCACTTGGAGGGTTGGTACTTCATCGACCAGATGCGTAAGTTCCGCAACGGGATGCGAGGCAAGGATCCTTCCGACGTCGGTGGTCAAGCGATGGCGGCCGCGGTAGCCGATTTCACGCCGCAGCAGACCAAGGACGTGGTAGCCTATGCGGTGGAGGCCTTTGGGTTGCCGGAGGCTCCTTCCACGAGGCGTCCCTTGCGTCCTCGCCCGCTCGATCGCAACGGTTCGCGAGAATAGCCGTTCGTTCAGCCCACGCCTCGCTGGATGGCCTCTAGTCGTTCGGGGGTTCCTACGTCGTCCCAAACGCCTTCGTGCAAAATGCCGCCTACCCGGTTCTTCGCAATGGCGTCCTTGAGGCGGGGGACGATGGAGAATTTCTCGACCTTTGCGCCGTCGAGAATGCGGGGATGGTAGAGGGCGATGCCGGTGTATAGGAGGTCGGGTTCTTCGATGGCCTGGACGCGTCCTTCCTTGGTCAGGCTGAAGTCCCCGCGGTCTCGCCAAGAAGGTTGAGGGGCGAGGTAGAGGAGGGCGTCGTCTCGTGGTTGCAGGCTTTGGGGTATGGTGGAGAAGTCGAGGTCGCACCAGACGTCGCCGTTGACCACGAGGAAGGCGTCTTGACCCAAAAGCGGGAGAGCCTTTGCGAGGCCTCCTCCTGTCTCCAATGGATCTGGGCCTTCGTCGGAATAATCGATGCGCATGGCCCACTTGGATCCATCGCCGAGGGCTTCCGGTATCTTGCTTCCCAAGTGCCCCAGGTTGATCACCACTTCGCGAAAGCCTGCCGCCGCAAGCTTCTCGAGGTGATGGACGACGAGTGGTTTGCCTCCGACTTCGACGAGTGGCTTGGGAATCCGATCGGTGAGTGGGCGTAGGCGTTTGCCGTATCCCGCTGCTAAAATCATTGCTTTCACGGCGTGTTCAGGAAGGGGATAGTATTCGAGCGGTGGATACGATGGCTTGCAAGGGTTGCAATGCCGGCCATTTCGCGAGGACTGTTTCCAGGTAGCCAAGTACGCGCGGCGCGTCGGCGAGGTAACCGCCCTTGCCGTCCCGCAACTTGAGGCGGTGAAAGATCCCGATGCATTTGAGGTGACGTTGCGCTCCAACGAAGTCCAGCCAGCGGAGGAATTCCTCGTCGGGACAGTTCGAGGGTAACAAGCCGGCCGCTATCAGTTTGTCCCTGTGGCCAAGGGACTTTCGTCGTACCCATTCGTCCGCGTTGTCGACGTAGCAGTCGCGCAGGAGAGACACCGGGTCGTAAGTCACGGGGCCTCGCATGGCGCCTTGGAAGTCGATCACGCCGGGTTTGCCGTCGGCGAGAACGAGGAGGTTGCGGCAATGGAAGTCGCGGTGAACGAAGACCTTGGGTTGCTCGAGGAACGCGTCTACCAAGGGATTGACGGCTTCTTCATATTCCGTCTCAGGCAGATCGGGGTGGCACCATTCGCGAAAGATTTCCAGCTCCATGCGAACCCATGACTCGTCATAAGCAGGCAATTGCTCGGCTTCCTCGAGGAGGCCGGTTTGCAATTTCAGAATTTCCTCCATGGCGAGATCATAGAGGACTTCGCGTGCCGGGCCTTCCAAGGCTTCTTGGTAGTGGAGTTCGCCGAAATCAGTCAGGACGAGAAAACCTCGTTCCAGGTCTTGAGCGAGTATTTCGGGAGTCCGGACACCTGATTTTCGTAGCAATGAGGCGATGCGGACGAAAGGTTCGCAAGGCTCCTTTTCGGGAGGGGCGTCCATCACCACGAAGGTTTGGTCGGACGAGGTCAGGCGAAAATAACGCCGGAAGCTGGCGTCGGCTGAGGCTACCGTCAGCTCGCCCTCCTTGAATGTGGCCAAACCGCTCAGCCAATCCCTCAGTGCAATTTCTCTCTCATCCGCCCCCACCATGAATACATGGGATTGCGGTTGAGGAGGCGTTCGTCAACGAAGAACGCTCGTGGCGAGGCTGGATCTACGCCTCGATGTTCGCCCACACGTGGACGTGGGGCTTGCCGCGGAAATACCAGACCATCTTGGGACCTTCCACTTGCCAAACGTCCCAGACCTCGTCTTCTCCGATGTTCTCTTTCTTGTAATAGGAGATATGTAGTTTCTCCAAGTCATTGGCCTTGATTAGCTTCATGGCCTCCGCTGCATCCTGTTTGCGAAAGGGAGCGAGCAAGTCCGTAAGCACTTTCTGGAAAAGGCCTTTTTGGTCGGCGGCCAACTCGGATACGGGCAATCCTTCCAGCCCTTTCGTGGAACCCTTGGTCTGGATCGTCTTGTTGCCGCGCTCGCCTCGACTTCGCTTGTCGAGCAGGGCGACCTTGCGCTGTTTGCCGTCGAGGGCTTGGTAGAGTTCGTTGGCCCGTTTGGCTTGGAACCAGTAGGCATTGCCCTTGTGGTCGGCTTCCTCGTAGAAAGTGCCGGCGGCATGGCCGTAGAATATGGGACCACCAAAGGCAGTTCCCTCGACCGAGTCACCATCACACCTGCGAGTGCAGTGCCGCCCGGTGTAAACGAATTCGAATTTCCCTGAACCCGGCTTACCGAACAAGCCTATGGAACCTTTGGCGAAACCGCCGTCGTGCTCGACTTGACCGAATACCTTGTCGGCATACTCCGGACTGTGAAGCTTGAGGAAAATTTCACGGATCATTGCTTGCTGATCCTTGGTGAATTGGCTGATACGCGTTTTGTTGATGTGCCAGTTGTTTTCCACCCGCGAGCGTTGCGGGTGATCAAAAGGCAGGCAAATCGCGGCCCGTTGTTCCTCGTTGAGGGACTTGTAGAGTGTGGTCACCAAGGTTTCGGAGTCAGGTCCCTTGGTTACGTCCACTTTGGCGTAGGCGGGCTTCGCATCGAAGAAGAGGGGAGCGGTCGACGCGATTGCGGCGCCGCCGACGGTGGCTGTGACGAATTTGCGGCGAGACAAAGAGTTGGATGGTTGCTGGGTCATGGTTTTTGGTCTTTCAGTTTTGTTTCAGTCGTCTCAAGAGTGGATTTTATCAGGCGAGAATGTCATGGACTACCTTCGAGCCTTCCACGCCTGTGAGGCGTTGGTCGAGACCCAAGTAGCGGTGGGTGAAGCGTTCGTGGTCGATGCCGAGGCAATGGAGGACGGTTGCATTCAAGTCGTTCACGTGCACCGGGTTCTCCAAGATATTGTAGGCGAAGTCGTCGGTCTTGCCATATTCGAAGCCTTGCTTGATGCCTCCGCCAGCCATCCACATGGCGAATGCTCGGCCATGGTGGTCGCGCCCATGGTTGTCCTTGGTGAGCTTTCCCTGCGAATAAATTGTACGTCCGAATTCACCGCCGCAAATCACCAAGGTGTCCTTCAGCATGCCCCGCTGCTTGAGGTCTCGCACGAGGGCGGCGGCGGGTTGGTCGATGTCCTCGCATTGCTGGCGAATCTTGGAAGGCAAGCTGCCGTGTTGGTCCCAGCCTCGGTGGAATAGCTGGACGTAGGGCACTCCGCGTTCGGCCAATCGACGAGCCACGAGGCAGTTGTGGGCGAAGCTGCCTTTTTTGCGGGCGTCCTTGCCGTACATGTCGAGCACCTGGGCGGGTTCGTCCTTCATGTCGACCAGTTCGGGTACGCTGGACTGCATGCGGAAAGCCATTTCGTATTGAGCGATGCGGGCGTCGATCTCGGGATCCCCCGTTTCCTGCCGCTTGGCTTGGTTGATGCGGGCGATGCCGTCGAGCATGGAGCGTCGCATGTCTCTGGAGACGCCCGGGGGATTGGAAAGGTAGAGCACGGGATCACCGGCGCTGCGGAATTTCACCCCTTGGTGCTTGGAGGGAAGGAAGCCGCTCCCCCAAAGGCGGTCGTAGAGCGCTTGGGATTGGCCGCGTCCCTTTGATATCATGACGACGTAGCCGGGTAAGTTTTGGTTTGGGCTGCCGAGGCCCCAGCTGAGCCAAGCTCCCATCGATGGCTTGCCTGGTTGCTGCACGCCGGTGTTGATGGCGGTGATAGCCGGATCGTGATTGATGGCCTCGGTGTGGACTGACTTTATGATTGTTATGTCGTCCACGATCTTGGCCACGTTGGGCAGGAGTTCGCTGATCCAGGTGCCGTGTTGGCCGTAGCGCTTGAAATCGAACATGGGGGCCACGCAGGGGAAGGACTTTTGTCCCGAGGTCATGCCGGTTATGCGTTGTCCTTGTCGAATGGAGTCGGGCAACTCGATGCCGTGGATGTCCCTCATGGCGGGGTGGTAGTCGTACATGTCGATGTGCGAGGGACCACCCGAGAAGAATAGGTAGATGACGCGTTTCGCGGTGGGCTTGAAGTGTGGGTTTGCAAGCGTGCCGGCAGTGCTCGATGGAGCCGCGGCTAGGGCTGGGTTGAGGAGGTGCGCCGCCCCTAGGGCACCGAGGCCTCGAGCGCCAAGGTTGAGGAGTTTCCTGCGTGTCAGGGATTGATGAATTTCTAGCGGCGACATGGCGATGGATCGATTTGCGGAAATTATTCCCGGTTCAAGGTTTCGTCAAGGTTGAGAATCATGCCGGACACGATTGTCCAAGCCGCGTGTTCGGCGGAATCAAGGGATTCATCGCGTTTCGATTCTCCCACTGCGAGAAGTTTGGTGGCTCGGTCCGGTTCCGCCTTGAAAATGGACAATTGTTCGTCATGGGCCGCTTGGAGAACCTGCTTTCGCAAGTCGTCCGCAGGCCGCGAGGTGGCGAGTTCGAAGGCTAGGTCGAGACGAGAGGCAAAGTCTTTTTTATCACTCTTCAAGATTCGTTGAGCGAAGTGTCGCGCGGCTTCCACGAATTGTTCGTCGTTGAGTGTGACGAGGGCTTGCATGGGGGTATTGGTTCGCTGGCGCTGGAGCACGCATTTTTCGCGAGTAGGCGTATCGAAGGCCATCAGTCCCGGATGTGGGGCTGACCTTTTCCAATAGGTGTACATGCTGCGGCGATAGAGCTTTTCACCCTTGTCGCGGGAGAAGCGACGGCCTCCGCTCAAGGAAACCTCGACCCACAACCCGGGAGGTTGATAGGGCTTCACGCCGGCCCCGCCGAATTGCTTGTTCAGAAGGCCGCTGACGGCAAGGGCATTGTCGCGTACGAATTCACCCATGAGGCGAAAGCGAGGAGCCCGAACCAAGAGCCTGTTCAGGGGATCCTTCTCCAAGTGTTCCTCGGAGGTCACGGAGGACTGCCGATAGGTGGCGGACATCACCATTTGCTTGATCGCCCGCTTTACGTTCCAGCCGTTGTCGCGAAGATCGGCGGCAAGCCAATCCAGTAGTTCCGGGTGGGTGGGCCAACTGCCTTGGGAACCAAAGTCGCTGGGTGAGTCCACGATGCCTCGTCCGAAAATGGTTTGCCAATGGCGATTGGCAGTCACTCGAGCGGTCAGCGGATGTTCCGGACTCATCAGCCACTTGGCCATGCCCAGGCGAGTCTTGGGGAGATCCTCGTCCATTTCCGGAAGGAAGGCAGGGGTGCCCGCTGCAATTTCGGCCGACTTGTCGGGGCTGGCGTAGTTTCCCCGCATGAGGAGGTAGGTTTTTCGCATTTTGTTTTGCGGATTGTCCGCCATCACCATGGAAGTCACTTTGCTGCCCTTGTTCAATCCGGCTAGTTCCCCATCCAGTTTGCGTCGCTGGGCAACGATATCCTTGTACGGTTGGTCCAGGGAGTTCAGATAATGTTCCAAGAGGGCGTTGGTTTGGGCGGGGGTGCGATCGGCCTTGCTGATGGCGAGCAAAGGACCGATGGGATCGGAACCGGACAAGCTTTTGACCTCGGCGTCGCTCAGCGCGCGATCGTAGAAGCGGACGTCGTCGATTTCCACGCCGTTGGAGAAGGAGGAGTTGAAGCGGCGTCCAAGGCGCAAAGGCTTCTTTGTCACGATGGATGCATTGAGACCGTCGGCCTCCACTGTTTTCTGCTGTTTTTCGCCATTGATATAGAGCTGGGTGCCGGCGGCTGAACCGGAGCCGTCATAGGTTACGAATAAATGCTGCCATTTCTTGGCCGTGATCCGTTTTTTGCTGACCACCTTGACGGCGTTTTCCTGCCATTTGCTGATGACGTGGGCCCCTGCAAACCCGTTTTGCAACCAGAGGTCGTAGCCGCGGTAGCTGTTGCCCTCGTCCATTTTGCCCAAGACGCAACCGTTTTGATTTCCATTCGGAGCCTTGATCCAGCAACCGTAACTGAAGGGCTGGTTCCATTCGAAATCTCCAAAGCCTTTCACTTCCACGAACCCATTGCCTTCTATCTTCAATCCGCCACCAAACTTACCTGCCCCGATGACCTTGGCCTTTCCATGCAACTTGTTTTCGCCTTGTTTGCGGACAAGGTCCTTGGTCAGGTTCTTATCGAAGCTGTCCAGGGGCAAGTGGGCCACGAGGCCGCCTGGTTCGAGGGGTTTCTTTTCGCCTTTTTCGGCGACTTCCAGAAATTGTTCATCGGCCCATTCGTCGAAGGCCGCCACGGCATCCTTTTTGCGAGCTTGCAGCTTCTTGGCCAGCTCGTCTTTCCGCTTTTCGATCGCAGCGATTTTCTTGCTTTGTCCGACGTCCACGACGTTCACGACCGGGGCTTGGTTTCCTCTGCGGGTCTGCATGCCGGGATCGGAGTTGTTGTTGTAGAAGGCATAGAATTGGTAATATTCCTTTTGCGAAATGGGATCGTACTTGTGCGAATGACACTGAGCGCATTCCATGGTGAGTCCCATCCATACGTTGCCGGTGGTCTTGACGCGGTCCACCACGTATTCCACTCGAAATTCCTCCGCGATGACACCTCCCTCGTCGGTCGTTGCGTGGTTGCGGTTGAACCCTGATGCGATTTTTTGTTGCACCGAGGCTTCGGGCAGGAGATCGCCGGCAAGTTGCTCGATGCTGAACTGGTCGAATGGCATGTTGTCCCTGTATGCATGAAGCACCCAGTCGCGCCAGGGCCACATGGTGCGTGGGCCGTCGTCGTGAAAGACCGAGGTGTCGCCATAGCGGGCGGCGTCCATCCATATAAGCGTCATGCGTTCGGCGTATTCATCGGAGGCGAGGAGGTGGTCCACTACTTTTTCATAGGCCTGGGGTGACTTGTCGGCGAGAAAGGCCTGAACTTCCTCGGGAGTGGGGGGGAGGCCCGCAAGGTCTAGGTGCAAGCGGCGAATGAGGGTGCGTCGGTCGGCCTCGGGCGAGGGTTGGAGACCATTGGCCTCGAGTCTGGCGAGGATGAAGCGATCGATGGGGTTGGTTTCCCACGTTTTTGTCTTCACTTCCGGAAGGGCGGGCTTTTGCACGGGAAGGAAGGACCAGTGACCTTCCCATTTTGCCCCTTGCTCGATCCATTTTTCCAAAATCTTCACTTCATCCTGGGACAGGTCTTTCTTGCTCTCTGGAGGGGGCATGCGTTCGTCGGGGTCCTTGTGAACGATGCGGTGCCAAAGCTCGCTGTCTTGCAAGTTGCCCGCCACCACGGCCTTGACGCCGTTCCGGTCGGCGAAAGCCGACTCCTCGACGTCGAGGCGCAGTTTCGCTTTACGAGATTTCTCGGAAGGTCCGTGGCAATGGAAGCATTTACTCGAGAGAATGGGGCGTACGTCGCGATTGAACTTAACCACCTCGGGGACGGCGGCCATGACTCCTTGGGCAAATGCGTACAACCCGCAAAAAAGTAAACTGTGTCTCATAGTGAAAGTATTACGAAAATGCACCGGGAACCTCTGCCAGCGCTTTGAATTTTTCTTCCATTGGATGCAAGTGGGAACGAANNATCAGGATTTTTGATCGGCAAAGGTNAACTTTGTCCCAGTCTCCTCAGNNTCCGCAAGGTTTAAAAACAAAGACTTCGTGACTTTTTCCCGCAAGACAGGGNGAAAGACNTTGCTCACGGGCCTCTGGTTCTTCATTGTTTTCCGCTTTCCCATTCATTCCCATGACAGAAGAAACAGATTCCCCTGAAGAAGAGAAAACGGACCAGTCCACTCATTCGGATGATCCTGAAGCGCCGCCTGAAATCGATTTCGACTACGTTGATCTCATGCTTGATGGCGATCTCAAGTCACAGGTTAATTATTCTTTCGTGAAAGCCATTGCGGCGGCTCTCGATGAAAAAGTCAGCCTTCTCGAGGATGCGGAGAAAAACATCGAGTCAAGCGAAGGAGAAGAATCCTTTGCCGAGATCGCCCTGCCTGAAATCGAGGCCATGGCTCAAGCCTTGACGGAAGGTTGCGTCGATTTTTCCAGGATACACTTCTGGGAAGCATGTGAAACCGCCGAGATTGCTTGGGAGGAATCGAAGGACGAGGAAGGGAACGTCGTAAACCGCATGCCTTACGGAAAGCCACACGACGAACCCAAGGAGGGCAATCGTCTGCTTGCCAACGCGCAGAAAATCGCCACTTGGTTGCGATCCGTCCACGAACTCCACGATGAAAAGGGCATGGGTTGGGTGTCTCCCTACGGTTGTCCCGAGGATGGTCAGCATGCCTACGACCGTCGAGCCGAATGCCTTGCCGGGATCGACAAGATCATCGAGCAGGTGAAGGCCAACCGCGACGTGTAGCCGGACTTCCTCCCGCCTTACTCGCGGGCCGTCTTGTAGACGCGTTGCACCCTCTTTGTGACCGAGCAAAGAATATCCCAAGGTATGGTCTCGGCGTGTTTCGCGAGCTCGGGCAATTCGATGATTCCTTCTCCTTGGCGACCAATCAAGGTAACCGTTTCTCCGGGGTTCACGTCCTCGGGCGCATCGGTGAGGTCGATCAAGGTCTGATCCATCGTCACGCGTCCGATTATGGGATGCCGTTTGCCTCTGACCAAGACTTCGGCGCGGTTTCCGCAAGTGAGTGGTATGGCATCTCCGTAGCCTGCCGAAAGCAGGCCTATCCTTGAATCTCGCGTGAGCCGGTGAAGTCGGCCATAGCTCACCGTCACTCCAGCAGGCAGGCACTTGACCAAGGCGAGTCGGGTATGAAAGGAAAAAACGGGCTCGACCTTGAGGTTGGCCAAGGGAGTTCCCGCAGGGGGAGAAACACCGAATTGCAGAAGGCCTATGCGGACGGCGTTGCAGGGGTCGTTGCCGGCCATCGCCTGGAGAGAGGACGAATTGTCGGCGTGAACCAAAAACTCCGGTTTTCCCAAGAGGCCTTCCGCTCGCAAAATCTGATGGAAAAGGTCTCGTTGCCTTTGTGTGAAAACCTCGTCGCTAGGGTTGGCGAAATGGGTCAGGGCTCCTTGCAGGTGCAGTCTCTTGCGCGAACGAGCGTCCTTCAATAATTCGGGAGCTTCTTCCCACCAAACGCCCAAGCGACCCATTCCCGTGTCGATCTTGAGCTGTATGGGGAGAGTCTTGCCCGATTCTCGAGCCACGGCTTCGAATCTGTCCAGTTCTTCGCGCGAGGATACCGTGGCGATGAGGTCATGAGTGGCCAAGGCTTCGTCTTCTTCGGGCAAAAGGGGGCCGAGGACGAGAATGGGCCAGCCCGATCCCATCTCTCGGATTTCGGATGCTTCCTGGACGTTGGCTACGGCGAAGAGGTCGACTCCACTTTGCATGAGGCGAGCTGCGGTCGGCCGTATCCCATGTCCGTACGCATCCGCCTTCACGACGGCGACGTAACGAATTCCTTCCGGCAGCGCCTTTCGGATGAGTCGCAGGTTGCGTTCGAGGGCGGCGAGATCGATTTCTGCCCAGCAACGATTCATGGGGTTCCCGGAGAGAGGTTTTCGCTGTCTTGCAATGGTTTCCATTTTTGGAAGGTAGCGGGCCGCAAGTCGAAGAGGGTGGGTTTTGCGGCTCGGTGGAGTATCTTGGAAAGATCCCTCAGGCCGCGAAGGCGCGATAGGTCGTATTTCACGTCTGGTCCCGATTCGGGAAACTGTCGCCAGCTTTTGCGTTGGCGCAAAAATTGACTGGAGGCCGCCAAGCCGGAAGCCTCTTCCTCCTCCACTATCCTGATTTCACCTGAAGGTTCCTGGAGGTACCATTGTCCTTGGCGGTAATCGACGAGGATAGGCAGGGAGGGGTTGTCGGTGAGCGAGCGAGCGGCGTGCAGGGCGTTGTAGGTAAACACTGGGGGAGCAGGGGAGATTTGACCAAGAAGCGTTTTCGTCAAGGTGAGGGCGACTCTCAACCCGAGTGTCGACCCCGGGCCTTCGCAGAAGAGTATGGCGTCCACCGCCTGAAGGGAGGACCCCAAGTTCGCAAGGCATTTCCGCACTCCCTTGAAAAGAGAAGTGAGGGCGGGAGGGTCATGGCGTTCCAGGAACAACCAGTCGTCTTTCGAGGGCACTCCCACGTGCACTTTGGCGGAAGACGCGTCAAGCAGCAGGGGAAACGACAAGGAGGAGGACTCGTCTTCCTGCATCTAAATTCGAAATTAGGAGGGTTGGTTCAGTACCGCCGGCGGAGATTGGTGGGGAGAATGCCTAGTTCCTCCCGGTACTTGGCTACGGTACGGCGAGCGATCTTGATGTCGCGTTCCTTCAGTAAGTCCACGATCTCCCGATCGCTCAGCGGCTTGGATGGATCTTCTTGGGATATCAGTTCGGCGATCGTTTCCTTTACGCTGGTGTTGGAAACCAACTTGCCGTCGGTCGCTTGGTAGCCGGGGGTGAAAAAGTACTTGAATTCGAAAAGACCGTGGGGCGTGCTGAGATATTTGTTGGCGATTGCTCGGCTGACGGTGGTTTCATGTACCCCGATTTCCTTGGCCACGGTGGCCATGGTGAGCGGCTTGAGGGATCCAACCCCGTTTTCAAAGAAGTCGCTTTGGAATTCGAGAATGGAACGGGCGATCCGCTCGATCGTTTTTTGTCGTTGCTCAATCGACCCTATGAGGAACTTGCCTGATCGGATTTGGTTTTTCAGGTATTCCTTCTCCTTGGAATCGAGCTTTCCCTTCGCCATCAAATCCTTGTAGGCTCGGCTGATGCGTAACCTCGGAATGAACTCGTCGTTGAGCGTGATGACCCATTCACTACCCACTCTCTCTATGTAGGCGTCCGGGGCGATTGTTTGATTCTCGTCGGCTGTAAACCGCCTTCCCGGGGCAGGGTCGAGCGCGGAAATTTCTTTGATGGCCTCGTGAATCGCATCGGTGGTCAGGGAGAGTTTGCGGGCGAGCTCCGGTACGCGGCGGCGAAACAGTAGGGTGAAGTGGTTCCTAACGATTGTCGCTCCCACCGATTCCTCTTGGCCCTTGAAAGCGAACTGGCGAAGGAGGCAGTCCTGCAGGTCCTTGGATCCAATTCCGACTGGATCGAACGAACAGAGGATTTCCAAACCGAATTGAAAGTCCTTCAGGGGAAGTCCGGAGGCGAGGGACAGGTCGGATAATTCGCTTCCCAGGAATCCGTTTTCATCCAAGCTGCCGATCAGGTATTCCACGGCTGCGTGCTCGCCTGCGGTTACGTCGGCGAGCTTGAGTTGGTCCATTAAATGTTCCTGGAGGGAGGTTTCCGAGACGATTGAATCAAAGAAGAATTTTCGCTTTTGGTCGGCCTCGGCATTGTTCCTCGAACGGTTGCCCTCGTCGTACTCTTGGCTGAAGTGTTCCCGCAAGTCTTCCTCCATTTCCCGAAGAATGGCGAATTCGTCTTCTCCGAATTCAATTTCCTCGGCGACTTCGACGGGTTCTTCTTCCGATTGGGAAGATTCGCTTGCTTCTTGCAGGTCGGGCGTCGAGTCGACTTCCCCGGGTTCCGAGTTGGTTTCAGTCTCCTTGCCCTCGTTCTGGCTGGCCTCCGTCTCTGCCTCTATGCTGACTTCACCACCCGGGAGCTCCTCCAGTACCGGGTTGGTTTGCAATTCCTCCAGAATCGTGGTCCTCAGGTCAAGGGTTGGAACTTGCAGGATTTTCAGCGATTGCCGCAACTGCGGAGCCAAGACGAGGCTCTGCGTTTGCTTCTGTACCTGATGGAGACCTTGCGTGGCCATCCGATTTGAACTCCTTTAAATGGACGGCTCGGGAACCTCGTGGGAATCCTCGCTGTCGGGGTCGAATGCCTTGGGGTGAGGAGTTTGACCAAGATGCCAGCGCTCGGCGGCATTTTGGCCGTCCGGTCCAAACAGGTCACGGATGTAGCCGGCAAGCTTCTCATTGGTCGGTCCATAGCCACTGCCGTAGATGTACATCTCCAGTTCCGTCAACATGTCGTCGGCGGAATTGTAGCGTTTATCCCGATCGCGTTCCAATGATTGTTGAAGAATCTGGTTTAGCTTGGGATCGATGTCCGGACGTTTTTCCGGGAAATCGGGAATGTCCAAGTGCAGGATATTGTTTATGGTGGCTTCGGGATCGGCGTCCTCGAAAAAATTGTATCCCAGCAGCATTTCACTTATCACGATGCCGCAGCAGAAGAGATCCGCTCGACCGTCGGTTACCTCGCGGCGAGCTTGTTCGGGGGAGAGGTATTCGTCTTTGCCGGCTATGACCTCGCCTTCCTCGTTGTACATGAGATCGAGAGCTTTCGCGATGCCGAAGTCGGTCAGTTTGACGTCTCCTTCCTGAGCCATCATGATGTTCTTCGGGTTGACGTCGCGGTGCACGATGCCAAGCAAGCGCCCAGCCGGGTCCCGCTTTTGGTGCGCATAGGCAAGGCCTCGAACGATACGGGAAACAATGAACACCGCGAGATCCGTCGGCACGTATTGGTCGGTTTCGATATGGCGGTCGATGAACTCCTCTAAGTTGACCCCGTTGACGTACTCCATGGTCATGAAATACTGCTCCCCGATTTTACCCAAGTGATAGGTCTGGACGATGCTGGTATGAATGAGGTCGGCCACCAGCTTCGCTTCACCGATGAAATTGTTGCGAAACTCCTCGATGGCCGAGTATTCCTCGCGGATCAGCTTGATCGCCACGACTTTTCTGAAGTCACCTATACCTCGTTGAAGGGCTTCGTATACTATGCCCATGCCGCCCTCGGCGATTTTTCGAACGAGTTCGTAATGTAGTTCGTTGAAGATATGTTTCATTTTATGGGTACAATGCCTTTCCTAGGTTGCCGGTATGGCTAAGGCAAGAAACTTCGCTTTCCTTTTGATGGTTTGGTTCGAAACTTGCTTTCGGGTGTCCCTGAGATTGACAAGTCAGGATTGCAACCCTACTTTCAAGCCATGATTTCGTTGACCCCGCAAGCAGTCCAAAAGATTCAATCCTTGGAGGAGGGAATTTCCGATGACGGCAAGTTCCTGCGCATTTTCGTGGAACCAGGAGGGTGTTCCGGGCTGGAGTATGGCATGTCCTTCGATTTACGGAAAGAGGATGACGAACTCTTGGAGTCCTCCGGTGTGCGAGTCTTGATGGACCCGACCAGTCTTTCCTATCTCGACGGATCGGAAGTGGACTTCGACGATGGCTTGAACGGCAAGGGGTTCGAGATTCGTAATCCGAATGCCGAAAACACTTGTGGTTGCGGCAAGTCCTTCAACTGATTGCCTTCAGGAGCGACTTTGGGGCTCGAGGAATAACGCTCTTCTCCTACTTGGAGAGAGTCGTCAGGATTTTCAGCGCTTCGTCTCTTCTCGTTTTGGAGCTGTCCATGAACAAGATGATGACACCTTTCGTGCTGTAGATTTTCCAATCGTTATTCTCTTTCCTCAAGGTGTGTATGAAATATTGGACGTTGTTGCGAAAGGCGGGAATTCCATCCATTTTTTCAGTGCTTTGGATGATTTCCACCTGCGCTTCCTCCTCGTCGGCCTTGATCGGCGTTGCCTTGAGTTGGGTGTACCTAAGCTTGAAGTTGTCGAAGAGATGTTTCGCCATCAGCGTGTTGGTTTCAAGCAACGGTGATTCACTGTGCGTGGTGGAGCGAAGCAGAGCCATGTTTTCCGTGGTCCAAGCGTGAAGGTTTTGCTTGATCACGGAGCGCAATTCGCTGGCCGTCTTCTCGTCGACCGCCGGTTTGCTGGCATTCGCGTCCTTTCCACCACCGGTGTCTGCCGGTGTAGGCTTTCCGAATGGGGAAGGAGCGTCTTCCACCGGTTCTTGTGAGTGAAGGGAGGTTCCGAAAAAGGCGAACGCCGGCAACAGAAGGAAATACGAAAGCGTTTTCATGAGTTTTAGAGATGACTCCGCAAGGCAGATTTTCTTAGGTTTAATAATTCCATGATCGAGCGATTCCATGAGTTCTACGATTGGCCTCGGGTAAAGTCAAGCCACCCCCCGCGCTACATTTTGGTGAGTGATGAAATTCCCAACAAGGCAAGGCCGGTCTCCATTGTGGTGAGTGTGCGAGCGCAAAGCAGGAGGCGACGCGAGCGAGTCGCGGCATCATCGACGGCGACTTTGTCCTGGTTGTAGAAAGTCGCGAAATCCCCGGCCAGTTCGAAGAGATAGGAACAGAGGTAATGGGGGCGCAATTCGCGTAGCGTCTGGTCCAAGGCGGGAGCCAAGAACAAGAGGCGACGGGCGAGCGCTTTTTCAGTGTCCGTCTCGAAAGACGTGGCTGCCTCCTCTCCCGAACCAGGCTCCAGTTCGGTTTTCCGAAAAATGCTGTGGATGCGCGCCACCGCGTACAAAAGGTAGGGTGCGGTATTGCCCTCGAGGGCGAGCAGTTTATCCCAATCGAACAGGTAGTCGCTGGTTCGATTTTGCGACAAGTCTGCGTAGCGGACGGCTCCGAGACCGGTTATCCGGGCGATGTGACGAGCCTCTTCAACGGGCAGTTCAGGGTTTTTCTCCTTAACGACTGCAAGAGCCCTGCGAATGGCTTCCTCCAGGAGGTCGAGCAGTTTCACCGGATCGCCGCTGCGCGTCTTTATGGCCTTGCCGTCTTCCCCGAGAATCGTGCCGAACCAAACGTGCCGCAGGGAGGGCAGGGGCCGTTTTTCGGCGGCCAACCATTTTTCCCCGGTCAAGAAGAGTTGCTCGAAATGGTCTCGTTGTCGGCCATCCGTGACGTATATGATTTCTTCCGCCTCGAACACTTGTATGCGATGCCAAAGAGTTGCGAGGTCCGTCGTGGCGTAGTTGCTGGCGCCGTCCGATTTTCGCACGATGAACGGTTGTTCGGCGAAACGCTGGTGTTGGCGATGAAACACCACCCAGGCGCCTTCGCTTTCCTCACTAATTCCCAAACGATCCAAACTGTCGTATACCTCGTCCACTTTATCTGCGTAGAAACTTTCTCCAAGGGTTTCGTCGAAACGCACTCCCAGCATTTCGTAAACCTTTTCGAATGCGTCCATGCTGATGGCGTTGATTTTCTCCCATACCTCGCGACTTTCCGGGTTGCCCTTTTGGAGAGAGACTAGTTCGGCTTGGGCCTCCTTTCGCAATGCAGGGTCTTCCTCGATCATCCGGTTTCCTTCGCGATATAGGTTTTCCAATGCTTCCAAGGGGGCTTCACCCAAGGCATCGAGCGAAAAGCCGGAACGTTTCACCGCGAGAATGAGTATGCCGAATTGAGTGCCCCAGTCTCCTACGTGGTTGTCTCTAATCACTTGGTGGCCCTGAAAGGCGAGCATACGCGCCAAGACGTCGCCAATGATGGTCGATCGTATATGGCCGACATGCATTTGCTTAGCCGTGTTCGGTGAACTAAAGTCCACTACTATCTTGCGTCCGGTGGTTCCTTCACGGGTTCCCTCACGAAGGTCGTCTTGAGAGCGAAACTTCCTCAGGTATTCGAGCGTAAACTCGGGTCGGAAGCGAAAATTAAGGAATCCCGGACCGGCTATTTCCATATGCATGGCGTCTTCGCAAATCTGGTCTTCGCGTAAACGTTGCAGTAACAAGGTGGCCAATTCCCTTGGGTTGCGACCGTGCTTCTTGGCATGGGGAAGAATGCCGTTTGCCTGGAAATCCCCAAATCGAGCCTCCGCAAGTCGAACCTCAGGTTCGAAATCCTCTTCAAACTGCTCGATTTGGGCGGCTTCGGCACGTAAAACGTCCGTCAGTCCAGCCATTAGGTCGAATCTAAATAACATGGCGGTAGGCAAGGATTGGAGGCGAATAGGTCAAGGCGAATTCAACCGGTTAAAAAAAAAGCTCGACATTTATGTACTTAATCATCTAACTACTAGAGGTTTGCACGTAATCCTAAACGTGTTTCTACCTTCAACTATCCACTGCCATGAAGAAGCAACTCGTATCTTCGCGCAAAGCCCCTAAGCCGTCGTATTCCTATTTGATTGAGAAAAAACGGGACGATGGTGAATTCCTCGATGACGAAATTCGTTACGTTGTCGACTCTATTCTGGACGAGGAAATGCCGGAATACCAGCAGGCTGCATGGGTCATGTCGGTGTATTTTCAAGGTATGTCCGCCCAGGAAACCGCTTCGTTCGCCGAGGAAATGATGCTTTCCGGAGAAGTTCTGGAATTGACCAGCATAACCCGTCCGAAAGTAGACAAGTACTCCACCGGAGGCGTGGGAGACAAGACGACACTCGTACTTGGTCCCTTGGCCGCCGCGGCCGGCGTCGCGATGCCTACCATGAATGGCGTGGACGAGGAATTTTTGCTCTCGAATCTACTGAAATTGTCTTCCATTCCGGGATTCTCCTCCAAATGCGATCTCGACGACTTCCTGAAGCAGGTCAAGACCATTGGTTGCACCTTCGTCGAGCAACATGAGGAAATCTCTCCTGTTGATACCATACTATATGATCTTCGCCAGAAGATAGGAGCCATTCCTTGCATTCCCTTGATCACGGCAAGCGCCATGAGCCGGAAATTCGCGGCGGGCGCTGAATCGCTGGTGGTCGACGTCAAGTGGGGGAACGGTTCCTTCATCAAGGATCCCGAGGAGGCGCGCCAACTGGCTCGCTCGATGACTCGCGTGGCTCGTTCCCTGAAGCGTCGCTGCGTAGCCTTGGTCACGGACATGAATCAGCCTCTGGGAGACAGTGTAGGCACTGCCTTGGAAATCAAGGAAGCCATCGAGTTGCTCAAGGGTGGTGGTCCCGAGGACCTGCAGGAGTTGGTCCTGAAATTGGGCATGGAGATCGTTCGCTTGGCCGGAGTGGCCGGTTCCACGTTGTCGGCCAAGCAGACCGTGCAACGCCATTTGACCGATGGTTCCGCCTTGGCGAAATTCAAGGAGATGGTGGGAGCTCAAGGAGGCAACACGGATTACGTCGACGACCCCGATAAATTTCCCGTGGCCAAGCATGTACGAAAGTTGCCGGCGCCCAAGCGAGGGTACGTACACACCATCAACGCGGCCATGATCGCGCGAGGCGTGCATATGTTGTCCTTCGACGAAAAAGGGAAAAAAATGGATGCTTCCGCCGGTGTTTCCGAATTGAAGAAAGTGGGCACGCAGATGAAGCAAGGCGAACCCTTGATGATGATTCATTACAATGACGAATCTCGTCTTGAAGCTGCCTTGGAATATTTGAAGACCGCTTACCGCTTGGCTCCCAAGCGCCCCAATCCCGCTCCCTTGGTGGTCGAGCGAGTGGCTTGAGCGAGAAACCTGCCTTCCGGGCTTCCGCCGCGGGCGAAACGTTTCGTCCCTGCCTAGTTGCCGCTGGAGCGGCCGAGGTAGGAACCATCGGTCGTGCTGACCCGGATTTTTTCCCCTTTCTTGATGAACAAGGGAACTTGGACGATCATGCCGGTATCCGTGGTGACAGGCTTTTGCACGTTGCTTGCGGTGTCTCCTCGTATTCCTTCCGGAGCCTCCACCACTGTGGTTTCGACGGCAGCGGGCAATTCCAGTTTCACGATTTGTCCGTCCACGAACAATATGTCGTATGAATTTCCTTCCACGAGGAACTGCTTTTCGTCCGCGATGACGCTTTCACTCACCAAGGTGTCCTCGTAAGTGTTGACGTCCATGAAGTGAAACCCATCGGCGTCGACGTAGCTGAATTCCAGTTTCTTGGTCGTGGTGTGGAGGATGTCCACGCTGTCAGTGGAACGAAACTTGGTCGTGGTGGTGGAACCGCTTTGCAGGTTGCGCAAGGTGGTTTGCACGAACCCTGCTTGTCTGCCTTGGGTTCGATGCATCATTTCAAGCACGAGATGGGGGGTTCCTTGGTAGACGATGACTCGTCCTTTTCGGATTTCGTTGGGGGAGGCCATGGCTGGAATTTTGCTTTTCGGTTGTGGAAAACCCATGAATAGGTAGTCGATTCAAGGAAACTTGCAAACCATCTTTACACGCAACTTGCCATTTTCATGAATACTACAGGTTCCACCATCGAGCTTTTGTCTTGGAACGTGAACGGGCTGCGCGCCTGTCGCTCCAAGGGATTCGACGAGTTCATTCGCGAGCGTTCCCCCGAGATCGTTTGCTTACAGGAAGTGAAACTGAATCCGGACGTTATTCCGGACGATGATTTCGGATATCCTTTTCGCCAATACCACTTGGCGGACAAGAGAGGGTATTCAGGCACCGCGATCTTCGCCAAGAAGGAACCACTCTCGGTGACCCTTGATTTTCCCGATGGCTCGCACGTTGGGGAGGGCAGGGTGATCACCTGCGAATTCGATGGGTTTTACCTAGTCAACGTCTACGTGCCCAACGCCAAGGGCGACCTGTCTCGCCTTGGTTATCGCTATGACGCCTGGGACCCGGACCTTCGCAAATACCTTTGCTCCCTCCGGCTCAAGAAACCCGTTGCGCTGTGCGGGGATCTCAACGTCGCTCATCAGGAGATCGATTTGGCCAACCCCAAGACGAATCGCAAGAACGCAGGATTCACTGAAGAGGAACGCGAAGGCATGACGAAACTTCTCGAAGCCGGCTTCATCGATACCTTTCGTCACTTTCATCCCGAACTCGAGGGAGCCTATTCCTGGTGGTCGTATCGGGCCGGAGCCCGCCAGCGAAACGTCGGCTGGCGGATTGATTACTTCGTGGTGTCGGATGACCTCGGACCTTCTCTTCGCGATGCTTTCATCTTGCCCGACATCCTGGGTTCCGATCATTGCCCGGTCGGTATACGAATGACTTCTGCTTGAATTATCCAATGTCTTCAAACCACGAAAGTTTCCTTGGTCGAGCCCTTGCCCTTGCTCGGAAGGCATGGGGAAACACGCACCCGAATCCCATGGTTGGATGCGTGCTCGTGGAAAACGATGAAATCGTCGCGGAAGGTTTTCACGTCCGGGCCGGCGAACCGCACGCCGAGGTGGCGTGCCTCCGCAACTTGGGCCGGTCGCCTCTTCCTGGAGCCACCCTTTTCGTGACGCTCGAGCCTTGTTCGACCATGGGCCGCACGCCTCCCTGCGTGGAGGCTATCCTGGGAGCGGGCATTCGTCGCGTGGTCGTCGGAACCCGGGATCCCAATCCGGTCCATGCCGGAGGAGGGATCGATTTGTTGCGCGATTCCGGGGTCGAGGTGATCGAGCAAGAAGGCGAGTTGGCTGCCGAATGCGCGGATCTCAACCTCATCTACAACCACCAGATCGTAAGAAACGAGCCTTTCCTCGCCCTCAAATTGGCCGTTTCCGCCGATGGCAAGCTTGCCGAGAAGCCCGGCGTCGCGAGCGAGGTGACCGGTTCAGAGGCTCGGGCCGACGTTATGCGTTGGCGTCGTCTGTTTCCCGCCATCGCGGTGGGCGCCGGCACGGTGATCGTCGATGATCCTCGCTTGACTGCCCGGTTGCCGGACGGCGAATGGTGTCCACGACGCATCATCTTGGACGGGAAATTGTCTTCGGTCCCCGAGAGCAAGCCCTTGCCGCAAGTTTATTCCGACGAGTTCCGAGAGAAGACCTACGTCGTCACAGCCTTCGGGTCCTGTCCGCGCCGTCGCGCCATTTTGGCCGACGCAGGAGTTCCGTTTCGTGAATTGCGAGCGAATGCCAAGGGAGGCTTTTATCTTTCTGAATGGAAGGCGCTCTGCGCCTCCGAGGGTCTGACGGGAGTTTTTTGCGAAGGCGGAGCAATCGTTGCCCGGCGGCTTCTCGAGGAACGTCTTCTCGATTATCTTTTTTGGTATGAGTCGCCGAAACGTTTCGAGCATCCGGAAGCCCCTGCAGCTCCCCCTTTGCAATCCTTTGGCTTGCATTATTCCCGAAAGACGGAATTAGGAGAAGACCGATTAATCCGGGGACACCTTTCATGAAAATCTATCTGGCTTCAGGAAACGAGCACAAGCTGCGTGAATTGCGGGCCGCCCTCGAGCGGGCGAGCCTTCCTTGCGAGGTACTTTCCGCGAACGAGATCGGTGGCATGCCGGAGGTTGACGAGACAGGCGACACCTTCGAGGCCAATGCCTTGCTGAAGGCCGAGGTTTTGCGCCCGCAGGGGGCTGCCGACGCTTTCTACCTAGCCGACGACAGTGGAATCGAGATTGATCATCTCGAGGGTCGTCCCGGAGTCCGCTCGGCTCGTTACGCAGGAGAGGAATGCGACGACGAGGCAAACAACGACCGGGTACTTGAGGAAATGGCAGGCGTTCCCGACGAACGACGCGGATGTCGATTCCGCTGCGTCCTCGCTCTGGTGGGGGAGGGGCTGCAGGAAACCTTTTCCGGCGCCTGCGAAGGCACTTTGCTCCATCAACGCAGGGGAGCTGGAGGCTTCGGTTACGATCCGTTGTTCCAGCCCGACGAAAGCCCTCGTACCTTCGCCGAAATATCCCCCGAGGAGAAGGCCGAGGTCAGCCACCGGGCACGAGCCTTGGCTCTGTTGGTAGGTTTCCTCGAGAAGAAACTCGCCTGATCGCTTACAGCTTTACCTCGACGGCTTTCTTTTCCGTCTTGGGAAGGGCTTTCACTCCTTTTAACACCTTCGTGGCGTCGCCTTCTCCGATCTTCACCGTGTATGCGCCTTGGGCGAAAACCTTGGGCCGAAAATTCTTTCCCTTGATGCGCAGGGTGTAGACGACTTCCCCGTTTTTTTCCTCCACCACTTGCACGACTTGGTTGGGTCGGTTGATCTTCAGCATGGGTAGGTAGGCGACTGCCTTGCGGCCGTAGTTGTCCAGTTGATTGAAGGTGAAAGGCCAACCCGGATAGGGCTTGGCGTCCTCGTCCTCGACGTCGACGTTGCGAGGCCAGCAGATGAAGGTGACGTCGCGGGTTTGCTTGTCGATTCGGACGACTCCGAACCCGGCGGCTCGGGTAGTCAGTTTGTCGCCCCCTTTCTCGGGAGTGGGATTGGCCACGGCGATTGCGGTCACCTTGTTGGCGAAACCATCGAGGTGGTCGCCGAGGATCGGGTCTTGTCCCTTTTTGAGGTTCTTTCCTGGTTCCAGTGGTTTCCACCAGCGTAGGTAGAGGTTGGCGATGGAGGGTACGCAGAAAGAATAAATGGAGTCTCGCCATTCATCTACTCCATGGTGAAACACGGTCGCGAGGTGCTGGTCGCCGGCATAATGAAAGGCGAATGCCTTGCGCAGGGCAATGATCGCCTTGTTGCGCCCGGTTTGCGGCCAACCGTTTGAATCGAGGTCGGCGTGCAGTCGTCCACCAATCCGTCCATGGATGTGAGCGCCTCCGCAAAAAATGGTTTGGGAAAGAGCGGCTTTCACGTCGGCGTCCGTCCAATCCTTGCCCCAAGCATCGAGAAACTTCAGTTGGCGTTCGCCGAGCAGGCGTGCTTGCGGGACGTCGACCGACTTCGGGTCGTACTCGGGGTTGCGGATATGGTCGGGCCGGGGGCCTTGCCTGGGAATCATGCCGGCGGGCCCGGTCTTGAACTTGCGGTCCTCGATGATGGCGAAGCTGACGCGGCCCCAATTCAGATCGGTGTAGTAGGTGCCGATGCCTCGGCCGATGGGTGTGGGATCGTAGGGATCCGGCAAGTGACTGGTTTGCGCCCGCTCCACTTCCTTGACGTACTCGACGGGCATGATGTAACCGCCGTCGGAGGCTCCCGGGAGGGTTGATTTCTTGCCGTCGTGACCCCACAGGTTGGGTTGGCCCACGTCATGGTCGTCGGGAATGGTGACGGTCGGGTAGTCCTTGATGACTTCACCGAAATCGCGGCCGAATTTCAACCATGCGGCGTAATGGCGCCGGTGGTCGTATACTTGGTCGCCCGAGAAAAAGAGGAGGTCGGGTTGGATCTTCTTTATGTTGGAGACCAGGTCGTCCTTGGGGATGTTGCCGCCGTGTCCGGGGTTGATGGAGTTGCCGGTAAAACCGACCACCACGAATTCGTTCTTGTCGATTGGATTCTTGCGGACGATGCCCTCGTAGGTCGCCTTTGCGCCATGGCGCACCCGGTAAGGAGTTTCCTTGGAGTCGTCCCAGTTTTCCACGCGAAAGGGAGCCGTCCATCCTCGCTCGATGATCGCAGTCTCGGCTACTTGCTTCCATTCGTCCCCTCGCTTCACCTCGAGTCGGGCTTTGCGAGGCTCGCCTTCCTTGAGGGGATACAGTTGGGCGGTCAACTTGAGGGTTTTCTCATGAACCGTGTAGAGGGCGAAGCAAATCACCTTGTCGCGGGTAACCTCTGGAATCGCCAGCGGGTCGGCTTTTTTCTTCTGGGCCTGGAGCGTGGATGCGACAAGCGTCACGCAGGCGAGCGTCAGGCATTGGGTAAGGGATCGGATCTTCATGTTTTCTCTTGTTGTCGGCTGTTTGCGGATGGGGTTGAAAAGCATCTTCGAGGCCTTTGCTTTCGGGAGGCCTGAGGGGGAACGGAAAAGGCCGTGTTATTTCAGTTTGTCCATCTTTTCGACCAGTTCCTTGGTTTCTATGTATCCAGCTCCTTCGGTGGCGGTGAAGGTGGCCTTGGCTTGCTGTAATAGCTCCATGCCTCTCGCCTTGTTTCCACTTTCGATCAAGGCGAAGCCGAGGTCTCTTTGAGCCCGAGCCACGTTCGGGTGTTTTTCGCTGAAGACCCGAACGAAAATCTCCAAGGCGGCCTCGTAATGATGGACCGCCTTGGGAAAATCCTTCTTCGCGGCATAAGCAGTCGCCAAGTGACTGTGCCCAGCCCCGAAATGACCGCTGTCTTTCTTGGCAATGACGCGCTTGAAAATCCGCAAAGCGCCCTCGAAGTATGCGAGGGCTCGGTCGTATTCCTCCATTCTCATGCAGGCCATGCCCACCTTGTTGTAGCTGCTGGCCACGGTCTCGTGGTTTTGGCCATGGTCCGCTTGCCGGATCGCCAATGCCCTGCCGTAGTACCACAGGGCGATTTTCGGTTTTTCAGTCAAGTAAGCGTTGCCCAAGCTGTTGAAACTGTTCGCTACGTCCGGCTTGGGCCCATCTTGGAAAAATACCATGGACTGCTCGTAGGTGGCGTTGGCTTCATCGTATTTGCTTTCGCGGTGCAGTTTTTGTCCCTTGGCGTAAAGGGCGAGACCCTTTTTGTAACGCTCGAGCGCCTTGGCTCGCTCGACCGGGTCCTTGGGAAAAGGTTTCACGGCCCAGACGCCCAGACAGGCAAGGAAGATGGGGAAGAGCAGGGATGCGCGGAGTATTTTCATGTTGGAGCACTTTGCGCGTTGGTCGCTTATTTGGCAAGGTTGCGTTCGCCTTTGCCAACCTTTGCCTGGTCGAGGTCGCCTGCTCTAGCGCCTCTTCTTTTCCTTTTCCATGCGAGCCACGTATTCCGTCACGTTTCCGTTCAGCATACGCGTGCCTTCCCGTGAAACCTCCAGTACGTTGTCAACGATTCCGTCGAGGAAGAAGCGGTCATGGCTCACGATGATGACGGAACCCTCGAATTCATTGATCGCTTTCTGCAACACTTCCTTGCTCTGGATGTCGAGGTGGTTGGTCGGTTCGTCGAGAATCAGGCAATTGCAAGGCCGCATCAGCAGCTTGGCGAGAGCCACCCGGTTGCGCTCGCCTCCCGACAGCACCTTCGTGCTCTTGAATACGTCGTCGCCGCTGAACAGCAGGGCGCCGAGCGCCCCGCGGGCATTAGCCCCGGAACCCTCCTCTACCACGGCCTCGACCTCCTGCAGCACGGTGTTCGCAGGATCGAGCTCCTCCGCCTGCTGCTGGGCGAAGTAACCGATCACGGTATTGATGCCCAATTTGATCTCTCCCTCTTGGTGGGGTTCCACTCCTGCCAAGATGCGGGCCAAGGTGGACTTGCCCGCCCCGTTCACTCCCACGATCGCCATGCGTTCACCTTTTTCGATGCGTAGGTCGAGACCATCGAAGATCACGTTCTCGTCGTACGACTTGCACAGTCCCTCGATGGTGACCACGCGGTTGCTGGCGGGAGGGGAGGGAGGAAACCGCAGGTATATCTTCTTTTCCTCGGGTTCCCTTTCCACCAGTTCCATTTTCTCCAGCGCTTTGATGCGGCTTTGCACCATACTGGCTTTTTTTACGTTGGAACGGAAGCGATTGATGAAGTCCTTTTGTCTTTGTATCTCCTTGCGCTGGTTGTCGTAGGCCTTTCGCAACTGCTCCTTTCGAGCCAGGCTTTCCTTTTCGTAGAAGGAGTAGTTGCCCTTGTAGCTGTTCATCTTCCCCAGCTTGAGCTCCAAGGTGCGGTCGGTCACGACGTCGAGAAAGGCGCGGTCGTGCGAGATGATGACGAGAGCCCCTTGGTAATGCTTCAGGTACTGTTCGACCCAGTGCTGCGATACCACGTCCAAGTGGTTGGTGGGTTCGTCGAGGATGATCAGGGAAGGGGATTGCAAAAGCAACTTGGCGAATGCGATGCGCATTTGCCACCCTCCGGAAAACTCGCCCGCGTCCCGGTTCAAGTCGTTTTCCAAGAAGCCCATTCCCGAGAGGATGCGGCTGATCCGCGATTTCATCTTTTCAGGTTCGTGCTCCTCCAGTTGCTGCTCCCATCCCCCGATCAGGTCGACCAGATCGTAGAACTCCTCGCTCGCCGTGTCCATGTCCGCCATGCGCTCTTCCGCTTCCTCGATCTGCTCTCGCAGGGAAAGCAGGTCCCCGAAGGCCGCCTCCGCTTCCTCGTACAAGGTCTTGCCGGAAACCGCTATGCCATCCTGCGGCAAGTAGCCAATCGTTACTTGTTCCGGTTTCTCGATTTCGCCCTCGTCCACTTCCACTGCGTTCATCAGGACTTGAACCAAGGTGGATTTGCCCGAACCGTTCGAACCCACCAAAGCAATGCGGTCGCGCGGCCCGATCACTTGGGAGATGCCGTTGAACAGCTTCTTCTTGCCGTAGGCCAGGGAGATATTCCGGAGGTTGATCATTGCTTTGGGTTTTGGAAAAAGCCGAACACTAAAGCAGATGGATCGCCCTCTGGCAAAGAAAAGAGATTGTCGATCACGGAAAATCGCTTTCCTCGTTTTGGGATTGAAGCCGCTTTGCGAAAATCCTTTGCTTGGCAGCTCCCTTTCGTCGGGCCGTTAGCTCAGCTGGTTAGAGCGCATGCTTCACACGCATGAGGTCACTGGTTCGAGTCCAGTACGGCCCACCAGTTTGATTCTTCCAATTCCTCGGGCTCTCCTTGAGGCAAGGCGCAACCGTTCGCCGGCAAATTCACCAGTCTTTTCCCATTAAATGATGGGTTGACAACAAGTTCATTTTAACGGTTATTCACAATGTCTTAATTTCATTACGACTATTACCAACCTTATCACTTCAAAAGGTTAAAGTTATGTCTTGTCCACAGTGTGGCTTTGCCAATCCCCCCAATTCCACTCGTTGTCAAAAATGCGGAGCTGGTTTAGCCGCTGCACAGCAGCCGCAGCCGCAACCACCGGCGGCTCAGCAGCAATATGCGCCGCAGCCGCAGCAGCAATATGCGCCGCCGCCGCAGCAGCAATATGCGCCGCAGCCGCAACCACCCGTGCAGGTCATTGTGCAGCAACCGCAAGCGGGGGTTCCAACGATGCCTCCCAAGTCGAAAGTATCCGCCGCCTTGTTGGCCTTCTTCCTTGGAGCTTTGGGAGTCCATAATTTCTACTTGGGCTATACGGGTCGTGGCATCGCCCAGCTCATCCTTACGTTGACCATAATCGGCTGGTTCATTTCCGGTACTTGGGCATTCATTGAATTTATTATGATTCTGTGCGGTGGCATACGCGATCCTCAAGGGCGACCCTTGGTGTGATATCCCCTTTTTTGCCCTCGATTGCTTAACTGTTTTACCCCATGTCCGAACGCCCCCGGTTGACTCCTTTGCTCCTTGTAGGATTTTTCCTCTTGTTGTTGGTTGGCGCTACGTTGCTCCTTGCGTTCACCTTGTTTGACGCCCCGAGAAGTACTTTTGTTCTCGCTGCCATCGGATTCATTTGTTGGCTCGAATTGCTTTTCGGCATGATGATCGGGCTGTCGTTGGTCAAAGGCGAGGGCGAGGGCGGGCCTTCCGTGGCCATGAATGCCATCCTCTTGAAGGTGGCGTCGCTTTACGGTATCGTCGGAGTGATAACGATCGTTGCCTTTGCCTTCGCGCCTGAATCCTCCGGTCGAGACAATATCTTCGGCGCCACGCTCTTTTTGGAATCGGTGTTGTTCTTCATCATAGGAGCAACCCTTTGCTACAACGACATTCGTTTCCAAGCAAAAGATGCCCCCGTTTTGGCGCAAAGGGAACAGCATGCGGTGAAATCCTTCAGTTTGCAAAGTGTCTTGATGACGATGAGGGGCATACGCATGGAACAACCGGATTTACTCAGCCGTTGCGATGCCCTGATGAAGAAGCTGGAGAAGGCGGAGCAAGCCTTGGCTCATTCTCATGGAGGTGGTCTAGCTGGAGGCATACCCGATCCCAAGGCCTTTGAGGCTCAAATTTCCCAAGCGGTGGATGGACTCACCGATGGTTCTTCCACCCTGGCCGGGGACAACGCGGACGCCGCGGGGGAAACACTCGGCCAAATGGAGCAACACGCCAATCAATTGCAAGCCGCCTTGGCCGGCGCTCGCCTGCTTTAGTTCAGGGAACCAAGAGAAACCCCTTCCAGTCATGGCAGTTCTAGACTTCTTAGAATTTTTCGACCCAAGCGGCGAAATAATGGTCATTAAGCGGCCGGAGCAAGACTCCGGGGAGTTCAAGCTGGGCAGCCAATTGGTGGTGCAGGAAAGTCAGACCGCGGTGGTTTACCGTGATGGCCGCTCACTCGATATGTTCGAAGCTGGGCGACACACGCTCTCTACCATGAACTTGCCCTTGTTGGGAGGTATCATCGGCGCTCCTTTCGGCAAGTCACCTTTTCGTTGCTACGTCTATTTCATCAGTAAAAAGACCTTCACGGGTTTGGGTTGGGGCACTGGAACGCCAGTGAATTTCAGGGATTCCGAATTGAGGATGGTTCAGTTGCGGGCTCATGGGTCATGCGCCTTGCGCATTATCGAGCCGCGCACTTTCCTGCAGACCATCGTAGGTACCATGGGCAAGGAAAGTACCCATCAGATTGAAGAATACGTCCGTTCTTTCATCATTTCGAAGTTGAACGTGAATTTGGCGAAAACTCTCGATACCATTCTGGATCTGCCGATCCATTACAATGACATCGCGCTCCAAACCAAGCAGGACGTAAGGACCGACTTGGAGCAATACGGCATCCAGTTAGTAGACCTCACGGTAGAGGCGATCACGCCTCCTCCGGAAGTCCAGAAGAGAATGGACCAAGCTTCCGGCATAGCGGCCCAGGATGCGGAGAAATACCAGCAAATTGGTACGATCGATGCCATGGGTGATGCGGCCAGAAATCCCGGCGGCGGAGCTGGTGACGGAATAGGGGCAGGCCTTGGACTCGGCATGGGCATGGCGATGGCTCGAGGTTTTGCGGATGGCTTGCCCAAGGACAAGGCCGATGATTCGCCGCCCTCGGCAAGTTCGAAACCGGCGACCGACGTTACGGCTGAGCTTCTGAAGGCCAAGGAATGGTTTGATCAGGGATTGATCACGGAAGAAGAGTACCAGCAGAAGCGGAAGGCTTTGCTGCAACTGTAAATCATTCCCCTTGGTTGGCCAAAAACCGTTCATGCAGGAAAGCGCTCCATTCGCTTTCTTTTTGTTTGGATTCAGCGAGGTCGTGGCGTTTATCGGATAACCAACAATCTTTCCTTTGTTGAAGAAAGTCCACCTCATGGCGTCCACCATCCCACCCACCCTCTTTGTTGTTCTTTTGTTCATGGTTTTGCGGCTGTTCCCATTGCCCTTGGCGGCGGCCGACGACCAAGTGGCGCGGGTCTTCGTTTTCGCGGGGCAGTCCAACATGGTGGGGTCGGACTCGAAGGCCCGAGACGTGAAAAGGTTTCCTCCGTTCGCCGGCCTGGAGAAGGCCCAGCCCGGGGTGCGGTTTTCCTACTGCATCGGGCGGCAAAACAAAATGCGCTCCGATGGATGGGCGGACCTGCAACCCGTCAACGACGTCATTGGGCCCGAGCTCAGCTTCGCCCGCAAGGTGACGCAGGTGACCAAGGCTCCGGTTGCAATCATCAAGTGCGCCGCCGGCGGTACTCATCTCGGCGGGGACTGGAACCCGGACGAGCCGAGCGGGTTCAAAATGTATCCGCTGGCCCTCGAGCTCATTCGTTCCTCGTTGGCGGAGCTGGACAAGCAGGGCGTGAAGTATCGCCTCGAGGGGTTCATGTGGCACCAGGGCGAGAACGACATGTTCAACAAGGACTACATGCCGAACTACGGCAAGAACCTGAAAAACTTTTTCGCCAAGTGGCGACGGGACCTGAAGGCGCCCAACTTGAAGTTCTACGTCGGCGAGCTCTGCACCAAGACGATCTGGGGGATGGATCTGCGTCCCCGCATGTACGCCATCAGCCAAGGACAGAAGGCGGTCACTACGGTTGATCCCTTGGCGGAGTACGTTCCGACTTCCCACGTCGGGGTCGAGATCGGCAACCCCGTGGGGCTCCACTATCACTACGGCACCCTTGGGCAACTGCAGCACGGTGTGAACTACGCCGACGCCTACCTGAGGACCATCGGCAAACTCGAGGCGCCCAAGCGCAAACTCAAGAAATGGCCCTACCGGAAAGGCAGTCCGATCAAGCTGTTCGTGCTGGCGGGTCATCGCAACATGGAAGGCGAGCGGGCCTTCGTTCAGGACCTGAAGCAATTGAAGGGCAAGAAGGCCTTGCTGCAGGACGATCATTCCATTGCCTACAAGTACAACCTGGGTGGAGGATACAAGGCATCGGTTGGATGGGAGCCCTTGGGTTTGCCGGACTATTACGACACCTTTGGTCCCGAGCTCAGTTTCGGGCATGCTTTGCAGGCCAAACTTGCGGGCAACCTAGCGATTGCGAAGTACACCCATAGCGGTTCTCAGATCATCGACTGGACACCGGAAGGAAGCATGGCCAAGGACCGGCACCTGTATCCGCGCTTCATCGCCTTCGTGAAGGAGTCGGTCGCCGAACTCGAGGCCAAGGGCCACGACGTCGAGTTGGCCGGCGTGTTCTATCACCTCGGTGAAAACGACATGTCTTTTCATCCCTACCGCAAGGACGCCGCTGCAAGGTTGCAGACCATCGTCGCGCAAAGCCGCGAGGACCTCGCGTTGCCGAAGCTAAAGTGGTTCGTCAGCCAGCAGCCTCCGACCGACGTGGAACGTCTCAACAATCTCGACGTCGTGGCCGACGTTGCGAATGCGGCGGCGGCGGACGATCACCTCTTTCACCTCAAGGCTTTCGACTTGCCGCCGCAGGAAAAGCGCCTCGTGATTCGGGCGGACGGCATCGTCGCCCTTGGTGAATTGATAGCCAAGGGATACCTCGCCCAAGATTGACTTTCAGCCACGACCTTTAACCTTCATCATTATGCGCCGAACAGTTTCCCTTCTTTTCCTTCTCGGCTTGCTCTTTTCCGGCATGGCTCAGGCCAAGGAGCAACGACCCAACGTATTGTTCATCTTTCTCGACGACTTCGGCTGGAAGGACGTCGGCTACATGGGGTCCGATTTCTACGAGACGCCTCACTTGGACAAGTTGGCTGCGGAGGGCATGATCTTCTCCGACGCCTACTCCTGCTCCGCCAACTGCGCTCCCGCCCGGGCCTGCCTGCTCTCCGGTCAATACACCCCGCGCCACGAAGTTTACAACGTCGGCACCGGCCCCCGCGGCAACGCCAAGCATCGCAAGCTCCTCCATATTCCCGGTACTACGACCTTGCGCGAGGACATCGTGACCTGGGCCCACTGCATCCAGAAGGCAGGTTACAAGACCGCCACCATGGGGAAATGGCACCTGAGCAAGGATCCTTTGCCCTACGGTTTCGACCTCAACGTCGGCGGTACCCAATCGGGTGGCCCGCCCCGAGGATACTTTTCGCCCCACGGCTCGGCCCCCGGTTTGCAAAACTCTCCCGAAGGCGAGTACGTGACGGATCGCCTGAGCGACGAGGCGATCAAGTTCATCGGCGAGAACAAGGAGAACAACTGGTTCCTTTACCTTACCCATTTCGCGGTCCACACACCGATTCAGGCAAAGAAGGAGGACATAGCGAAATTTCAGGCCAAGAAACCGGGCAAGCTCCATTCCCATGCCGTCATGGCCGGCATGATAAAGAGCGTGGACGACGGGGTGGGGCGCATCGTGGCGGCCTTGGAGGAAATGGAACTCACCGATAACACGGCGATCTTCTTTTTCAGCGACAACGGTGGCTACGGACCAGCCACCTCGATGCATCCGCTCAAGGGTTACAAGGGAACCTATTACGAGGGTGGTATACGCGAGCCTTTCTTCGTCAAGTGGCCCGGCGTGGTGAAGCCCGGCACTCGTTGCGCGGACCCCATCATCGGGGTCGATATGTACCCAACCTTTTGCGAGATCACGGGAGCCAAGCCGCCCAAAAAACAGCCCTTGGACGGAGTCAGCTTGATGCCGCTGCTGGAAGGCGCCGCCAGCTTGGGGCGCGAAGCCATCTACTGGCATTTCCCCGCTTACCTCCAAAGTTATGCCCGCAACGACGAGCAACGCGACCCGCTCTTTCGCTCGCGTCCGTGCAGCATCATACGGGCGGGTGACTACAAGTTGCATGAGTATTTCGAGGATGGCGGTCTCGAGCTCTACAACCTCAGGGAAGACATTGGGGAGAGCAAGGACCTGTCCAAGAGCATGCCCAAGAAGGTCAAGGAACTGCACGGTATGCTGAAGTCCTGGCGAGCCGGGATCAAGGCCCCGGTGCCCGACCAACTTAATCCAGTCTACGATGCCGAAGTGGATGCCAAGGCCCGCAAGGCGGCAGTCGACAAAGGCAAAGGCAAGAAGGACAAGAAGAATAAGAAAGGGTAGGGCGGCCCGTTACTGGATGACGAATCCTACGCCCCAGGTGTCGGTCGTCGTACCGACTTTCAACCGCCAAGAGGTTCTTCTTCGGGCCTTGGACTCGGTTCTGGCTCAAAGCTTTTCCAACTGGGAATTGATCGTGGTGGACGACGGATCCTCCGACGGCACCGCCGAGATGGTGAAGCAGGACTATCCGGACGCCCACCTCCTGATTCAGGAAAACCGCGGAGTGAGCGCCGCCCGCAACGCCGGCATCGCTTTTGCTCGCGGTGAATGGATCGCCTTTCTCGATTCCGACGATGACTGGTTGCCCGAGAAACTGCAGCGGCAAATGGATGCGCTCGAAGCGGACCCCGAGTATCGTTTCTGCCATACGGACGAAATCTGGATACGCTCCGGCCAGCGGGTCAACCCGATGGAGAAGCATGCCAAGGCCGGTGGCTTTATCTACCAAAGATGCCTGCCTCATTGCGTGATTTCACCTTCCAGTGTATTGATGCATCGCGACCTGTTGCGCGAAACTGGCAATTTCGACGAATCGCTCGAGATCTGCGAAGACTACGATCTCTGGCTTCGCGTGACTGCTCGGGAACCCGTTTTGTTTCTAGAGGAAAAACTGCTCCACAAACATGGCGGTCACGACGACCAGTTGTCGACGAGGCACTGGGGGATGGACCGCTTTCGGGTCAAGGCCCTGCAACGTGTCCTGGACGAGAGTTTGGTGTCCGGCGAGGACGAACGAAGAACGCGTGAAACCTTGGTTGAAAAACTGGAGATCCTGATCGAGGGCTCGAGGAAGCGCGGCAACGACGAGTTGCTTGCCGAGCTTGACCCGCAGCTCACGGAGGCGAAACAAGCGTTGCAGGCCGCCTTCAGCGAAGAGGCAGGGTAAGGAAATCGTCCAGTTGGGCTTGCCCGATGAATGACTTGCGCGGCAAGCGGGCGATTGCCCGGAAGTCGCGATTGCGAAGGGCCGCTTGCTTGTGGAAGCGGAGCAAGGCTTGTCGATCGCGTTCCAGTAGGTGACGCAGGAGAGGGTCCCTGCAACGAGCGATTATTTCTCCTGACTTGCCCGCCAAGCGATTGGGCAGGGCGGCCGATTTCGCTACCCAGAATTGGGACAATTTTCGTCCCGCCCGGGCCGCTGACTTCCCGAAAACCTTGCCCAGTTCCAAGGCGAAGCGTCGAGGCGGTGATCCGTCCACCCAACCCCAAGGCAGGTCGTTGATTTCCGCGTCCGGAAACCGACGCCACCAAACCAATCGCCGAATCGCCCGCAGCGAGCGCAGGGCGACGCGGCTTCGAAACGCTCCGTGAGCCTGCGCTTCTTTCCAGTCCTTGGCTTCCCGAGGGGAGCGGGTCCATTGCAGGATGGGCCGATCAAGGGAACCTGAAACGCCTATCAGAACATTGCTTTCGGGGTGCGCGTTGACGGAATTGAAGCGAGGGCGATAAAGCCGGATCCAATCGTTCTCGAGCTGGCGGGCGGCGAGCAGGTCGTCCCTCGTCTCGAAGTTCGCCTCGGTCACTTGGGCCACCAAGCGAACTACCTTGCGGGACGTTTTTCCCGGTTTGGCGTAACGGTAGGACGACAGGCGCTGCCGCAAGTTCACCGAAGACCCAACGTAGAGGACCGTTCCTTCTCGGTCGAGAA
>PBLJ01000011.1 GCA_002721705.1 Opitutia bacterium
CTCATGCCTAAATATTAGAAACAGGTCAAATGGCGGCAATTCTTTTTCGAAAATGGTCGGGACGGGGAGATTTGAACTCCCGACCTCCACACCCCCAGTGTGGCGCGCTGCCAGACTGCGCTACGTCCCGTTCCATTCATGATTCAACCAAAAAAAGGTGGCAAATCAGGGTTCGTGGAAACTGCCCCATGCGGCATGCCAAGTCAAGCGAAAGACCTTATTAGGTTGAGTTCGGAAAATTACGTAAAAGTGGAAATTTGCATTGATTCCCGAAGACGAAGAACTTAGTTTGTAGGTTATGAAACTCCACCGTTTCTCCATGTTTTTCACCGGTTTGCTTATCGCGGCCGGTTTCGTTCACGCCGCCACGGTCAAGCCTCCCAAGGATGCCGTGCCCTTCCGAGGAAACCACTACAAGGCCTTTCTCGACACCAACAGCACTTGGTGGGAAGCCAAGTTCGCTTGCGAGGATCTTGGTGGCGCCTTGGTCGCGATCACCACGGCTCAGGAGAATGAATTCATCAGGCGACAAGCCAAGGGCCGGCTTATTTGGCTAGGAGGCACCGACGAATTCAAGGAAGGTACCTGGACTTGGGACAACGGTGAAAAATTCGTGTTCAAGCACTGGGGCAAGGGTCAACCGAGCGCTACGACGGGTTACAACTTTCTCGTGCTCGACGGCAAGGACGGCAAGTGGAAGGACGCCACGGACTTCTCCGGCAAGGTGAAGGGTTACGTTTGCGAATGGAAAGGCACTGCGCCCAAGGACGCCGGCCCCAAGGATGAGGAATTGAAGCCTCCTTTGGCCAAACTATCCGCGCCCGCTCCCAAGAAAAAGTAGTTTCTTCCGTACTCTTTATTGAAAAGCCAAGCTCCTCCGGGAGCTTGGCTTTTTTTCGTCCTCTTGGATCAAGCCGAAAGGTTTTGCCGGTTGCCCTCCCCTTCTTCGTATCGTTCGATCCAACTGTTGGACCACGACGCGAAATCGCCTGCCAAAACCCGGTTACGGGCCTCCTCGAGCAGCGATACGAAGAAACGCAGGTTGTGCAGGCTCAACAGTATGGAGCCGAGCATTTCGCCGGCGCAAACGAGATGCCGCAAGTACGACCGCGTGTATTCCACGCTGGCAAAGCAATCGGTTTCGGCGTCGAGAGGCGAATCATCGTTGCGAAACCGCTCGTTTTTCAAGTTGATGCGCCCTTCTGCCGTGAACGCCGTCCCATGCCTGGCCGCCCTGGTTGGCATCACGCAGTCGAACATGTCGGCTCCCATGGCGATCATTTTCAGCAACTGAGGGGGCGTCCCCACGCCCATGACGTAGCGTGGTTTGTCATCCGGAAGAGCTTCCGCGGTCATTGCCACCTGATCCAGCATTTCGCTTTCACTTTCCCCGACGCTGACTCCTCCTATGGCGTAACCGGGCAAATCCAATGCGACCAACGCCTCGGCTGAACGCAGTCGAAGTGTCTCGAAACGGCCGCCTTGGGCTATACCGAACAAATGCCTGCCCTTGTCGGGGCTGGCCGACTGCATCCAGGCGTCTTTGCATTTTTCCGCCCATAAAGTGGTGCGACGTACCGCCTCCACGATGGTTTCCTCGTCGGCATCTCCCGAGGGGCACTCGTCAAGGCACATGGCGACGTCGGATTGCAGCGCGTTTTGAACGTCAATGGCTTCTTGAGGGCCGAGGAAGAATTCGCTGCCATCGAGGTGGGAGCGAAAGGTCACTCCTTGGTCGTCCAGCTTGCGAAGCTTGGCCAAGCTGTAAACTTGAAAGCCTCCGCTGTCGGTGAGTATGGGACCTTGCCAACCCATGAAGGAACCCAATCCACCACGTTCATTTATCAAGTCATGGCCCGGTCGAAGTCGCAAATGATAGGTGTTCCCCAAGATAATCTTGGCTTTTACCGTTTGGAGGAGGTCGCGCGGAAGCACGCCCTTGACCGTGCCTTGGGTCCCAACGGGCATGAAAACGGGCGTTGGAACGGACCCTTTCGATGCCTGCAGTTCGCCTGCTCGGGCGCTGGTTTTTGCGTCCTTGGATTCAAGCTGGAAGGGAGTTGCTGTCATGCGTCGCTGTAATAGCCTGTAAATTAAAATGAGATCGAGGGAGCGTAACCTCTGCCGAACATATGGTGTATTATTCCTGTTATTGACTGCGGATAAAATGAAAAATTTTCTTTAAAATCCTACAATGTGCAGTTTGATAATCTAATCGAATTCAAAACCAAGTAATTTTCGAAACCTTCGTAACTTTACTGTGAAAGCAATTGTCAGATTCTTCGCATACCTCGTCGTGGCAACAATGCCCGGCCTCTCGATTCTCGGGCAACCCTCGCCTCCAGCGACAGGTGCCGTAGAAATCACCCGGGTAATTCCGGGCCTCGATCCCGCAGTGGCCAAGAACCTAGCGGATGGGGCATCGGGTTTGGCGGCGCAACGACTTGGCGGCAATGCCGCTGATGCCACCGGTCTTCGTTTGCTTCAGTTTGCCAAGGCTTTGGATTCAAAGAACAAGAACGTGCTTTATTTGGAGGCCTTGCGGGGCTTCAACCGTGAGATCAATGCCGCTAGTGTTCCCGTAAAAGTGACCGTGCCTCAGTACGTGGCATACCTTTTGTCGCTGGCCCAAAAGATGGAAGCCTCTTATCTGCAGATTCTCTATTTCAACGTGATCGAGTTGCTTGATCCCACGCAACGCCTGGTAATCATCGAGAAGCACCGGGCAAAGGAAAATGGCTTGGTTACTGATTTCGATGGCGTGATCAGGCGATTGGCCAATTCGTTTCCAACTCCCCCACCGCGACCGAAGCCACTTCTTGCTGCCAACACGGCCAAACGCTTGGCGGACGGCGCCACCAAGTTGGCGGAAGAACAATTCAACGGGGAGGGGCGCGCCAGCAAAGCGGGTCTCACCTTATTGGAATTTGCCATTGCGATAGATCCATCGAACGACAACGCGCTATTCCTGAGGGCATTGTTGTTGGGCAACCATACTCTTCAACCTCTTGCGATTGAATTTTCCAAGGATCAGTATTTCGCTTATCTGAAGGAGGTCGTCGCAGAAACCACAAACGATACCGTGAAGCTCCTGCTTCACCATCTCGCCCTCTTGAAGAACCAAGGAGATCCCACTGCGTTGGTTGCCCTTCAAAAAGCAAAAGTCGAGGGTAAGGACATTGTCTTCCAGTCACTGATCGACAGCTTGAATCGTCAAACCTATGCCAATTCTCCAGGGTCTACAGTCGGGCCTTTCAACCCCTCCGACACCGGTGGATCGACTGGGGGCGTCAAACCTACGCTAGACGAACGGCTGCGGAACGCGAAATTGAAGGATACTTTGATTAGCCGCAAATGGACTTTGAACAATTTGAAGACGAAAGAAGACTGGTTCTTCGAGTTTCGCCTTGTCGGAGCCGCCACCGAAGCAAAAGGCACCTGCAGGGGGCGTCGCGGCAATAACCTGCATTCATGGAAACTTTGGGAAATTCGGAATTCGATTCTCATAATCGACGGATACGTCAGGTTCGAGTTTGATGATCGACGTCGGCAGTGGGTCCAGTCGGGCGGACGCACCGATATGTTTCTTCGTTGAAGCCCTCGCCTTTATTGAATTTGCCATAGGGCAAGCTCAGTGGGTGGCAGTACGATTTCCCCGCTCTCGCTCCTTTGGAATTTGTCGTCTAATCCGTGATGGCTGAAGTTTGCGACGGTTGCCAGCAAGGTGGGCGTTCCCAAGGCTTCCGGGACAACGGATAATGGGGCTTCCTCTTCATGGGGATTGATCGCGAAGAGGCATTGAGGCCATTGCGATTCCCTGTTGGCATTGAGAAGCAGCGCAGCTGCGGAACCTTGGTCGGCCCGGTATTCTTGCCAGAACGAGTCATCCGGGTATTTATCCCACCGAAGCATCTCGCCCTTTTCGGACAAACGAAACGAGACCCAAGCACCGCAATAACGGTGGAGATCGGCAAAGCGTTCGAGTCGCTTGTAATCCAAGACGTTTAGGTCGCCTCTACGGTAGGTGTTTCCGTGACCTGATTTTGACCGAAGAAAATCCTGCCCCGCTGCCAACATGGGAACGCCCAAGGCGAAGAGCGTGAGCCCAATGGCCAGACGAGCTCGCTTCTTGTCAAGATCGGTCGGTTTGCGGCCGTCTCGACGATGGTTTTCAGTGATTTCATCGATGAAGCAATGATCATCGTGTGACTCTACGTAATTAACGGACTGGCATGGGCGGTCATAGGCATTCCCCGGGGATCCCTTCAAGTAATGGATGACTCCGTCGGCATCGCCTTTGCCTTGTACGTAATCCCGAATGAAATCCCTAAAGCCGTCGTTCCAGGATGAATAGGAGGTCGGTCCCAGTTGCTCATCGATCCTGCCGCGAAAACTCCATGGCTCTGCGATCAATAAAACCGAGGGCTTCACTTTGCGCAGGGCGCTCTCTATCTCCTTGAGCAAAGGGAACTCGAGCAATTCGGCCAAGTCGAAGCGAAAGCCGTCGACGTCGAATTCCTCGACCCATCGCACCAAGCTGTCCACGATTAACCGACGAGTCATGGGAGCGTTTCGTCTCAAATCGTTGCCGCAACCGCTCCAGTTCCTTGGCTCGAGGGACTCGTCATGATCGAAATAATACGCCTTGTCGAGCAAGGCCAAATGGGCAGGGATTCCAACGTGATTGTATACTACGTCTAGGACGACGGCGATACCGCTCTCGTGGAAGGCTTCCACCACGGCGCGAAGTTCCTCGATTCCCGAGCCCGACACCGGATCCCTGGAGTAGGCGCTGGCCGGAGCAAAGTAATTAACCGGCATGTATCCCCAGTGATATTCCTCGGGCTCCAGGCTGTCGAATTCTTGTACGGGCTGCAGCTCAATTGCATTCACGCCGAGGGATCTCAAGTAATTTCCTTTGTCCAATGCCCATTTGCGTAAACCTGAAAACCCCATTCGCTCGATGGGTGATAGAGGAAGGGTGGATTCAGCCAAGAGGTCGCGGAGGTGGCATTCCACGATTACGAGATCTCGCATGGGAGGAGGCTCGAAGGGTGTTTTCGTGGAGGGAAGTCGATCCGGTGAAATGACTACCCCCGGGCCACTTCGCGAAAGAGAAGCGCGAGCATAGGGGTCTAGTATCGGCGCCGTGAAGTCAAAACCTGCGCTTTCATCATCTTCCGGGCCTGCCACCCTGTAACGATATAAATGACCGGACAGATCAGTCGGGAAATCGATTTCCCAAGACCCGTCTTCGGACGCTTGCATGGAATGATTCTTGAAGTCCTGCTTCGAGGTTGTTTCTGAAAGTTCCAAGATCACTTGGCTTGCCCGCGGCGAAAAAACGCGAAACAGCGTTCTCTCTCCTTCCACCATGGCGCCCATGGCCTTGTCACTGCCTAGCTCAAGCAAGTCTCCGGGATGGAAAATGGGCCATGCAGCTCGATGTTCTCCATCGTTCCAGACGAGGACGTTTTGTTTGGCGAGCGTCTCCCCAGCTGGTATTTCGAAGCGAAAAAGTCGATCTCCACGGCAATTTGGCTCAAATACGAAATTATACCGTCCCGGCTCGATGATTTCTCTGTTGGGAGCTGCCTCGTGCACCTCGAGCCATTGGCGATCGGCAGTTACGAACTTGAACGAGAAGGCGCCATGTTTGGCCAATTTGGACATAGGGACTTCCAAGGTGAGTTGCTGGCTTCCTTGAATCGGTCGAGGGTGCATCTCCCATTCCGGGGATCCAATGGCATGCGCCCATTCGTTCAGCGACGAGGCAAAGTACAATCGAGTGTTTTTCTTGAATCTTTCGGGCCATCCACGGCCTGATGCAAGGAAGCGAACGTTGTCACCAAGGATTTGATAACCCGAAAGCATAGCCACTTCTTCTGCCGGAAGGGGCTCCAGATTGGCCAAGGGAGCTTCCTCGTTTCCCCAAAACAACGGGGGTGAGCTTGGTTGCGACCACGCTTGCCGCAATTGAACGATACCCTCTCTCGAGGAAAGGCAACGTACGCGTTTGATACTCTGATTCACAAAGCTGGAAACATTGAGCTGAGCCCTGATTGACAACCGAAAAATCTTTTTATTCGTTAATTTGTCACTAATCTACGAGGATGACAGGTGAATCCCAAAAGGTATTGGTCGGTTTGTCGGGTGGGGTCGACAGTTCCGTCGCGGCCCTTTTGTTGCAACGCCAAGGGTACGATGTGTCCGGAGTGTATTTACGGACTTGGATGCAGGAGGATTTTCCTTGGGGTGATTGCCCTTCCGCCCAAGACGTCGAAGATGCGGGAAAGGCAGCCGACGCCATGGGCATTCCCTTTGAAGTCGTCAATCTGATCGATGAATATCGGGAAAAAGTGGTCGAATACATGATCCAAGGGTATTCCAAGGGTCGGACCCCGAACCCGGACGTAATGTGCAACCGAGAAATCAAGTTCGGAGTCTTTCTGGATTATGCCCTCAGGGCTGGTTTCGATAAGGTGGCCACGGGGCATTATTGTCGTCGTGTCGAGGAAGACGGGGCAGTCCAGCTCTGGGAAGGCGCCGACAAGAACAAGGATCAGTCATATTTCCTCGCATTGGTTCGAGCAGGGCGTCTGGATCGAGTTTTGTTTCCGCTGGGAGGGATGCAGAAAGCGGAAGTCCGAACAGAAGCTGAGAACCGTGGCTTGCCGAATGCAGCAAGGAAAGACAGCCAAGGGATTTGCTTTCTTGGCAAAGTGAAGGTGAATGAGTTTCTCCGCGAGTTCATCCCGGATTGCCCAGGTGAAATAGTGGATGTGAAAGGAACGAAACTTGGGCGACATTTAGGGCTCCACCGCTATACGATTGGGCAACGCAAGGGAATCGGGGTGCCGTCCAATAGCGACGACGAGCACTTCGTGGTGGTAGCGAAGCGGGCCCGTAGCAATGAACTTGTAGTGGCATTCGAGAGCGCTCAAGAGCATGGTCTCTACGAGCGTCGATTCTTGGTCGAGGACCTTAACTTTCTCGGTGACCCCATCTTCGAGGAGCGGGAATTATTGGCCAAGCCTCGTTATAGAGATCCCTCACAAGCCATTCTCTTCAAACCTCAGGTGAATGGGACTGCGGAAATCGTTTTTGATGAACCGCAACGAGCCTTGGCTTCCGGTCAGATGATCGCCCTGTATGAAGGTGAAAAACTTTTGGGTGGGGGATTCTACAGCTAAAGCTTTCATTCCGACTTGATTCATCGGGCAAGCTGATGATGATATTCAGCGAGAGATGCGATTACGACTTTCAAAATTCGCCAAGATGCGGATTCCTTTTCAGGAAGACGACATCCCGCTTAAAACGAGCGACAAGATAGAGGAACACTTGCAAAACGGTGTTTCCTTTCTGCAGGCGCAGCATGAGGTGCTTGCCCGCATCTTGGGAATACTCGAGGAGATTAATCGAATGATACCCAGTGTGGGCGCTTCTCCTTCGGCTACGGAATTGAAAGAGCTTTTGTCCAGGTATCGAGATTTGCAAGGAGAGCTGCAATGGCTCGGGACCCTTGAGTTCAATGATCGCAACTTATTCAGCCCGGATGAGCGGGTGCGTTCCTTCAAACTCTTTCGAACGGCCAGTAGAAACGTTCCGAAAATCAAGCGTTTCCCTATTCTTTTGCGGCTTGATCCCATTGTGGAATGCAGTACGCCAGAGAACCTTTCCGGCGCCGAGCTTCGTGAAGCCCTTAACGCCATCAATGAAATGATTGGTCAAAACACCGCTGCGGAAAGCGATCTTCGCAACTGCTTCACCTTGCTTGCCGGTGAACCGGCCCCTGCTAGGGAGCTTCACTTTACGGAACAAAAAACACAGTCTTGGGTAGCCGAGATCATGGTGCGTTCGAATCCACTTCTTGCCCAAGCTCACTTGGATGCGGATCAATTGCAGCGACTCTTACATGAAAATGCGTCGTGAGCCACTTGGGTCAGCGTAGTTCCAACTCCAAGGGAAACCCATTTCTGGGCGTTCATTTCGTCAATTGCGGCGCATACAGTCGTATCTACAGAAATCACCAAGGGACCGCTTACGTGGGGCGATGCCCTCGTTGCATGTATCCCATTCGCGTGAGAATTGGACCCGATGGTAGTGGGCACCGCTTTTTCAAGGCTTTCTGCCCCTGATCGCCTCCTGGTCCTGACTTAGCTCAAGTCTTGGGCATCGACGTCGATGACGTCGGAAACTTCTTCATCCAGAGGGAATTCGCGGCGAAGATTGATTATCTTGGGCAAGGACTTGCTGATCGAATGCATGAAATACCAAAGGTGGAATCGATAATAGCCTTTTATTTTCTCTACGGGAGCGGACGCCGGTCCTCGAACTTCGATTTCCGTCGGGTCTACGATTTCTCGTAGACGCAGGCTCCACTGTTCCGTGAAAAACGTCGCCTTTGCTTCGCTTCTGCTACGAAACAAATGGCGTACCAAGTGACGGAATGGAGGGTATCCAAATTCTTTTCTCTGTCGAAATTCCTCTTCAACGAAGCCATCCAAGTCACTTCGCCTGGCAAATTGAATGGCGGAGCTTTCAGGTGAATAGGTTTGGGCATATACATCGCCTTCCTGGTCACCTCTGCCTGCTCTGCCTGAAACCTGCACGAGTAGTTGGAAGGTACGCTCCGCTGCGCGAAAATCCTCTAGCCGGAGAGAAAGATCCGCATCCACGACCCCTACAAGCGTGACGTTTGGGAAATCCAAGCCCTTGGCGATCATTTGGGTGCCCACCAAGACGTCGATTTTACCGCGGCGAAAATCATTCAAGGCCCTGCGGAAGAGGTTCTTCTTGGACATTACGTCGGCATCCAAACGCAGTACCCTGCCTTTGGGTATGGCTTTCTTGACTAAATCCTCCACTCGCTGCGTGCCGGTTCCACGACGGGTAATTTCATCGGATCGGCATTCGGGACAGTGGCGAAACGAGGGACGTTCATAGCCACAGAAGTGGCATCGTAAGCGACTTCCGACCCGATGATAGGTCAAGGTGATGCTGCAATGTTCGCAAGATGCGGTGAAGCCGCATTCTGGGCAAAGCATGGTGGTCGAATACCCACGCCTGTTCAGGAAAAGAATGCTTTGTTCGCGTTTTGCGAAACGGTCGCGCAAGGCATCCCTTAATGGTTGGGACAAGACCTGAGTGAATCCGGTCTTGAGTAATTCTCGTCGCATGTCGACGAGATGTACGGTTGGCAAGGACCGATCATCTACTCGCTTGGTGAGGGTCGCCAACTCGTACTTGCCCACTTGCGCGTTGCGCATCGATTCCAGGGAAGGCGTGGCTGAACCCAAGATGCAGGCTGCATCATTCAGTTTTGCCCGGTAGACGGCAACGTCCCTCCCATGGTATCGCGGCGTTTCTTCCTGCTTGTATGCCGGTTCATGTTCCTCGTCGACGATCACGAGCTGCAAATTAGGCAAGGGGGCGAATACGGCGGAGCGAGCGCCCACGACTATAGGAGCATCACCGCGAGCAACGTCGAGCCATGCATCCAGTCTCTCACCTTCCGAAAGATGACTATGCCAAACCACTGTCTTGAAACCATTTTTTCCAAATCGAGCTCGCAGGCGACCGACTGTTTGGGGAGCAAGGGCGACTTCAGGCACGAGGAACAGCACGCCGCCTCCCTTGCGCAAGGTTTTCTCCATGACTTTGGCGTACACTTCAGTTTTGCCCGAACCGGTAACGCCTTTCAGCAAATGAACGGAGAAAGTATCCGTTTTCATTTTTTCAAGGATCGCATTTCGCGCAATTTCCTGTTCATCGGTTAGTTCAACCTCGAGATCGACCATTTCCTCATCGCCGGACAGGTTGTCCGAATAGGCCAAGCGTTCTTCTCTTTGAGAGGTTTCATTGATAAGCCCTTTTTTCTTGAGCGCATCGCAGGAGGTGGCAGGCACTTGAAGACGCGACAGGGTTTCAATCCGTGGTACGGGAAGTTTCTGGTTGGCGAGAAAAGCGAGCAACTTGGCTTGTCTGGGCGCCCGTTTGGCCAAGCTTTCCATTTCCGCCGCCTCCATTGGTTCGGAAATTTCGATCAATCGCCTCTGCTTTATCTTCATGCCCCGTCTCACGGGAGCGGGAATCATTGCTTCCAATACGCTTTCTCGTGGACAAGCATAGTAGCTCGACAGCCAAGACGAGAGTGACAGTAAATCCTTGGTCAGGACGGGTTGGTCCAACACCAAGTCGACGACGTTCTTCAATTTGGAAGAATCGAATTTGACGGAATCAGTCATACCGAGGACGACTCCGGTCACAATTCGTTTCCCTAGTGGTACGCGAACCAAGCACCCCAAGCGCACCCTTTCGAGGAAGTGAGACGACAAACGATAGGTCAACGACTCGCCAAATCCCTCAAAAGGCAAAACTTCAACGTACGATGCCTCCCGTTTGACCATTTGTTCTTGCCTACGATTTTAAATGTCCGAGGAAAAGGAAAAAGGGTCATTCATTTAGTAAACCCCTGATTTATATGGCTCATGAGCAGGAAATGTCGTGGATCCGTATTTTGGCTCTTGAAGAGACGGTGTGGTTGGGTTCACTCTCGCTCGTGACTGGAGAGGACCGTAGATCGATTGCCAGAAAGACGTTTCGCTGTGAATTGTTCGCCAATTCCTTCGGTGGAATCATGGAAGCTGGTTTTTCCACCTTCGTCATTCTGCTGGCGATCCGTGTTTATGAGGCCAATGATTATGAAAAGGCTCTTTTGGCGGGCTCCATGTCCGCCGGTCTTTTGATTGCTCCGTTCGGCCTGTCCTTGATGAGGGCGACGGGTTGGACGATCAACTGGATCGCTTGCGGCTTGATGGTCTTCACGGGATTCTGCCTGCTGCTGGTCTTCTCCAGCGCCACTTTGCCCTTGTACGTGACTGGCATCGTCCTTGCCCAAATCGCCCTTTCGCAACAGTTTACCTTGCGAGCTCAAATCCAGACTGCCAATTATCCTTCCGCTGAACGCGGTCGAAGAGTGGCTTGGAATTTCATTCTCCTCGCCCTGACCTCGATGGCGACCTCTTTTGGATTCGGGGTTTTCCTGGATAACCGAATGGAAGACCACTCATGGATCTTCGGAGTCATGGCGGTGGCTTCTTTTCTGACTGCTGCGTCGCTGGCTTTGATTCCTGCCGGAAAATTATCTGAAGATTCGAACAAAGGCTTCTTGGCTAGCTTGAAACTAGTCAAGAGAGACAGTCTTTTCGGGATGGTTCTTCTCGGTTGGATGTTGCTGGGCATGGGATGGCTGTCCACCTTGCCATTGAGAATCGAATACTTGGTTTCCAAGGAAGGTCTTAATTTAAGCAACAGGGACATTGCCATCGTGACTCTGGTCATACCCTCCTTGGCCAAGGTCTTGAGCTTGCGATGGTTTGGTGGGTTGTTCGATCGCTGGAACTTTGTCCCTTTTCGCATCACCTTGAACTGTTTGTTGATCGTTTCCTTGCTGTTGTTCTTTTATGCGCAGGATTTCCCTACCCTTTGCCTTGCCGCCATCTTCAACGGATTGGCCTTTGCCGGGTCATCCATAGCGTGGAGTTTATGGGTTACTCGAATCGCTCCGGCCGGACAAGAAGCAACCTATATGAGCGTGCATTCCGCGATGACTGGAGTTCGAGGCTTGGTAGCCCCTTTTCTTGGATATTTCCTACTTGTTCACTACGGGTTTCAAGTGGCGGCATGGATTGCCGTGGCCTTTCTTGCCTTGTCCAGTTTATGTTTTTATTCGATTCGACAAAACAATCGTTTTGAGCATCCGCATGATTCGCGTGCTTGGAAATCGTGATAAATCGCAATTGCAAAGGTGGGGTTGAAATATATTCTATCAGTTGATTTTAGCAGACTATGAAATTCTTGATTCGCGTTCATTTTCAGATGTGGGGATTGGCCTTTGTTGGACTTTTTTCAGGCTGTGTTTCGATGCCCAACGTCCAGACTTTGGAATTCCAGGATTCCAACGAAACCTATACCAGCGAAAGGCAAGTAGGCACCCCTGAAGTCTGGGATCAAGTCGAGCGGCTTTGCGCCGATGGGAAATCCCGCGTTGGCTTGCTCGAACATGGCGACGATGCCCTCGTGGCTCGTGTTAATTTAATCCGAAGCGCCCGCAAGCATATTAGGATTCAGACCTTCATCTGGTCGCATGACGAATCGGGGCGCTGGTTGATGTGGGAATTGATTCGGGCAGTGAAGCAACGAGGCGTGACCGTGGAAATATTGATTGATCAAATGTTCAGCGGGCAAAACCCTGCTTTTGCCGCGTTTCTTTCCCAAGTGGATCCCAAATTGACCGTTAAGGTCTACAATCCCAACGTCAACCGTCTCCAACCCTCCACCTTCGATACTTTGGTCGATCTCGCGAGCGACTTCAGGCGCGTGAACGTGAGGATGCACAATAAGGTGATGATTATAGATGACCATCTGGTCATTACGGGAGGACGCAACGTGTCCAACAAATATTTCGATCGTTCCATTGGAATGAATTACAAAGACCGCGACGTCTTGGTCGTCAGCTCCGATTGCGAGTCGATCAAGGCGTCCTTTCAGGAATATTGGAAATCGGATTGGGCGATTCCCGTGGAACAGTTGCTAGACGTAAAGGAGCTGATTGACAGCGGGGATTACAGCAAGTTGAGCAACAAGGGCCATTTTGACTTCCGAGGACTTTTCACGCAAGCTGACCAGCACGCTTCGGACGCTGCTTACGTGCAACGTACTTTTGCTGACAAGTTGAGAACTGTACGCGAAACCACTTGGATTTTCGACGATCCAAAAAAGAAGGGTGCCAGTGATCCCGCCAAAGGAGCGGACATTGCCCTGGAGCTGGCTAACTTGGTAAATTCCGCCCAGAAATCAATCATCGTTCAATCTCCCTACGTCGTTATCAGCGGGCGTGCTCGGGAGTTGTTCTCCAAATTGAAGAAAGAAAGGCCGGATCTTACGGTCTCGGTCTCTACCAATAGTCTTGCTGCAACCGACAGTTGGTTTACTTATGCCGCAAACTACAAGGAAAAGCGGGTATATCTCGAGGAGTTGGGCTTCGATTTACGGGAGTTCAAGCCGATCCCCACGGACATCCACGAAATGATGGCCTACGACACACTCTTGACCCGCTTGCCCACTCCAAAAGAGGCCCAAAATGAGACGGAGCCGCAATTTCGCATAGACAAGGACTTGCCGCCCTTCCCCATGAAAGAAAACAATGGCTCGACCAGTCTTCGGATGAATCGTCGCAACGACGTTCTCGGCGTCTCTCCCTATTTATGCCTGCATGGAAAATCATTGGTCATAGACGATGAGCTAAGCTACGTCGGTTCCTACAACTTGGATCCTAGATCCGGTTCCTACAACACGGAGGTCGGCTTGGTTATAAAGGATGCAGCCTTTGCTCGCGAGCTTCGCCAATTGATCGAGAAGGATATGGCTCCTCGCAACAGCTACCTAATCAGCATCAAAAAAGGCTGGCCCGTCTTGAGAACCGTGAACTTCTTTTTCTATCGTATTTCCGAGGACTTGCCGCTTTTGGATCCTTGGCCTTTTCGTTTCGCATCCAGCTTTGAACTCCGCAAAGGAAAAGAACCCGTCGAGCGGTCGCATCCGGATTTTCATCAAAACTGGCGAGACGTTGGAAGCTTTCCTTTGATGAGTTTTTTCGCCCGCAAGAAAATGGCATCTCGCTTGTTCAAAGCCACCGGGATGTTCTTCAAACCATTGCTCTGAGCTCTGTCAGGACGCAATGTCCGCCAAGAGCGCCCGAATTTCATTTTCGGGGTCCTCGTGTCCCTGCGTGACGGCGAGATCCAGGGCTTCGTTCAAGACCTTGGCAGCTGCTGGGGCTTGTGATTGGTCAAGCAAGCAACGGCCCAAAAGGATTCGCGGAGCCATCCAGTCGGATCGACCCTCTACGCATCTTTGCAAGGGTATGATGGCATCCGCTCCATTGTCTTCGTTCGCCAAGGCCTGCCCCAAGCTGAATTGAAAGAGCAAGTTTTCGGGCGATTCAGCCGCTTTGGCCCTGAATATTTCTGAACGGGCAGGCACGACGCCAGTCAGGTTGCGAAAACGCAGACTGCAGTCGAATTATCGACTCCGCCGTATTGGTTGGCCATGTCGACGATACCCATGGCGCATACCTTGGGGTCATCGGAAGCTAAACACAACTTTTCGAGTTCTTCCGTCTCGATCATATTAGTTATGCCATCCGAGCAAATTAAGAGGCGATCACCAACGCTCAGGCTGTGTTCGCAAAGATCAACGGAGAAGTCCGTATTTTGACCTAAGCAACGAGTCAAGGTGTGGTGGTAGTATTCCGGCAAATCCTGCTCTTCGATGCTTTCGCCCGGTTTTAATTTATCGAGGATTTCTTGTTCCAAGGTGTGGTCCTTTGATAACTTCTGAAGACCATTGCCATTGAGTACGAATGCGGCGGAATCACCAACGTGCCCCATTAACACCTTGTCACCTGCAGAACGCAGGACCGTCAACGTGGTTCCAATTCCATCTTCTCCAGCCACTTTTTCACCATTCTCGATCAAGAAACGATGAATGCCTTTCACCACGTTCTCCAATTCACTTTCGGTGTGGCATACGTCGGCGTTTGCGATCATTGCATCGAAAAACTGAACCGCCATGCGACTGGCCAAGGAACCATGTGGAAGGCCTCCCAATCCATCAGCCACGGCATAAATGCCTTTTTCGTCAGAAACAAGGAAGGAGTCTTCGTTGGATTCACGAACAAATCCAACATCGGTATAACCGAAGGAAAGGAGCTTCATGCAGGAGAGGTTAAGGGAAAAGAGAAAGCGTAGCGAAACGCACCTAACCCTCATTGTCAAACAATATGGGACGACGTTGAATCTGGGTTACGGCTCGAATCCTCCTCTTGCAAGAAATTCGTCCCGTAAAGTGGAAAGCGAGAAGGAATGATAATCTTTTTTGGGTAATTCCGACAAAAACCGCTTGCCATAAGATTTTCGTAAAACACGGCTGTCGAGAATGGTGAGAAGTCCACGGTCGCTTTTATTGCGAATCAAGCGTCCTAGCCCCTGTTTGAAGCGAGAAAGGGCTTCCGGCAAGGTCAGGGTTGAGAAGGGATTGCCGCCTTCTGAACGAGTTTTTTCAGATTTGGCCTCCACTACCGGATGATTGGGGTTTTGGAAGGGAAGCCTCGTGATGATTACCTGTGAAAGCGCGTCGCCTGGAACGTCTATACCCATCCAGAAACTCTCGGCTCCGAGAAGCAAGCCCTTGCCGTTCTCCTTGAAGCGTTTGCTCAGGAGATGCCGAGGCAAATTCGCTCCGTGTACGTATAGTTCCCGGTCAAGCTTCTTCCAGCGGGATCCAATCGTCTGGTCGACGTATTTCAGGTCGGCGAAATTCGTAAACAAGGCCAAGGTACCTCCTTTCTGGGCTTCGGCGCAGCGAAAGACGAGTTCGGAGAGGTGATCCAAATATGGCATCCGATCGACTTCTCGAGGATCAGGACTGTCTCTCGCGACGAACACTTGGACGTTCTTTTCGTAATCGAAAGGTGACTTTTCCACTTCCGAGTCAATGCCCTCGGCGCCGACCAAGCCACTAAATCGGTCCATTGTTCCTTCCTGCGTCAAGGTCGCGCTGGTGAGTACTGCGGAAACTCCTCTGTCAAAAAGAGCTGTCTTGAGCATCGGGGCGGGGTCCAGTGGAGTGATGCGAAGCTGAACGTGCGCGCCTCGTTTGCCATATCGTTCCACCCAAAAAACGTTTTCAGGGTCATCCATTTCCTGGAACGCGCGAAAAACGGTGACCATGGACTCTAGTTTTTCGGTTTGGTCCTTCACTTCAATGGATGCGGCTTCATTGTCCAAATGAAGGCTCAGTTCTCGAAGGCGGTCGGTTAAGCGCTTCAGCGGCATTTCAAAGTCGGAAGGCAGTGCATGGGCGTTCAATACGCGCCGCGCGTCATGGTCGCCTAAAAGGTTTTCTCGGACATGATAAAAAAGGGCGTCGGTTGCCTCGAGCGCTTCTTCCACCAAGCTTTTGTCGGTCAAGGAACCCCATTTGACCAGTAGGCCCTTTTTCTTTCGAGAATCCCAAAGTCGTCTGAGAGTAAGAGCAACGCCATAGGAGCCAATGGCGGATCCGAAATAGTCGGATGCGACCTTGGGCACTTGATGAGCTTCATCCAGGACAAGGAAGTCCTCGGCGAACAAAATGCCTTTGGTTTCGGTTTCCGGTCCCATTCCCGCTCCCAACAGCGCGAAAAGCAAGCTATGGTTGACCACTATGACGTCGGCGGTGGCCAAGCGATCCCGGGCCTTCTGGTAGAAGCAGGACTGGGGTGAGCATCTTTTCCGTGAACAGAGGGATGAATCCGCGCTGACGCGATCCCAGACCTCAAAGTCGGGGCGGGGAGACAATCCTTGCCTCATGCCGTCGCAACCCTGTTCCTGCGACCAAGTCGCAATGCGATGTAATTCTTTCCTTTCTCGGTCCTCGAAAAGCTCGGTCTGCGCTTGATGCTTGAGTGCTTCGGTTAGTCTGGACGTACATAAATAATTGCCTTTTCCAGCCAATAGAGTCGCTTGAAAATCTCGGTATTTTCGCAAATGTTCGACTTGATCGAACAATAAACGACAGAGGGGAAGGTCTTTCTTTAGGATTTGTTCCTGCAGGGAAATGGTATGCGTTGATACGATGAAAGGCCTTTTGGCATTTTGAGCGAAGATCAGGCCTGGAACTAGGTAGGCCAAGCTCTTGCCCACCCCGGTGCCTGCCTCGAACAGCAGACTGGAATCCAAATGAAGAGATTCCGACACTCGTTGGGCCATGTTCTCTTGTTGTGGGCGGTGCTCGAGGTTCATCGAGGTTTGGAGAACTCCATTTTGGGCGAATATCTGTTTCACCTCCAAACCGGGTGATGGATTGGTTGGGCCTTGTCCCGGGATAGAATTCTCAACGATCCGAATCATTCCGAGTATGCATGCGTGAAATCAGAAGCAGGTCAACGAGCCTTCGCAAAATCTTCTCCTTATACTCTTGAAGTAAACGATTGGATTGGATTGTATTTAAGTAAGCGAAGGAGAGTACCTTGGCCATTCACTCAAACAAATAGCAGCATTATGGATACTTGGATCCTTGTTTTACTAATAATAGTTGTGCTGGGCATAATCTTCGTGTGCTGGCTTGTCTCCATTTACAACCAGTTGGTCAGGCTGAAGAACCAGTTCCAGAATGCTTTTGCCCAAATCGAGGTCCAGCTGAAGCGTCGTCATGACCTCATTCCCAACTTGGTGGAGCTCGTCAAGGGAGCCATGGCCCACGAAAGAGGGACTCTCGACGACGTCATATCGGCTCGCACGCGAGCGGTGAATGGTCTGCAGCAAGCTGCCGCCAACCCGGGCGACCCTGCGGCCATTCAAGAACTGGGCGCGGCGGAAAGCCTTTTGGGAGGGGCTCTGGGTCGGCTGTTCGCTTTGTCCGAGAATTATCCTGATCTTAAAGCGAATCAGAATGTGATGCAGGTACAGGAAGAGCTAACTACTACGGAGAACAAGGTGGGGTTTTCTCGACAAGCTTACAATGATGCAGTGACCTCGTACAATACCTACAAGCAAACTTTCCCTCCTGTCCTCGTAGCGGGAGCCTTTGGACATTCAAAGGACGCCAGCCTTCTCGATTTCGACGACGACGAGATTAACGAGGCTCCGAAAATCTCGTTCTGAAATTTTCCAGAAAGTTGCTTGCTGAAGGCGTTCACGCTTTACGGCTAAACCATTTGAGCTTGAGTTTCGCGTAAAATTCGTAATCCTAATACAGCTTGTAAATCGTTAATGGACGAGGAGAAGTGAAAGCGAAACGAAAGCGGGAGGCAGTTTCCCAGAAGCAAGTCGGACCCAAGATGAATGGAGCCGATTGCTTGGTGCAGTCTCTTGAACGCGAAGGCGTAGAGGCTGTTTTCGCCTATCCTGGCGGCGCATCGATGGAACTGCATCAATCGCTGACTCGATCCAAGAAAATCCGTACCATACTTCCTCGGCAGGAACAAGGCGGAGGCTTCATGGCCCATGGGTACGCCCGAGCCACTGGCAAGGCAGGCGTCTGCATGGCTACTTCAGGCCCAGGAGCCACTAACTTGGTAACTTGCATCGCGGACGCCTACATGGACAGCATACCTTTGGTTGTCATCACCGGGCAGGTTTACCAACAGTTCATCGGGAAAAGCGCCTTTCAGGAAACTGATTTCTTTGGCATGACTTTGCCAGTGGTGAAGCACAGCTATTTGGTCTTGGAGGCTGAAGATCTTCCTGGCATCGTGCGGGAGGCCTTTTATCTAGCCGAGACGGGGCGACCTGGCCCCGTGGTGATAGATATTCCGAAAGACGTCCAGCAGGCCTTGTTCAAACCTGTCTTTTCTTCCGAAGAAATGCGGATGGCTGGTTATAAGCTAGATAAGCCCAAGGCTACGGACGAGGAGTTGAAAGAGGTTCTCAAGCTCATCGAGAAGGCGAAAAAGCCAGTTCTCTACACGGGTGGTGGGATTATCTCTGGAAACGCTCACGAGGAATTATTGACGTTCGCTGAATTATCCGGGTTGCCCGTAACTCATACCCTGATGGGTTTGGGGGTTTTCGACCCGGCCCACCCGCAGTCTCTTTATTGGTATGGAATGCATGGAACGGTGGCCGGCAATTGGGCGGTTTGCGAAAGCGATTTGCTAATATGCGCAGGGGCGCGGTTTGATGATCGCATAACAGGGAAAGTCGACCAATTCGCCCAAGAGGCGTACGTTATCCATTTCGACGTCGATCAATCCGAGCATAACAAAAACGTCTTCGCCAACTTCCCCATCCAAACAGACGTTAAATATGCGTTGGGTCGTTTGAGCGAACTGGCCAAGGAAACAGGTTTCAAGAAGCCCAACCTCAAGGAGTGGCATGCCTCGACGGCCAAATGGAAGCAAGACTATCCCTTCACCTATACCAAGGGAAAACACCTAACCGCGCAGGAAGCGATCGAAGCCCTCTACGAGGAGAGCGAAGGTGAGGCGATCATTACCACGGGAGTGGGACAACATCAAATGTGGGCGGCTCAGTACTACAAGTTCAAGGAGCCTCGGACCTATATTAGTTCGCTAGGCTTGGGTACCATGGGATTTGGCTATCCTGCTGCTGTCGGCGTCAAGGTGGCTCGACCTGACAAGGAAGTCATCGACATTGATGGTGATGGCTCGTTCCTCATGAACGTGCAGGAATTGGCTACTGCCAAGATCGAAAAGATCAATGCCAAGTGTCTTCTCTTGAACAACCAGCACCTTGGCATGGTGGTGCAGTGGGAAGATCGTTTCTACAAGAGTGTGCGAGGGCATACCATACTTTGTGATCCCGATAACTTGGGCGGCCCCGACAACTTGGATGCGGTTTATCCTGATTTCATCAAGATATGCGAAGGCTTTGGAGTCAAGGCCAGGCGTGTTTCCAAGCGGGAGGAGTTGCGTGACGGTATTAGGGAAATGCTGGAAACGGACGAACCGTTCCTGCTCGAGGTGATCGTGCCCTACACGGAACACGTCCTGCCGATGATTCCTCAAGGTAAATCGGCAAAGGAAATCCTCACCGAGTAGGCGTCTTCGCCTTCAAGCCACTGCTGTCGGCAGTTCTCTTTCGATTTCATCCAGCCGGTAGCCAAAGCCGGAACCTTGAATAGTGGAAAGAGTCAAGCAACCTTCTTTCCGCTCATATAAGCCGGGGTGCACGCATGATTCGGGGATCGATGCTTCGGGGTAAAACTGCATGGCATTGCTCTCGACGCCCATTATGGTGCCCGCATGAGCCGCAAGCAGAACATGTGGAACCTGAGCGAGCATTGGATTAGTCAGGTCTTGGACCATGAGCTCCATGCCATGGGCCTTGGCCCAACATAGTGAAAGCAGGGCTCCTGTCTGCGTCTTGCAGGTCTTGAGGGCGACCCCAGTCCATCCCAGCGAGCGGCCAAGTCGTACGTGTTTCCAGTCATGGGCGCTTTCATCCATGAAGAGCGGCTTTCGTTCCGCCACTGATCGAACGTCGATCGAGTGGGTTTCCAAGTCATAGGGGAAAGGTTGCTCAACGTACAGGATCTTGGCTGAAGTCACTGGTTCATCCACCGCTAGCTTGTCTAGGATTTCGTTCACGTACTCGGGGTCGGTCACGGTGCAATTGAAATCAGTCGTGAGCCATTCCACCTCCAAGCGATTGGCGATTTTCCCGATTGCCGCCAGACGGTTGTAATCCCAATCGGAATCGTTTCCGCGGAGCTTGATTTTCAGGCAATTTAGCTGGTCTCGGGCAATCCAGTCCTCGAGGTCAACGGGATACCCATCATCGGGTTCTTCGCCAGTTAGCTCATCCGGGGACAAGGGGTCAAGTCCTCCCACGAGATGCCAAACAGGTAACTTCGCAGGGCAGTCGCTCAACAGGAAGTCGGATGGTGTCTTGCCCCCAAACTCTACCGTGTTTGAAGCAGGTTCCAGGAAATCGCCTAAATCGCGATTCAGAAGCCCTGAGTGGTAGGTTTCGTAAGTCGGCGAGCTATTGGCCTTTCCATAAGCATCGTGCAATGCAATGTCGAAAGAAGAGGCGCAAACGAGTGCCGCCAACCATGGCATAGGCTCTCCGCCCTTTCTTTGATTCAAATTGAATTCACGAAGTATGCCGGGCAGGACTTCGAAGAGAAAATCATGACCCAGTTCCAAGGCATGACCCTTGGCTGCGATCGAGCGCCACGCCGGGCAAAGCAGCGCGGAAAATGCCTTGAGCGCATCATGACGCTCCGAGTATGGGACTGGAGAAGGCCAAACCCACTGTACGCTGAGAGGCGTCTCCCCCCACCCTTCCGCTTCGCTGCCATCTTCCTTCCGGACCTTGACGGAAGCCCGCGACAGGGTGACCGAAGTAAGTGTTTCCGCACCGAATTTAAGAGGCATCCTGGTTTCCACGGGCAGAAACCATAGGGATGAATCCATAATTTGAACATCCGTGTTTGTCGGCATGATTCTAACAGGAGATGGGAATGGCTGATTGGTCAAACCTCATAAATGTCTCTTTTTTCTTTTCATTCCAAGGTTAGTTGCATGAATTGTCGGTCATGGATGGAGATCTCATCGGACTTTTTGTGCTTTTGGTGGGGCTTGAGCTGATCTTGGGGGTAGATAACGTCCTGGTCATTGCGATCTTGGTCTCGCGACTCCCGGAGTCTCAGCGCCCATTCGCCCGCAACTTGGGACTTGGCCTCGCCATGGCAATGCGGATCCTAATGGTCATCGGCGGCCTCAAGTTGTTGGCCTTGACGGATCCTATCCCATTTCTCGTTGAGTTGGCGAAACCTCTTCCAATTCCAGAAGAGACTCTGGCAGCCGCTTGCTCATGGAAAGGAATAGCCCTCATGGCCGGTGGGTTGTTCTTGATTTGGAAAGCGGTCAAGGAGATCCATGCCACCATCGAGCTGGAATTGGAAAAAGGCCCCAAGGGCAAGGCGCATGGCTTTGGTGCCATTGTAACTCAAATTATCATATTGGACATGGTGTTTTCCCTCGACTCCGTGATTACTGCCGTGGGCCTGACTGACGTCAAATGGGTGATCATCACGGCAGTGATCTTTTCCTTCGTGATCATTTTATTCTTCGCCAAGCCGATCGGTGATTTCATCTTGGCCCACGCATCGATCAAAATTTTGGCGCTTTCTTTTCTGATCATCATAGGGATCACCATCTTCATGGAAGCGATGAAGATCCATGTCCCCAAAGCTTTGATTTACGGCCCTATGGGTTTTGCGATGGGAGTTCAGCTTTTGCAGATGCGATACAAGAGCAACCTCGAGAAACTAAAAAAGAGAAAGTCTGCGAAAGCGGAGAGTTGAATACTTGGCGAGCCCTTGGTTTTCAAGAGGTTCGCATCTGCTTCTTCAAGCTTTTCACGGTGTCTGCTTCCGGCATTTGCTTGTAATGCCCGTCCAGTGGGAAACATCCCGACACCATTCCGTTTCGAGGGGCGGTCGTGCAATCGCTGAAGGTGCGGCAAATCAAGCGCCTGCTCATCTCTCCGGAAGACAACGTGTCGGCGGGCAACTCCGGGTAGGAAAGAACCATTCGTCCCATGCCGACGAAATCGACCCAACCATCTCGTACCAACGCTTGACCCACTTGAGGCAAGTATTCCTGCAGGTAGGTGTAGCCTGTGCCGACCATCGGAACTTGAGGGAATCTTAGCTTACAGGTTCTCACCGCTTCGATTTGGCGAAAGACGCCTGTCAATGGATCCTCTGGCGGCTGATACCCGTCGCTGGGAGGAAAAAAGGCCGGTCGTTGCGCATGAGGGTTATAATAAGGACTGCCGCAGGTCAGGTTGATCATCGACACGCCGACCTTCACTAGGTCATCCAGCAATCGCAGGGGTTCCTCGAGATTCATTTGCAAAGGATCGTCTTCGTCGACACCAAAACCGAATTGATACGGCAAGTGCTCCGAGTAGTCCATTGGCCTTCCTGTTTCACGACTAGTTTGAAACGGGGCCGTGTCGAAAAGGCTCAACCGCACGCCCACTAATAATTCCCGACACTCCGATCGTATGCGGCCTATGATCGTCTTCAGTAAACGCGTACGTCCTTCGAAGTCACCGCCAAATTCTCCTTGCCGGCATCGCGCGGAGAGAAATTCATGAAGAAGATAACCATGGCACGCCTTGACGTCGACGAAACCAAAACCAGCCTTTTCAGCCACGCGAGCGGACGCGACGTAAGCGTCAATCAAGCGCTGCAGTTCGTCATCCGACCAGACGACGGCGTCGTTTGCAGGGTCTATGCCGTATTTTTCATCGAGCAAAGGATGGTGATAGGCGATGCGGGGTTCTAGACGAACTTTGTGGTTCGGTCTGCAGAACCTTCCGGAGTGCGTTAACTGTAGCCCAACCAAAAGGTCGTCCGTTGAACCAAAGTGGCTGGCATGTTCATTTTCCAAGGCTACGAGCAATTGCTTGAGCCCCTCGGCGTTTGAAGGAGTGGCAAGCGTTTGATTCGGATTGGCTCGCCCATCCGGTTGCACGGCGGCCGCTTCCCCCCCCCAAATCAACTTGGCGCCGCTTTTACCGAAGTTCCTCCATCGTCGTAAGGTCAATTCAGTTGGGGAACCGTCGCGTTTGGCATCCCACCCCTCCATCGGATGAATGCACCAACGATTGCCGATTCGGGCGTTGCCAACCATCATTGGCTCAGCCAAGGGCGAACCTTCTTCAGCCGATAGGATCTCGTCGTCCAAAGGGAGCTCAATCCCCAATTCCCCCAACCGATCGCGAAAAGCCGCCACGTCCTTTAAACGGGCAACTTTTGGGTATTTCATGGGGGAATTGGACTGCAGAGTCATCTAATTGGGGAAATGAGAAATTGTGGGCTTGGGCGAAACCGCTTGCGTAACGAAGTCGGCTTGCCTACGGAGGTTGAGTAGAATGAGTGAAGCTTCGTCGATCGCAAACCAAATACGGCCCAACCGCGTCATGCCCGTGGCGGTTGCGCATCGTCCGAAGGATGGTCCCAAGATGGCCGAGGCTCTTTTGGCGGGGGGCCTGAACCTTCTTGAAATCACCCTGCGCACGGACGCTGCTCGCAAAGCCTTGAGGGAAACCCGCAAGAACTTCCCCGACATGCTTTTAGGCGCGGGAACAATACTGGATGCTTCGGTAGTTGCGGAGTTGGTGGACGATGGGATCAATTTTGGCGTGTCCCCTGGATTGGATGAAGAGGTAGTTGCTGCTTGCGCCAAATTTCAGCTTCCTCTGTTCCCTGGTGTTCTCACGCCAACGGAAGTGACTAAAGCCCTTGCTCTGGGTTGCAAAAACCTGAAATTTTTCCCCGCTGAACCTGCAGGAGGTGCTCGCTTTCTCAAGGCTCTCGCCGCTCCCTTTAAAACGGAAGGCGTTCAATTCATTCCCACCGGTAGCATTACAAAGGAGACAGCTCCTTCCTATTGGGCATTGCCCGAGGTGGTGGCGGTCGGTGGCTCGTGGTTGGTTGCTGGCAACCTATTGTCGGCAGACCGTTTCGATGAAATTACCAATCTTGCCAAGGAAGCGCTCGCTTTGGGGCGAGAACACTGAGAACCTACAGCCATGAAGCGTTTGATTCATATCCTGTTTGGGTGGCAGATGGTTTTGTCCATGGGAACCTTGTCTGCCCAAACCAAGCTCAATCCCAACCTGCTTTTGCGAGGTAGCTTCGACAACTCGCAGCATGTTTTCAGCAAGCAAAAGAAAGGCCACGTTGCATTCATGGGGGGGTCCATAACTGAAATGAATGGATATCGCCCCATCATGATGGAATGGCTTCGCAAGCGCTTTCCGGACACTGCCTTCACCTTCACTAGCGCAGGAATTTCATCCACTTGTTCGACCACGGGAGCCTTTCGGCTTAAGCGCGATGTCCTCGACAAGGGACCGGTGGACTTGTTTTTCGTTGAATTCGCCGTGAACGACGACCAAGACGCAGGTCATTCACGCGAGGCATGCCAGCGCGGCATGGAAGGCATTATCAGGCATCTGCGCACGCACAATCCCAACGCCGACGTCGTCGTCACTTACTTTGTAAATCCGGGCATGCTCAAAATCCTGCAGGAAGGCAAGGCGCCGGTGCCTATGGCCGCGCATGAGGAAGTTCTCCGATTCTACGACGTTTCGGCCGTCCATTTAGCGAAGGAAGTAGCCGAACGCATTACTGCGGGAACTTTTAGCTGGAAACAATTCGGAGGCACGCATCCGAAGCGTCCAGGGAATGCGCTTTGCTCGGAACTCATTGGCCAGATGCTACACCATGCTTGGCAGGTCGCCCCCTCCAATCCGTCCGTAAAAGCAACTGTCCCCCACCCGCTTCCCGAGAAACTATTCAACTCGCATAGCTACGTTGCTGGTCGTTTCCTTTCCCCCGAAAAAGCCAAACGAGACAAGGGCTGGAAGTGGAGCGAGCCGAATTGGAAGAAGCTGTCGGGAGGGAAGCGTGGGAGATATCTCGGCTTCCCTCTGCTTCACATGGAGAAAGCGGGTTCCACGGTCAGCATTGCTTTCGAAGGCACAGCCATCGGGGCCTTTGTCCTGGCTGGTCCCGATGCCGGAATCCTGGATTTTGAAGTGGATGGTGAAACCAAAGGTTCAGTCAACTTGCGGCATCACTATAGCAGAGGCCTTCATTATCCTAGAACGGTGATGTTCGCTCACGACCTTGATCCGGGAAAACATAGCCTGCGACTCACGCTGTCAGCAAAAGCCAACTCCACAGGCAAAAGCGCGGCCGCTCGGATTCTTGAATTCTGCGTGAATTGAAAGAAGAGGCTACGGGGCGGTAAAACCGCTACTTCTTACTACCCCACCATACTGAGCCTAGTGAAACTTAGGCGCCTTGTCGTCTTTCCTCGGGCTTATTTCTCGGGTAAAACGTAGGTGAACTCCTTGCCGCCTCGTATTTTGTAAGTGACCGTTTCGCCGGGCTTGTGATTCAACCGGAACCAAGCAATCAATTTTCGGGTCTCCATGTCGCTGTCCATTCCATTGATGGCGACGATTTCCATGTTTGGCCGCAAACCCGTGGCGTATACCGGGCGATTAGCGGGATTGGGCCCCATCCATGGCTTGACCGACAATCCTTGCCCTTTGCCGGATTTCGGGCCTTTCACAGGAAAGAACCCCATGCCGGGGCCATATACGCCATCGTACACCGTTTTTCTCCAGTAGTTCTGAGTTTTGCGCCACCCGAGCCGAACCGTGATTTTTCCAGACATAATTCGACTTCCACGCATCCAGGCTATCTGTATTGAGTCCTCTTTTGCGGAGGCGCGATGAAGCACTCCCCGAAAGTCGGCTTGCCCGTAAAGCCGCATGCCGTTGGCCATACCCAGTTGATCGCCGGATTGTATTCCGGCAAGGGCCGCGGGACTTCCGGCAGTTACCTTTTTAACCAACAGGCCATCGTTACGATCAAGGAGGATGCCGACGTTCTCCGGCAAAGGCCACTGACCAGTAAATTGCTCGAGGGTGAAGGTTCCGGAGTCAAGAGCTTCCATGTTCAGCATGTCACCCACTTCATGGCAATGGATGCAAGCTCCGTAGGTTTGGAAGGCTCTACCCAATTCGGGCCGAATCTCGTCGAGTAGATCATACCCTCTCAAGTTCGTTGGGATTGATTTCTTTTGGGAGGCATAGCCCACGGGCAGGTCAACCTCCCATTCGCTGCGTCGAGGATCATAATGGTGAGCAAGGATTCGTTTCATGCTGTTGGCCAAGGCGGCCTCGCTGATGCGCGTAGAGTCCGAAACATGGTCCTTGCCACCGAAAACGCCGTAATAATCACCTTCGGAAGAAAGAAAATAAGCCCACCAGGAAAGGTCGAGGTCTTGGTGCGTCTTGTAGGGGAAATAGCGTTCGTCGAGCAGGGCGGCATCGGTTAAACGTACTGTGACGAAGCGACGCAGCAGGGGGTCCAGTGCAGGGCTTCCGTCCAAGACTTCCTTGTCGAATTCCGCGCACTGCTTGCAGGGAAGGCAACGCCAAGTAACGAGTATTGGGCGTTTGGACGCTTTTGCTTGGGAAAGCGCTTTTTCGAAATCAGTGACCCACACCACTTTCCCAGTTGGATCTGGTGGTATTATGCCCTGTGATGTCCCTAATATTTCGTTCCAGCGATCTTGCTTCTTAGCTTTGGGTGAAGGACTGATTATATTTTGACTGAGTTTAGGGTTGGGAACCTCACTTCCTAAAACCGACTTTTTCGACTCATCTTCGTTCTCTGCTTTTGATTCTGGGCTTTCAGAATCAGAATCGCATGCCGAGCCAAACAAAGCAAAAAGACCTAGAAGTAAAACCTCCAGACAAACGGTGAGCTTCCAAGAAGTTTTTATATCGTTTTATTAGTTATCGGCTTGGAAACGAAAGCAAGAGACTACGCTACGCTTTCCATGAGGCCTGCATTCAATGCCAGTGACTACTGTCATCACGCCCCGTCTCTCCTCAATCACCGGCCCTGACGTTCAGGGACTTTTGTCATTCCATTGACCGTTTTGATCTTGGTAGGAACGGGTTACCCTGCCATCGGGCCAAAAGTACTGCCCATCCACTGCGTACCCGTTATCGAATTCTCCGGCAAAACGCGCCCCATCCCTGAAGGTGAGGACCCCGCTTCCTTGACGCTGGCCGTTTTCCCAATGGCCGACGTATTCCACTCCGGATACATCCGTTTGCCTTCCTTGTCCATGGGGAAGGCCATTCGAGAATTCCCCGACGTAAACGTTGCCTCCCGCATTTTCCAGTCTTCCAATGCCCTGATACCTGCCTTGGTGGAAATTGCCGACGTATAGCTCTCCATCGTCTTTTTCGAGAGAGCCAGTCCCATGATAAAGGCCTTCGAGAAAAGGCCCCACGTAGCGATCACCTTCAGCTGTGACTAAAAAGCCTTTCTTCAATTCGTCGTTTTCCAAAATGCCGGTGAAACTTTTGCCTTGGGAAAACTTTACTATTCCTTGAAAAAGATTTTCACTCCAGACGCCTTCGAAGATAAGTTCTTGTTCCGTTCTCTTACCGCGGATGAACTGGCCGTTGTTCCATATGCCGTCTTCCGTGGTACCATCGGCGTATTCCTGCATGCCGTTGCCATGACGCTTGTTGTTCTTCCATAAGCCATCGTACCGTTTGAGGTTCTTGTCGGAACGATAGGTCATTATCCCTTGGCCGTAACGGCGCCCCCTGACAAAGGAGCCTTCGTAAAAGTCGCCGTTGCTGAATCGCATCTGACCAACTCCGTGTGGTTTTCCGCTCAAGACGGATCCTTTGTAGGTCGCTCCATCCTCTAGTTTAATTGTTTGATCCTCAAACTTCGGGGTCTTTCCAGTTGGACCTGTTTCCTGATTCTCACTGGAGGTGGTGTCATCGGAACACCCAGCGAAGATGAGAAACAGGATGGCGGTCAAGCTCGAGAATGAAGCTGACGAGGGGCGGATCATTTAAGAGATATGCTTTTGCTTACTTGAAAGATGCTGGTCACTATCGAAACCGCAACCAGTGCAACCAGTGCAAAGGCAAAGCCCAGCGCCGCAGCGGAAACCACCGTGGTCATTCGCTTGATTCGGCGTGTGAGTTCATTACGGAAAACATTGGCGATTTCGCCCAGGCTATGGCGGAGATTCCCGGTTTTTTCCCCAATGTCCAAAACGTCCAGTTGCATCAAGGGCATGACTTTGTATTGACGGAAGGCATCGGGGAGGGACTTGCCTTCATTTACGGAAATCCGCGCTGTATGAAAATTCCGACGAAGGTACTCGTTTTTAATGGTCTTTTCAACGAGCCTGAGATTTTCGGTCAAGCCGATGCCGCTACTAACAAGAGTCTCCATCAAACTAGTCATCTGAAAGAGTTGCGAGAAATGGATTATTTTACCGAGAATCGGTACCTTAAGTACGGTTCGTGATAATTGAAACTTCCCATTTTCGGACCTAGCCCATTGCATGATACCCAAGGCCGCTACCCCGAGCATAATCAAAAGAAAAGGACCGACCTTGAGGAGTAATTGAGATCCATTGATCAGTAATTTGGCGCCAAAGTTCATTTCACCGCCCAGAGATTCCAACATGTCCTGTATTTGGGGGAGGAGCGAAACGAGAAAGAAGATCACCACGCCAAAGGCAACGAAGCAAATGAATGCGGGATAAGCCATGCTGGCGGATACTTTCTTCTTGATCGCTCGGTTCTCTTCCAGGTGCTCGATGATTTTTGCCAAGATAGGAGCAACGTTGCCCGTTGCTTCTCCCGCTTCCACAACGAAAGTCGAGGATTCCCCGAATACAGCGGGCATACGGCGCATGGAGCGAGCAAGGCTACGACCTTCCGAAAGTTCTTTCCAAAGCGTGGCGGCGATTTCCTTTTGGACCGGGTTGGTCAGGCGTTGATGCAAAAGCTTCACGGAGTCCGCCACTGGCATGCCGCTGGCATGAAGTTCATGCAGGCGCTTGAGGAAATCCAGACCGGACTGTTCGTTTGATTTGCTGAAGAAAGATTTTCGAGTTTTGGGTTCTTGAGAGTCGGCGTGAGCTTTAGGCTTCGAGGTCTTGGCTCTGGGTTTTGCGATGGCTCCGGATTTACTTTTGGGCCGAATGTAAATGGGGTTCAGTTTGTCCTTTCGCAATTGATCGGATATTTCCCGTTTGCTTGCGCCGTCAATCTCGCCGGACACAGTTCGACCTCTGGGATCAAGAGCAGCGTAGCGAAAGGTTTCCATCCTTTAAGCTTCGAATTCCCTAGGGACTGATGGGGGGAGGCGGTGGAGGTGGAGAGGAAATGGCAAAGGGAGAGGAAGTGCCCTGCTGTTGCTCAGGAGTTTCTTCCAATGCCTCTTCTTCATCCCCAAATCCTTCCGCATACCTCATCACCTCATCAAAAGTAGTACGCCCCATCTTAATTTGCTGCCAGCCATTGTTTTGCAAGGTGGTCATACCTTCGTCCAATGCCTCTTTTCGGATTTCCGGAGCCGAAGCGTTTTTAATGATGAGACTATGCAACGCATCCGTGACCACCATGATCTCGAAAATACCGACTCTTCCACGATATCCCAAATTTTGGCACTTGCCGCAGCCCACTGCTTGGAGAACTTTATCGGCATGTTCCGCCTCCTCCGGGTCAACGTCCAGCACGGCCAATGAACCAAGCAATTGGTTGTGGTTAAGGGTAGCCGGCGAAGCGCAGTGAAGGCAAAGTCGGCGAACGAGGCGCTGGGCAAGAACCAGCTCGACGGATGATGCGATCAAGAAAGGTTCAATCTCCATGTCGATGAGCCGCGTGATGGCACCGGGGGCGTCATTGGTGTGAAGGGTGCTTAACACCAAGTGACCAGTGAGCGAGGCTCGAATCGCGATGTCGGCTGTCTCCCTGTCTCGAATCTCCCCGACCATGATAACGTCGGGATCCTGTCGAAGGATTTCCCTCAACGCGCTGGCGAAATTGAAACCTATCTCAGAGTTGACCTGAGTCTGGTTGACTCCGGCCACCTCGTATTCGACGGGGTCTTCCACAGTCATGATACGCCGCTCGGGCAGGTTGATGCGGCGAATGAATGCAGTCAAGGAGGTGGACTTTCCGGACCCCGTGGGACCAGTCACCAAGGCGATGCCATGCGGCTTATCCAGAATGTTTCCGATCGTCGCCTGGTCGGCTGCCAAAAGGCCGAGTTCGTCCATCGAAAGGGGCTGGGACTTTTCATTGAGAAGACGCAGACTAATGCTTTCTCCGTACATCGTGGGCAAGGTGGAGACTCGGATATCGAGGTCGCTTTGCCCCTGGGTAAAGGTGATTCTGCCGCCTTGAGGCCGTCGCTTCTCGGAAATGTTGATTCCCGCCATGATCTTGATGCGCGAAATGATCGCATCTTGGAAGCTGCGCAGGTTGTCCGGGACTCGTACGGGAACGAGTTGCCCGTCGATCCGGTAGCGAATTTGCAAAGTTTCCTTTCTAGGCTCGAAATGAATGTCGGTCGCCCTGTCCACAATGGCTCGTTGCACCACTTCATTGACGAAACGTATGATGGCGGCGTTTTGGTCTTCTTCATCTTCCGCTTGCTCCTCGTCTTCCAAGTCGAGGTCTGAATCTTCCAAACTGTCTGCTCCAATGCCGAAATTCTCAGTAATCGATCGTGAAATGACTTCCGGGTGACCCAAATACCAGAGTGGCTTCCTTCCACTAACGGCAAAAATCCAACGACTCATCCTGTCGGTGGGCGGCCAAGGCGTGACAAGCTTGAGTTCTGCGTCTTCCTCGTTGGACACTGGTATGCAACAGTATGCGTGGATGATGCGCAGAGGTACGTATTTGGTGGGGGTTTCAGCTAATTCAAAATCCTTGAGTACGGGTAGTTTTACACTGTTCGCGATGTTTTCCACGACCTCATCCACGGATTTGGATCGGGTAGCGGCCAACAAGCGGGCGCGATCCTCGATCGGGGCCTCGAGTATATCGTACAAATCAGTGTCTCCCACGTCCGAAAGCCAAGGCGGAACATCCTCCGTTTCCAAGCTGACTCGAGAATCAGGGGCATCGACTTCGGAGTCAGGAGAGGTGACCAGGTCCTCGGAAGTAGGAGCTGCTTCATCGGACTTCGAGGCTTGGAGGGGAATCCCGGGTGGGGGTTCATTACCCGCCGCTTGCGTGTCAGTGCGCTCAGGATCGTCGATCATGGCGGAAGCTTCAGCGAGTCCGGGGTGAAACGCGAGGAGGTGGGACTCGAGTGTTGGTGTTGGTCTTGTTGCTCGAGCCACGAACGATTGTCGGACTGGGAATCTTTTTGCCCGGATTGGATCGAGGTGGCGTAACTTTGTTGGAAGAGGGTTTGGCGGCCGGCCGTCCAGCTATTGGAATGGACTTTCCACTAGGCTCCTTGAGGCTCAATTCGATTCCATTGGTGAGTGTGAGTATACTATCCTTCTGGTTCCAGTTCTTGATGCCAAAAGGGGCCTCGGGACCTTCCTCCCCATTTTCCTCTGTTATCCAGTAGCTTTCCCTATCCGACAAATCATGGATGCTGAAATACCACATGTCGTCCCAAAACATTATGCCTCGCAGTTCAAGGTTCACCTTGGTCTTCGGAGTCGGTTTCGGCTTGGCCTTCGGAGGTGGTGGAGTCTTTTTCACGGGCGGGGGAGCCTTGGGGGGGGCGAAGGGATTGGCTTGGATGGCGCAGGTCGTCGCGTACATTACAGCGCATACGAAAAGTGCGCGAATTCTCGGGAGGGTACTCACCCCTAAGCCAGCTGAAATGGATGAATGAAATGAACTCATCGTTATTTGGGGCGGGCCAACGAAGGCAAGACGGCAGGCGTATCGGGACTGTCTCCGAGACCGCCTTTCCCGGTGGATTCATCATCTTCAATATCAGGGAAAAAATCACCCGTACGTATTGCTTCCTTCAGATCGTCGTTGATGTTCAAGGGAGCGATCGTTTCTTCCAGCGAAGTTGAGCCTTCGAGGACTTTGGGACGAATGAAGAAGATGAGATCGCGCTTGGTATCAGTCGTTTCCTTGCGAGTAAAGAGATTTTTCAATACGGGAAGGCTTCCCAATATAGGAGTCTTGCGGGTGGTTATCTCGGGCTTCGTTTCCTGCATGCCCGCCAGGACGATGACTTCACCGTCATTGACGGCCACGGAGGATTGCGCAAACCGCTTTCCAATGATGGGCTGTCCTTCCAGTCCAGGAGTAGCAGCTCGGGCGACTATGTTTTCAACTGTCTGTTCGATTTCCAATTGTATCCGGCCGTTTACCGCGATCAAGGGAGTGACTTTCAACTCGATTCCAATGTCGCGGTATTGCACCGAGGTGCGGGAGGAAAATCCAGAACTTTGGTCATTTGCAAAGCCAGTCACGATGGGTTCTCCTTGGGTTACCATGATGGTGGCCTCGCGGTTATGACTGGCCACGATATTGGGCGTGGATAGCACCTCCACGCGGCTATCGCTTTTTGCTATGTCGAGGACTGCATCCAAATAGGCATTGCCGTAGCGGCCACCTAAAACGAAACCGGTCCTCTCGCCCGATACCGAGAAGATGCCAGCGGTGCGGTTGTGCAGTCCAACGGAATTGGGGAATTCGACTGCGTCCGGTTCCTTGTCAACAGCGATCCTGAAAATGTCGATTCCGCGTAGGTCGGAGTTGTTGAGTGTTACTTCCGCGATAATCACCTCTATGTCGACTTGCCGCAGAGGTTGGTCCAACTGCATGATCAAGTCTCCGATTATTTCAATGTCCTTGGGCGTGCCATACGCCAAAATAGCGTTCTGCCGGGCGTGTTGGGCAATCGTCAGGTATTCGCTGAACTGAAGATTGTCATCGCTTGAATCTCCCGAGGTGGTGGACTGAGTTGTCGCTTTGGGTGCGGTGGCAGGAGCGGCGGGAGCACCTGGCTTGGGCGTCGCGGGCTTGACGGTCTTTGAGCCTGCGGAAGATTTCGTGGCGGAAGCCTTCGCTCCTTCTTGTTCCTTCTTGTCCTGAGCCTTTCTTTGCCCCTCGATAATCGCGGTAAGCAGTTCGTAGATGCCAGACTCCTTGGCCGTTGACTCCGGATCATCACCGGAAACGGAGTAGTGCAGGTGAAAAATCCTCGTTATGGTCTTCGACTCGATGGGCTGATCCAAATTCTCGATGATTTCCCTTATGAGAGATTCGTTGTCAGCATGGGTGACGACGATGATTTGAGAGGTGGCATCCTCGTAATCGAAAGAGGTGTTGGCGCCAAGGTAGCGCTTCAGGCTCTCTTTTTGCATTTTCTGGAGTCGATCCAATATCTTCTTCCCGTCGATGTGCTTGGTCTTTATGAATAGAATTTTTTCCGAAACGGGAACCTGTTTGTCCAAGTTCAGGATCAGCTTCTCGATCCGTTGTAGATTCAACATGGAATCGGTGACGAGCAGAGTATTGGCATTTTCGAACGGAACCATCTTTATGCTTTTGCTCCCAAAATCGTTGGCCGGCAGACTCGTCATGACTTCCTTGACGGGTAAGTAATCAAGCTTGAACAAAGTGGTATAAATTTTCTCGCTGGGTGGCTCCGAGCTAGGACTTCCCTCGAGCCAGAGAGGAACTTCCTTGGTCAACCCGGCCGCCAAGGCGGCTTTCCAGAAACGGTCATTAATCCTGGTAATGGCAACGCCATTAATACTCAGCAAGCTCTCCAAGGCCAAGAGAGCTTCGCCCTTGGTCAGAGGCAAGCGACTGTCGAAGTTGATCGCGAGGTTGGCGGGAAGGTTCTGAGCGGGCAAGATGTTGCGATCGGTGAAGATCTCTATCTGCTTGAGTACTTGCAGGGCCGTCTCGTCGGATAATTTGATGATACCGACTGTCTTGTTCAAATCCGGAATTCCACTGTAGTCGAAGGGATCGGCATTGGCTGCGGTAGGCGGCCCTAATGGGGCAACCGAGGCGGGAGGTGGCGGTGCGGGAGCCACGGGGGCAACTGGATTGGGGCTGGGAGAAGGCGTGATGGGAGCTGGCACTTGGGCAAAGCTCACTCCGCATGCAAAGCAAATGGCAAAGGCTAGGATATAAGGTTTCTTTGTCATACGCTTGTTAGTTCGTTCTTGGGTAAAATGGAGGCATTAAAGGTATAATTTTGCAATCTCACCTTTCAATTGCAGAGAGCTTACCGTGAAGATGGCCTTGAAATTAATGAGCTCCGAGACTTTTTCTTTGTTCGGCCCGGTTCTTGTCCTGTACTTCGGTTCAATCTGGACGTTGCTGAGGAACAAGTCTTTGTCCTTCTTGATTACGTAGACGTAATCTTGGAGATGTTCCCACTGGGCGCCGTCGAATGTGATCTTTACGGAATGTTGATCAAACAGCGCCTCTTTTTGAGTTTTACGGTCGCTTTGTTGGTTGAATTTGGCGGCGGGCCAAATATCTCTAGCTAGTGCGACGGCTTCGTTTTCCAGTTCCGACAGCTGAATGGCATTGCTCCTGCCCTCCAACTCATCACCGATACTTGCCTTGACTTCTTCCACTTGTTTTTTCGTGCCCTCTAGATTCACAATGTCCTGTTTGTGCTTCCGGTAATCTTTTATTTGGCCGATCCCGCTGAGAATGGAAGAGTGAGCGAAGACCAGCAACAACGCCCAGACTAATAGTAGCAAGAGGCCTTGTTCGCGAGCGGCAAGCTTGTCGAATAATCGTTTCACGGCGTTACCTCGGCATCAGTCTGAGCAATGGTTTCGTCATCTGTTTCCTCATCTTGATCGGCGGGCAAGAGCAAGGTTAGTTCGAACTTCATGCTCAAGTCTGAAGATACTTCGGTTTTCCTTTCTTTTGTGATCGTTACACCTTCTGCCTTAAGGGTATCCACGAAATCATTCACTACCTTTATACCTTCTCCCGTTCCTCTCAGGATCACCACTTCGCGGATCTTTTCTTCCTTTTCGGATTCCTTTTGTAGAGTGGGATCAGGGAACCTCGCATAGGTAAACCACAGTGTTGGGTTGCGTCCGGTTGGGCTATTGGGGTCTGCCTTGGTAGCGGCAAATTGAATGAGATATTCAAGCGACCTCATGGGGCGGATACCACCACCTTTACCACTCCGTTGCAACCTGCGCTCCACGTCTTTGAGATTCAATAGTTCGACTGTGGGGTCTCCATCCGCTACTATTGTTTCTTTAATCCTCTGCTTCTCCTTCCCTTTGTCTTCTACAATTCCTCCGGAGAATACCATACCGACTCTCAGGAAAAGCAATAGGCAGCAGGTGGCCATGGCTCCCAAGAGGGCCGACCAACGGAGACGACCCATTTTGCGTCGCTTGCGCTCTTGTTGCTTGAAAGGAATACCGCGGACGTCATCTCTCCAGAGGGAATCGGCGTCTACCTTGACTTCATCCATTGTTTCCTCGAAGTCTTCATCCAGGTGCTCAAACCGAAAGCTGTCCTTTTCTCGTATGGTTTGACCCGTTCGGATGAGTTGAGCATCGATTTCGTATTGGTCCAAATCAAACAAGGCGAGCAATTTACTTCTCGTTACGTCGACCGATCCTTCCTCGATTTCTTGTTCGGTCAAGGTTTGGGAGTGAATCTGGAACGGCATGGGGCACTTCCCGTCGAAAACCGCTGCGGTGAGGCTGTATTCATGCCAAAGAAACACAATGGTGGGGCTGTCATAGCGTTGCCCGAAATCCTCCGACAGAAGAGAGACGAAAGAGGGAAACACTCTGCGAAAAATATCCAAGTTTTCCCAGCCGAGGAGACGCAACTTGGAGGAGAGGGCTCCAAAAAGGAGAGCCTTGCGGTGCTCCATGGAAACGTGGAAACCCCATTGCAAATGCTCGATTGGGAAAGGCGACAACTCCTGCATTGCATCCTCGAGATGCGTTTCCAAATCTTTTTCCTCGAGTTCATCCGGCAAGTCGATGCTCTCGCAAAAGAAGTGCTCACCGGGAATCCGCAACACGATGTCACGGGGATCGAACGCAATGTCGTCCGCTGCGTCAAACTCTTCGGCCATAACTATTTTATCGGAAGCAGCGCAAAAGTCCTTACATCAATGCCCACAACCGAACGTTAAGATCGGGACAGTCTTTCCAGAGAAGGTGATGCCTGTTTTTGCAAACATATTAAAATTTAAGGCAGATGTTTATGGAATGCCAATTCAACCTACGGGTTGGAACGTCTTCAGTCGATGAAATTCTCGTTTTCCCTAAGATCCAGTATCCTATAGGGATACTTCAGGGCCCCAAACCTCTTTTTCGCAGCTTCCGCTTCGGCAGAAAGGGTAGCCGTGGAATTGCCTGAGGGGGCAGTCGCTCCCTCGGTGTCTTCCAGCAATGCCCACAGGACGAAATTGGCCTCTCCTCTTGAAACCGTCACCTTTACGCGAAAGGCTTTGCATTCTACGCCGAATTCAATGCCTCGCCCTTTCATCGGGTCCAATCGCTCGTCGTCGGCGGATTGAAAGAAGCGACCTTCTTCCTCGAACCCGCCGTAATCGGTTTCGCCATTGAGGAACGAGTCGACGTCGTTGTACGCCGATTCAAAAGCCTGTCCTCCGCATAAAAACCAGCGGAGAGAACTCGATGCGCTGTTGACGTTCAGTTGCTGGTTTGTCCTCAGAGTCACGGAACGCTTGAAGTTTTTAAAGCTTTCATTCTCGGAACCGTCCGCATGGAAAAACAGACCCCCTTCGTCGACATTCTCCTCGTTCGGGCCGAACCCTTTGATCAGCTTGAATTCCTCGAAGCTTTGGATGGGGCGATTCGGGGCGAAATAGGGAGGCTCCAAGTCTTCATAGTATTCGGACTCGGATTCGACGCCTGAGACGTGATTGAGGCTATCCTCGTCTTCCCAGTCACGAAAAGCGCCACCCAGTTCCGCGAAGTCGCTTTCCGACAGGTCGCTGTCGTCCTGGTTTACCAAGGCTTCGAGGAACTGAGCCATTAACTCGGGTGATTGCCGTAAGGTTTCGAGAGGGATTTTCCCATTCTCCACCTCGAATTCCACCTTCCAGGTAATTCCGTCGGGTGATTCGCACTCCGAATAGGCAATGGGGTCCCCCCACCCTTGCGCGGGGTCATAGAGTCCCTTGCCGCTTTCCTTCAGGATCTTTTTCCATTCCGCCAGGGTGCCCACTCCGATTTCCAGAGCCGAGTACGCATGCACACGCAGGTCGTCGCGCTTGTGAAATTGGCTTAAGTGCTCAATCTCCCGCATAGTTTCCTTCATGAGCCTGAGACTCAGCACGGAGAGCAATACCACGATGGCCAGCACGAATATCAGAACGCTACCCCTGACTCGTGATTTCAAGCCACTTTTATTCGGCCCACAGTCCATTAGGTGACCTTTTCTCGATGGGAATGGTAACGGTCTTTTCCGTACCCTTGTATTCAAAGGTGAGTTTCACGAAAGCCGGCAAGCGATAGGAGTCGCCGGCGAGGTTTTCATCCAGTTCATCTTCTTCTTTCCAAGCCTTGTCCTCCTCTTGGTCGTCTTCCTCTCCAAAGTAGCAATAGGTCACCTTGGTCACCAAGGGACTGACCAAGGTCTTGAACAACGCGTCTTCTTCCTTGAGCGTCACTTTGCCCTTTTCATTCTTTTCTTCGGCCATTTCCTGCAAGTTGGAAAACCAAAGGACGCTCAAGCCTACGTTTTCCTCGAACAGCAAGTGGCAGGTGATCCCAGCGGTGGCTTCCTGGGGCCAGAATAAAACGGGTGGGGCTTCCTTGAGTGAAAAAGTGATCAAGGGAAGTTCCGGTTCCATGCTGCCCACCGGCCAATCCAAACGCACGGCGGTTTCTTGCTCGTTGAGAACGGAGGGCACGGATTTGGCCAAGGAAGATGACAAGAAGCGGGTCACTCCACTGACGTGAGCTTCGAAGACTTGCCTGTCGGCAGGTCTTTCCGCCCATGCCCGGCTGAAATTGACCAATAATGCAGTGCCGGCCAACAGCAGCAAAGAGGACACCACGAGCGCCAAGAGCACCTCGATCAGGGTCATTCCTTTGCGATTTGTCGATAAACGGTTCACCAGTCCTGACTCTCCACAAGCTCTTGGATCTTTTCGCTCTTTCGGGTTTTCAAGGTATTTTGGTCTTCTTGCAGTTCGCCCTCGGTCCAGGAAGGACGGCAGACGTAGGCGCTGAGCAACTGCTCGCCGGACTCAAAGTCGTCACCGCCGTCCCAAGTAAGGCGAAGCGTGACTTTGTATACGTCCAACACCTCGGTGGGTTCCAATTCGTCGAGTTCCCAATTCACCGTGCCCAAGGTGAGTGTGTCCACTTCAGGGGATTCGGGGTACTTGAGCTCTTCATAAGTGGGAATGGCAAGAACTTGAGCACGCACGAATTGAAGGTCCTGGTCGCGTTCGAGGGTGTTTTCAAATTCCTGGGCAAAATTCATCAAGTTGAAGACCCCTTTGATGAGCATGGTGCAGCACAAGCCGAAAATAGCCAAGGCGACCAATAGCTCGATCAATAAAAAGCCACCTCTTTCGCGAGCCGCTTTCATTACTCCTCTTCCTCCTCTTCAAAGAGTACGTACCCGGAAAAGGGATCAAAGCGCAAGACGTCTTCCTTGTCCGTGTCATGGTGAATCAAGCGGGCAAGGAAAGGAGTCGAAACCCCGGACGGATGAAAGGTCACGCGACGCAAGGACAAGTCTTCATCGTCCCATTCACCTTCGTCGCCACTAACTCCTTGCAAGGGAGTTTCCGCCTCGAAGGTCACGGTGAAAAGAAGTTCTCTTTCGTCGCCATCCTGGACGACAAAGTCGTCGAACTCTCGCACGGAAAGTTGAGTGCCAGCTGCATTCTCAATGACCAAGGTGCCGTTTTCGTCGTCGAAGCGGAGGTGCGTCACCTCCTTGCCCTTGCTGGCCAAGTGGGTGGCTTCCAGTACGGCGGCCCGAAGGATTGCGATGGGTGGTTCTGGCTCTTTGGATGCCCGTGCAAAGGTGCCGGAGATGCCAATGAACAAAGAGAAAAGAAGTCCTATTAGTGCGAGAACGAGGATAATCTCGATCAGCGTAAACGCTCTAATCCTGCTTGGATTTAAGTCAGGGAGAGCTTGCTTACTCGTCCTCGCTTGAAATTTTGACATTGTCGGGAGCCGGAGTCACGGTCCACAGTTCGTATTTGTTCGCACCCGTTTTTTTGTACTGGTACCGGTTGCCCCACGGGTCTTTCAAGTCCTTTTCAGTAGCAATAGCTCCGTGACGATGATCCTTCAACAAGTCTTCTATTTTCTCTGGCAGTTGACCGTGTCGCGTGACGTAACGTGAAATTAAAGCTTGGCCGTTCCCTTCCACCCAAGTGGCTGCGATTTGTTCCTTACTCTCACCAAATATGCCGCTCAACCCTCCCATGGACAACGCGGCCACCAGCCCGATGAGGGCGAGCACGATCAGGATTTCGATCAAGGTAAATCCACGCTTGGCATGGGTCGTGGAAGATTTGGAGGAGAGAGCAAGTTGCAAGGTTTTCATGAATCTTTGCGCGATAGGTTAATCTCGGGAAAGAAAATATCCCACAATTAAATACCCTTTTACTAAAATCTTGATCAAAAGAGTCTCGAAATCAAGCGTGAATCCTTTTCACGAACCTCGCGCAAAGGTTCAAAATACACCGAAATAGGCTCTTTTCGCATTTCGTTGGGAAAAGGCGCTTGCTCCCGGCGGTTCACTGAGATAACGAATACATCATGAGTCTGAGCGAATATCTTCCCGTTTTCATCCAGATCGCGTTGGCGATCGGTTTGGGCGTTGGATTAATCATCGTAAGTCGTTTGTTCGGAGCTAAGGGGAAAAGCGTTGGAGTGAAGGACAAGCCCTATGAATGCGGCATGCTGGTGGAAACGAGTGACAAAACGCGTTACGCGGTGAAGTTCTACCTCACCGCCATGCTCTTCATTCTCTTCGACGTGGACATTGTGTTTCTCGTTCCCTGGGTGCTTGCCCATAGGGAATTCGTAGCCGAGGGCATACCCATCTTGGGACCCATGCTGGTGTTCGTCGGCGTTATGGCTGCTGGCCTTTTGTACGAATTGAAGAAGGGCGCCTTGGAATGGGACAAGTAAGGAGCCTCCCTTGCGGCCGCGGATTGAGTAAAGGTTCTTTGTGCGCATAGATCGCTATATAGCTGCTTCACGGATCGTCGACCTCAAGAGCAAGGACATTCATTCCGCCTACGCTGAGCTGCTCAAGGTTTGCAAGTTGCCCCCCAAGCGCGGCACCTCGAAGAAAAAGATTCTGGCTGAATTGCTGGAGCGTGAAAAGACGATTACGAGTTATTTGGGATCAGGGGTGGCTCTTCCTCACGCTCGCGTGGAGATGGAACGCCCTTACATGCTGGCGGTCGGTCGATGCCCCAAGGGGCTGCAACGCGACGACATCGACAAAGGCGAGAGCGTGCGCTTCGTCTTTCTTCTGCTTGCCGCCAAATCCGCTCGTGATTACCTGCGTTTTCTCGCTGCCTTGGCCAAGACGTTTCAAGACGCGGATGCCATGGAGCCACTCCGGCAGGCCACGAACCTCGAGGATTTTCGCTCTGCGGTACGAATTGCATTCGGGGAGCCTTCCGCAAAGCCGGCTCGCAAACGCGCTTCGATCAACCGGTTGTTTTTGAATGAGTCGAAAAAAATCGCTAAAGGAGCTGGATGCTCGAGCGTTCTTCTCTTTGTCGACGTTTTTTCGCATGGGATGGAACCTAAGCTCACTTTTCCAGGCATGACGGTTGCCTTGGCCGGTGAAGACTTGACCAAGCGAAAGATAGGAGGAGTCAAGGCCAAGGCCACGTTAAACGTCCGGACCGTGTCCGGAGGAAGGCTTTCTCGTGTGCGCGGCGCAGTTCTCTTGGGGCTCACGCGAGGAATTTTTCAGTTCGAGGACAAGATATTGTGCCTTACGGGCGTACCAGGCAGCGACCAGCTTGACACCATGCTGGTTCTCGACGTTGACGAAGAATTCGGCGCCGTGCTTACTAGAGAAGGGAAAATGCTTCCATCGGACGTCTCTCCGCAAGCTCTGGAATACTTGCTTGGAATAGCCACCGAGCTTGCGGTGACGGGTCGGGAGGGGAAACCTCTTGGCACCCTCTTTGTCATTGGTGACAGCGAGAACGTCATGCAGTACGTCAAGCCCCTCATCCTGAATCCTTTCCGTGGATATGCGGAGGAGGACCGCAACGTCCTGAATCCTTTCATGGACGAGACGTTGAAGGAATTGGCTCACGTCGACGGCGCTTTCGTGATCAGGGGAGACGGCGTCGTGGAGACCGCCGGAAGCTTGATCGAAGCCTCCGCTGAAAACGTCCGACTTCACGCGGGACTTGGCACGCGCCACGCCGCGGCTGCATCCATTACCCAGAGAACGGACAGTTTGGCCGTCGTCGTATCGCAGACGGGCCAAGTTACCTTGTTTCGTAAAGGGACGATGTTTCCTCTCTACGAGAAATCCGATGGGCCGCGCTTGCGTCGTCGTTGAGAATGACTTCATTGAGAGAACCTACCACTGGTGTTTTTGGGGGTAGTTTCGACCCTATCCACCTAGGCCATTTGCTTTTGGCCCGAGACGTCTTGGAGGCGATACCTCTTCGGCGCATATTATTCGTCCCGGCTCACCAAGCTCCCCTTCGAGCGAACCAGCCGATGGCTTCGGGGCAAGACCGTTTGGACATGATCTTGTCTGCAACCGCCAACGAGCCAAGGTTCGACGTCAGCGAACTGGAAATCAATGCTACTGAAGTCAATTACACCATAGACACGGTCGAAAAGTTAGTTGGGGTTTTTCCCGAAGAACGATTTGCTCTCATCGTTGGAGCTGATCAATTAATGAAGTTGCCGCAATGGAAACGCGTTGAAGAGTTGGTCGAATTAACCGATTTCATTTGTTTGGAGCGGCCGGGTTATGAACTTGCTTCTCTTCCTCGCCTAGAGTTGAACTGCCTCTCGATCAAATCTCGTTCCATTCAAGTCAGTTCATCCGAAATCAGGGAACGCCTTCAAAAAGGGCTTTCCGTTGAATATATGCTACCCAATCCAGTTTTGGAAATGATCCAAGCACGCCGGCTATACGGCGTTCAACCTATTGAATCACACTGATGTCCAACCAAGAGGAAACCGAACTACTACTACGAACTTGCTGCCTTGCCTTGGACGACAAGAAAGCAGAGGAGGTGAGGATCTTGAAACTGCCCGGAAATTGCTCGATCGCCGATTATTTCATCATCGCATCCGGCAGCTCGCAACCTCATCTGAAGGCTTTGCATCGATCCTTGGAAACCGCGCTGAAGGAAATAGGGGCATCCATTCTCGGCAAGGAACGCTATCGGCCCAGTGGGTGGATGGTGATCGATGTCTTCGATGTCGTCGTTCATGTTTTTTCGCGAGAGGCTCGCGAATTTTACGCATTGGAAGAGCTGTGGAAGGATTCAGAAAGCCTTGACCTCAGGGATTTCCTTCCAGAGGGCAAAGCGGTTGCCGGCTGAAATCAGTCGGTTTTCGAACCCGGAGGCAACGGGGGCGGGCTCTTTTTCTTGCCGGAACTTGGCAGATCGGATTGTTGCCTTTGATCGGATTCCAAGTTTCTTCGAGCAGCGTCCAAAACTTGCTGTATCTTCTTGCGGTCACGGTTTTTGCGGAACCCTCTTTCCTTGTTGGCAAGAGCTCCTTTAAGCACGATCAAGCCAACTAGAGCGACCACGAGAAAAACTAAATCCATAAGGCTTCCCGTAGTTCTGGGAAAAGAATCGACCAGCCATTAATTGCGAGTGCGGTTCACCCTTGAAAACGATGGCAGATAAGCTCCCTTCACCTTCAGCAACCGAGCTTGTCCCTGCTGGACTTCCTCCACTTTCTTCCGATGAGTGGAAAGAGTTTTCTGCATCAGCTCGAGATTGGTTTGCTGGGCTGCAAAAATACTTTCAAGTCGGGTGGCGAAAGAAGGGTTTTCGGTAGGGGGAAAGGTTAGTTTTTCTCCTGCTGAGCGAAGCTTGTCGAAGGCATCGTCCTTGAGGGAGAGAATATTTTCAATAGANTCGGCGTCGGCTTTTTCAATCGCCTCTCTTTCGGCCTTCAAAAGACTCTCNCAAGAATCAAGCCGCTTGGCAAAGTCCTGCTCCNCCGCGGACATTCTCAGGCTTTCATGGACAACGAACCTGGNTCACCTGATGGTGNCGGGCCNTCTTGGTTTTGGCTGAGCATTTCCTCCCATGCTTCCCNNANTTCGGAAATNGTCTTATANGCATGGTCNATGGGTTCGGCNTCTTTTTTCAANTTGGATTGTTGCAATTGATAAACAACAAAATCNTAGAGGCGNTANAGNGTGCCAGGCAAATCCCCCTTGACGGACATGTCCAAGGAACCCTGTAGTTCCATGACGATGTTCTGAGCACGGATCAAATTGTTGTTAACGTCTTCGTTCCGTTTGGTGAAATCCTCCTCCTCGAAACCCTTTTTCGCTGCATCCATGAACCGTAAGGCTCCATCGAACAACATAAGAACTAGCTTGCCGGGGCTAGCGGTCTCTATCGACTGAGCCTTGTAGGAACGAGCTACTTTTTTACTGTAATCCACGAAAGGAAGAGGTTGGGATAGATTAAAGCGAGCTGGCGAAATCGTCGCTGTTGAGCAGGCCTTCGGCAAGTTTCTCAAGGAGAGCATCACTGGGGTAGTTTGGATCGGCTACTAGTCTTTTGCCCCGCTCCACCTCGTCGGCGCGCACATCCGGCCCACTGGCTGCTTTTTGTGCAAGTGCGGAAAGATCGGTAATTTGGTTGGAGCTTGCCTTCGTCGAATCTGGAGATGCCTGAGAGGCAGCCGAGGAAGGAGTAGGCACGACGGGATTCTGCCTGGCTGATACCGAGGAGTCGGTTCGATTGCTGATCGGATCCATGCTAATTCCTATTGTTTCCTTGTTTAACTAATATAAATATGAACTAAATCATTTAATTTGGCAACATCCGTTATCGAAGGGGTAGCGTGCCGAACGCCGCATCGGCAACGTACTTGGCAAATGCTCTCGGGGAAGACAGTACGCTGCCGTGTGAATGCTTGGAGAAAGTAGTGACTTGTTCTCGCTTTTGAAACTCGTCCGCCGCCGCAATGACGGAAGCATTTCCCGCATCGAAAGTCTCGTCCAAGGCCCAAATGAAATCCCCGCTTCTTAAGTCGACGAGTTTGCCGCGCACACCTAGCGCAAGTGGTTTATAGGCGCGATACCCAAAGATTTCGAGGAACATCACCCCGTCCACGCCAGGATGAGCGGTGAGCAAGCGGGCCAGAAGGTTCTCGGGTAATTTCCCTTGTGGTGACAACTGCGTCTTGCCTACCATTTCTCTGAGCTCCTCGCGGCTGACGAACACAGGTTCGAATGCCCGTTTCTTGGTTAGTTCCTGACGAAAGACTGCGTCCACGTAATCTAGCAGAAGCACATCCTCCGGGAAGTAATGACAAGGCAACACGACGACGCGCTGGAAGTTGCCCGGGAAGCGTTCGACGGAATGCAAGTTTGATGGAACGTGCGGCGTTGCCCGTTGGACGATCTTGTCGCGATTGGCATGCCGGCAACCCGAGAAGCAGATGAAGAAAAAGCCCAAAGAGCAAAGGAACAAGGATTTAACTCCAGGAAAGATGTTGGGTTGCTTCGGTTTCATGACTCGCGATGTTATTTCTTGAATGAGTTCTGTAGAGTTTGCAATTGGGTGCTCATCCGGGACTGCATTTCTTCCATGCGGATGAAACTTTGAGAAAGGGTTTCCTCCCTTGAGGTGAGGTAGCGCTCAAGGTCGTCTATGTTCGTGTCAATTCTCTCGTTTTGGTTGCGAAGGCTTTCCACATGGGTCTTGTAGGCGCCTGAATCGCTCTCCACGAAGTTCTCGATGAATTCATTGAGGAAGTAGGTCAATCCACCGTAATCGCGAGTCTGTCCGGTGTTGTGGTCCAGAACCGCAGCGGAAGGTTTTTCCTCGGAGAAAAGGGCCTTCACTTTATTGGGATTGTCGGTCAGTTCCTCTATGAGAAGGGATGAATCGTCTAAAAACAACTCATCGTTGCCTGCTTGAAAATCAATCCCAATGTCGTTGATGCGGTAAGCCGAATAGGTCGGTGTAAAATCCACCCAGTCGCCGGACGCTCCGCTCCAGACCCATTCTTGGTAGTTAGAGGTGCCTGTGTAGCCGCCCGCGGCTCCAGCGGAGGGATCCTCGACGTAGATTTTGTAGCCATCGTTGTCAGCATCAAAGCTAAACAGGTTGCGGGAATCTAGGTCGGCTACTGTCTTGTTGGTGCCATCGGAGGTGCTCTCACTGGCGGAATGAGGGTAATTCGAGCCAAACACCATTTTCCTCAATTGGCTTCCGAGTCCACTAATTTCCAAACTGCCGGAAAAGCGGCCCGCGGTGACCGAATCGCCGTCGCGGGTAACGGAAACTAAACTATTGATGTATTTTTGAGCGTCGTTGAATTCCTCGATGAATTTGTCGACTGCCGCTTTCGCTTCGGTGATGTCTTTTTCCACCGTGAAACTCATTTCACCAGTTGTTTTCTTGCTTACGTCGATCGTCAAGCCGGTGACTCCGTGGGCCTCGTCGGTGAAAACGTTGCTTTGGCTGAAAACCTTTTCACCACCGTTGATGGTGATGATGGCGTTGTCGCCGAGATTCGATGCCTTCGCTCGACCGACACCGTGCATTTCAGTCACGTCGGCCGCTGCAGTGGTGGCATCGGCTGCGAGCCCCATAAGTTCAAGAAGGTTTCCGGTACCCGTATTGGTAGAATCCCAACTAGCCGATTCATTGAGTGTGATGCCAAGGTTGCCGGTTAAATCACTTTGCAGGATGAATTGGTCACCGATGGGATCGTACGACATCGTCAAATTGGCATCGGATGCATTTACGCGATCGATCAGGTCTTTCAGGGTGTCGGTTTCCACGTCGTAAGCGATCTCGACTGCACCCGAGCCATGGCCGATGAAGAACGATCCCGTTCCATCGCCGTTGGGATCATTGAACGTACCATCGAGATTTGCATCCTTGATAGCCGCTGAAACATCCACTGCCCCAAGCGCTTGAGAGCTGGTAATAATGGTTTCACTTACTTCTTCCCAGTAGTCATTCGAACCGGTTGCGGGAGGGTCGGGAATCAACAGTTGTTCCCAATAGATAGGATCGGTGTTCAACATGGGGTCTTCATCGCCGTTTCCGATGATGCCATCGGGATTGCTTGGGCTGCCAATAAAGGCTTCTACGCCGATTTGGCCAATTTCCGACCAAAAAGAAACTCCTGGGCTCTCCTCCCCTTGTCCGGGTTCTATGCTCGTCCAATAATTGGTATCGTGGGAGGCATAGCTGTCCAAGTTAGCGTATTCTGCCCAATAAGTCGTGTCGCTCAAATTTGTAACGTCCGCATTGACGTTAGCCCAATATCCATCCGCTCCGTTGAGGGCTGTGTCTTCCGTGGCCCAAAGACTGCTATTTGCCGTGGTGGCATTCACCGATGTCCAGTAGCCTCCTGCCGAAACGTCCTCCACGGTCGCAGTGACTTCTGTCCAGAATGCCCCACCCGAGAGCTGCTCGACATCCGCAGTGGCATTGCGCCATGCTGGATCTACGCCCAAGGAAGGATCTGGAAGCAAGCCACCACTTTGGGCTTCCCAAACCGTCGTTCCATCTAAAACGAAATCACCGATGGTATAGTTGGTTGCGCCATTCCACGCAGTCGATGGGGAATTCTGCGACGCTTCATAGTATTTGCCACTATTGAAGACGAGCGCTCCCGCGGTAAAAGGAACGCTTGCATCAGCTTTAAGTGTGTAGTTGGGCTCATATATATCGTTGCTTGCTCCTGAATACACCTTGTCACCGCTGTCATACTGTGTTCCCGGCACATGGTCCGCGATGCTGTTCCAAGCGGTGCTTGCCTTGTAGACGTCGTCGGACGCGTCGTAAACTGTGTCACCTCCTGAATATTTGGTACCTGCGACGTAGGCGCTAACGTTATTCCATTTGGCGTCAGCCTGGTACACCTGATTGTCAGCGGCATCGTACGCTAAATTTCCGCCTGCGTATTGAGTGCTCGAGGCATGGTTCGCAATGGTGTCCCAAACGGCTTTGGCCTCGTAGAACTTCCCTCCCGGCCCGAGAGATTCCACCTGATTCGTTGCAGCGTACTTCGTGTAAGTTGGCCCGGCGTTGTTGTGGATGGCCGGGGCACTCCCTCCTGTGGCGGGAGAATCGGCGACAGCTTGAAAGAAATATTTTTTCCCGCCGTCCATTTTGAAGACGACGTCGCCGGTAAGATAACCGCGGTCGGTCGTGGGGTCCCATTCCGATGCCGGTGACGTGGCTCCGGAGTTTACGTGGTTCTTGGGGTCGATAACCAGCTCCCAATAACTGTCGGGAGAGCCGTTGCCTGTGGAGTCATAGGTGACTCTGTTGTCGGTAGGGTCGGTGGGGTCGTAGTAATTAGCGTCAGGATCGAATTCACTACTAGGTAAATCAAGAATGCATTTGTAGAGAAAGCCCTCCTTGTAGACGATATCGTCCACCACGTAGTCCAGTTTGCCAGGGGGGGAGGGTTCATAGAAAGTGGGGTTTGTTGCGCTGTCGTCGATCCGCTGGTACAATTTCCCTCCAAAGGAGGTGTAGTTTCTCGAGTCAGGTAATCCAAAGGCATGAGCCGGATCCGTGGTGTTGACCTCGGAATCTCCACTGCGGAGCCATGCTTGGGAATTGTCGAATGCACGAGAGTTGTCTTGGTCTGCTTCTCGTGTCACCAGTTCCCCGTCCAACAGTCTCATGACCTTGAGGAAATTGCTGGAGTCGTTGGGGTGACCCAAGATGGGCAGTTGGATCAAGCTGCCGGAATTCGCGTTGAGTTCGCCTCCGTCCACGATAACGCGATCAGCTGAGGTATCGTATTCGAAGGTGACGGGGTAGCCGTTGTTCTCGGGATCAGCGCTGATCTCGTTCAACAGTTGCTGCAAGGTCTTGGAGGATAAATCGGATTGAGTGATTTCGTAGGTCTGCGACTCCACCGTGAAGAATCCTTCCGTGATGCCGGTCTGAAGCGGCAAATCCTTCAGCAAAGCAGTGGGGTCCAAAGCCTTCCCGACACCCGATGCCTTGAGGCTTCCTGAGGTCAAGATGGTGTTCGTGCCCAAGGAGTGCACGCTCACTCTGTATTCACCAGCCAAGGTGCCGACTTCAGCAGTGGCGTTCAGGTAATCCGAAGTGTCTTCTCCAAAAGTGATTGTCCGAGCATCGTAAAGGTCATCGCTTTGGAGCGACTCGGCCGATGACTTAAGAGTTTCGAGCTGACTCTTGAGGATTCCGAGTTCCGAAATCTTCGTGTTGTTGGCTTCCTGTTCCTGAGCCAGCCGTTTCTGGGGAATTCTTTCCAGTTCAATCAATTGTTCGACCACTGGTTTCCAATCGAAACCAGAAGCCAAACCGCTTAAACGAAGGTCCACTCCCATGGTCAGTTCCCTCGAAAACTGCGGTTTTCAGCCAAAACACGGCAAAGAGTACCTTTGCTTGGGCTTGATGGCGTAAATTTAATCACGCTACACGCAAAGCAATCTTCATGCCATGTGCGCGTATATTAAGTGGAATCGAATTCCGTCAACTGATCGAGGAGCCATTTACAACCTTCGAACAAGCTCCAGTAGTATTCTTTGTTTCTCTGTAGCGCAACCCATTGATTATGTGCGCCTTCTATCGTTTTTATCTTCTTTTGGTAGGCTACTAGCTCCACCTTGGTTTTTCCTTCGAACAAGATGCTGTAGTCAAGTTTGCTGGAATCGACCAAAGAGTTGACGTGATCTGCCTGCTGCAGGCTTTTTCGAATGCGTGGATTGTCACTGTAATTGGGACTTGAGAATTTTTCAGGCAGGTTTTCGATTCGCAAGGCCGCATCGAGAGTGGCCTCGAGAAGGCGTTCGACGTATACACGGGTGGGCTTCAGGCACTCTTCGAGAGACATGGGCGAGGGTGTTTCCTCAAAAAGGTCCTTCATGCGTTGATCGAAGGCTGCATTGTCGTGGTCACTGATCCAGGAAAGAGCCTCCTCGAAGGTCATGTAGGGAACGCCTTTCACTTTGGCTCCCAGCCGAGCTAAATTGGCATATTCTAAATCTGAATGTCTTTCGACGAATTGTTCGAACGTTCTCAGGTAAACGAACAAACGGGATTCCACGGGAACGGATTCCAAGGTGTTCCCCGGTAGATTTTGAGCTCGAATGGTATCGCTGTAATCAGTGCCTTGATCCGTGTAAAAGGTGTCGCTGGTATAATATTGGCCATCTGCCTTCATGGCCATGTCTTGGCCGACTAGAAGGATTTTTGAACAGCCCAGCACGCGGGCTAGATCAAGCACGCAGCCGGAGACAGTGCCTTGCTCGAGAATGGGAGTGCCCGCAGGTCGAGAGGCGCGTCGTCTTATGATTTCGATAATGGGGTTGTTGGTGGACCAAGTGAGGACTCGACCAGCGAATTTCTCGACAATGGGAGGGTAAGCGCTGAAAGGAGCAGCCAACCAAACGTCGTCCAATGGAACGTCGAGGTAACCCTGTATGGTAGGTGAAAGAGGGTCGGCTGAAACCGTGAAATGGGGTTTTATGCCATTGTTCACGAGCTTTCGGTATGGGGTGTTGCTGCATCCAATTATGGCGTGCGGACGAGCAGCCCTAAGAAAATCCATCGATTCGTCCAGAGACGGACCGGCTCCAACTAGAATAAAGGGAACGTTGCTGAATTGGCCGGCTAATTGCCCCACGTCGGGAGCATCTCGAAGCGTCAGAAGGTTTTGAAAGGTGTTTTCCTGTAAATTCGTGGCAGTTCGAAGGTTCACTTCGATTAGCGGCTTGAGAACCAAATACTGCCGGAATAACTCGTTGCGCATTTGATCGTAATAGGACTCGTCGGTGGAGTAAGCGGGAGAAAAAACCAAGCGGTCGATGTCTCGCATTCCTTGAACGGCTGCATGTTGCAAATCCTTGAAATACAGGTCGTCAAGTTCTCCAGTCGCCAAAAACAACCGCTGATCGAGAAGTAATTCGCTGAAATCGATTCTAGAGAAAACCTCTCTTAACAAGGCGGGATTTTGTTCTCCCACGAAGACCATCGTTTCCGGTGTGGCTCTCTTGAGTAGCTCCTTGAGGTGAATGCCCAAACCAAAACCAGTGATCGCGTAAAGGGAGTCGGATTCGATGGAGATTAATTCCAGCCAGCGGCAGGATAGTTTTTCGGGATCGTCATTACCGTAAAACAGAAATTCATTTTCTCCACGTTTGATCCACAATTGCGTTTCTTCGCCTTCGCTCTCCAAACGATATGCGCCCATATCCTGCCCGGCAGAGAGGATTCGCTGGAACACAACCGGGAAGCGTTTCCTCAGGACAGCCTCGTTTTGCGGCAGCAGGTTCATCCGGCAAGCTCCATTTCTTCACGAAGTTGCGGCTGCATCTTCTTGCGGGACAGTTTGCGAAACTCAGCCAACATAGGTAGGAAGGAGCTGGCTATGGCATCTGAAAGACCTGCTGAATCGCCCGCCTTGAAACAGGTCAAAACCCTTTCCAACGCTTCGGATTGCTGGCTCTGCAGGACTTCAAAGGATCCTCTCCAAGGAGGATCGTAGGTTTTGGAAAACGGCTCCAAATTGTCGACTAAGTCGGCGATCGGCTGGATCTTGCCGACAAATTCATCCATCCGATTGAAGATTTCGGACCACCCAAGGAAAAGGACTTTGCGAGAATAAGCCAAAAGCTCTTCCTCCAGCGATTCAGTTTCCTTCTCCACCCTTTCCAGCAACCGCAACGTCAATTCAACGTGGGTGAGCGTGAAAGCTTCGATTTTCTGAAAACTGGATGGAGGCGTATCATTCTCCGCAAGGAACATGAGATCCTTGCCGTCTACCATGAATGAAACCAAAGCCCTGCCCCTTTCGCTCATGGCTCCAAGCAGTAGATCGAAAACTTGCCCCGCTTCTTGCGGAGCCTCGCCTTCGAACACGACCTCTTCGCCGTCTACGCTAACCTCAGCCATGGGTATGACGGAATCATCCAGTCCTTATAGTCTAAACCCTTGATCATTATCCATTTCATCCAGCGCCAAACGTCTTATCAAGGCAACTTCATTCTTAGCTGAGAAAAGCGCCCTGCCCCTGAATCTAGCCTTTTCAGGACAGTTCCACCATTTCAGGAAATCACTTTTTTTCAAAAAAGACTAAAGCGAGGCTTCATTCATCCGACGTTTAAGTGGTCAGGACAAGGAGGTCCCGACGAAAGGGAGCCAAAACCCTTTTCAGAAAAAAGACAGGAACAGGGCGGCAAGGACGCCGCCGACAAACGTCAAGGAGGACGTACAATGGCTATAACAATCAACACCAATACGATTGCCTCACAGGCATCGTTAAACGTATCGCGAGCAAGCAACCTTTTGCAGAAGAGCTTGTCTCGCCTGTCTAGTGGGCAACGTATAGTTTCGCCCTCGGACGACGCAGGAGGTCTCGCCGTCGGCATGAAACTCGAAAGTGCCATGAGGCGCACCGAGGCGACCAAGTTCAATATCCAGAACGGCATCTCCTACTTGCAAGTGCAGGACGGAGCAATGAAGGTGACGGGTAGCATTCTCGACCGCATGGCCGAGCTTAAAAGCTACTATAACGACATATCCAAGAACGATCTGGATCGCGAGAACTACAACTACGAGTTCAATGAGCTGCAGAAGCAGTTGAACGAGCTCCAAGCCGCCAAGTTCAACGGAGTGAGTCTTTTCGCCACCGTCGAGCCGGACAACAACCCGATGAAAGTCATCACCACCGAGGACGGCGTAAGCGGCAAGGTGGAAATGAATCGCACCGGACTTTTCGAGAACCTGAAATCGAAGTATGGCGCCGACAGCGTGTTGAACACCGGATCCAACGGCGAAGCTCGTCAGTTGGTAGGTNACTTCACCAAGGACGGCATGAATGACTCCGATGGCAACAGCACACTTAACGACGGCAANATCACGAAGGATTACGAAGTCGGTGAAGTCGTTTACTGGAACGGCAATGGANNCGCTGCCAACGCAGGNTATTTCCAAGTCNTCGAAGGTGGAGCNAATATCACGGAAGTAACGGATGCCCAAGGCAACAAAACGAAGAAACTCATCTTCAATCCNGCTAGCACCATCGCTATTCAGGACACTGGAGCAGCTGACTCCAACTTCATCAAGATCGGCAATCCTCTACCGAACGATGCCGTCAATCACGACCCCTTCGCGGAAGCCTATAGCTCCGCTGAGAAATACAGCAGCATCAAGATGCAGTACGTTGGCAACAACACCGTTGGGTATCTTGCTGGCGACATGGTCAAGGTGTCGATCAACAACGATCCCGAAGGCCCTGGCTACAGGTACTTCAAGGCCGACGCAACAGCTGCCACGGTCATCGCCAATGGCGGTGGAACCACTCCCGGAGCTTTCAATGCCGCGGAATGGATCGAAGTCGGGCAACTGACTAATGCAGGCGGCGGATTCGCAGGAGCCGGTTCACGCATTCATGAGCCTACCCGTAAGAATGGCAGCCACGCGGATGGCGACGGGATTGATTACTCACGTGGAGACAAGCTGTATTTCCAAGGAGACTACTACCAGTACATTTCCTTGAGTAACTCGTCTTCGTTCGACACCTACAACGGAGCCGCCTCCGATGGTTACACCTACATGGAAGACCTGATCGACGCCGGCGCCGTGGTGAAGCTGAGCGCCTACGTGGACACCGTGGCCCGAGGCGGAAGCCCGGACTCCGACTCGAATGCGTTCTACGACGCCAATACCGAGCTCCAGTACATCGATCGCCTAGCCAACAGTGGAATGGTGAGAACCAATACCATCGTTCGAGCCAAGAACCCAGGTTCAACCAGTGGAGACGACATCTTCCGTTCAGCGGACGACCTCTTCTACAAGGGCTTGCATTCGGGTAACGACGGCATCTACGGCACTTCCGACGACTACTACCAAACCACCAGTAGCGAGGAAACCGCCAAGAAGGGTTACCACATCGACGCAGACGCCGACAACAACAAGGACTTGCTGGACGAGAGTTATGACCTCTCCGACTTCAGCGTAGCCGACTTCGTCGACTACATCCAGACCTTGGCGAATGCTCGCGCCGTGAACGGTGGCACCATGTCTCGACTCAACTATGCCCAAGAAATGCTCGAGGAGAACTACATGAACCTCGAGGCAGCCACAGGCAGAATCATGGATGCCGACATGGCCCTGGAATCCACCAAGTTCGCTCGCCAGAACGTCTTGGTGCAAGCCGGAGCGGCCATGGTCGTTCAAGCCAATCAACTATCGAACATCGTTCTCGCCCTTCTCGCCTAATAGGCAAGAAGCCAGCGCAGAAAACGATTCGTCCAGAAATGGATTCCGGAGTGGCGGAAAACCGCAAGGCCCGACCACTCCGGGATCCGAGGACGAGAAAAGAGTACCAGTTACAGCTGGATAAGAAAACCTCAGGATAGAATCCAGCTCAGGGAATCGAAAACAAGAATGAAGCTAGTTTTGCTCCGGAACCGAAAGCAAATGTCAGAAAACGAAACCGACAACAACCACTCACTACCACGAGACGTTCAAGGAAACGACCAGTTTCCGACCAGCGACTACCCCTATCATTTTCACTATTTCAACATCAAGCACATACAACCAAGAACACCAAACGGGATGCTCGCCAGGATACAGCGCCATGAATGCTCAGTACGTTGACCTTAAGACAAGTTGCAGAGTCAGCGCTGCCAGCAGCCCGATCTCTCTTCGCTGATGTGCATGGAGACCGTATCAAACCAACCTGATTTACATGACTTTTAAAAGCGTACCAACCAGTCACGTGCAGCTTTTGTCCAATTCCTAACGAAGCCCTTCCAGCCATCTCTTTCCAATGAATACCAAGCCAAGCGCCGAACCGTTTTTCTCAGCGGTCGATCCACCTGGGCCGATGGCATTTCCCACCTTGGCTACCGGCGCAATCGGTTTTCCTTTACGCAAAAAAGGCTCCCCAATCAAGCGGGGCCCTCCAGATTCATTCCGGAACCCCTCAACCATACCCGGAAGAGAAAAATTTCGCGAGGTGGAGCCACCAGGGATGGCTCATCAAGCGTCGCCCTCCACTGCTCGCGCACCATTCACTAAGGACGTTTGGGTAGAGCGAGAGGGTCCGTCCAATGCAATACCAGGAACTTTCGCGCCAGAATGGGTTCGATCCAGAGATTTTTTCCAACCACGTTTCCATGGGACACGTAAATTCGACGCACTACCAGATGGCCAACGAAGCTCAGACCTAGCGAGTCCTTGCGCTCTCGCGCTCAAGCCCCAAACGAGGTTGCCCAACGCCACTGACAATTTGCCAATCAAAATGACTTTATTAACTAATAGGGAGTGCTACTCGAAAGCGGATCCGTCCGGACTTCGCAATACAGCAACACGTGGATCGCCTTCTTCCGGTTCACTACCTGGAACCACGTCCAGGCCTGCGCCAATTTTCTCTCACGCTCGAAAGCGTCACCTAATGACCTATGCGAGGAGGAAGAGGCGAAAAAAGCCTGAAGGCAACCCAGGCTCATCCAGTTACGCCCATCACTTTCATTCATCATTGCAAGGCTACCCATCAGGGCGACCCCGGGATGTCTTTCATCATGCGAATTAACAGCAATATTTCAAAGTAAGATCACAACTCAAACTTAACGAAAAAGTGAAAATCTCACTCCACGGACCACCTGGTCAATCAACAGGTCTAGCTGCGAGGATACCACGTCCACCCGACAAAGTTCGAAGGGATGGTTTCTCTAGTGAAGCCTCCCGCGTGCACGGCCCTCCCGGCCCTGCCGCTCTAGCGGCCGTCATGCAAGCCAATCGGAACGCCCAAAGACTTTTTACCAATACCGGCCAAACAGCCAGCAATGGATCGACCTATCAGAAATACGACTTGCGGTCCCCTCCCCTGTCGCCGGCTGTTCGTTCCGCCGCCAAAACTACCCTCAAATTCAGTTTCATGATCTAAGTACAAGTAACCGATGACCATATATTCAATGGCCGCAGGGCCTCAGGTAGATTCCTGCATGCGCAAATACATCCCGTCGCCCCCGACAAGAAGGGCGATACCTGCAAGCGTACGATTGAAGCGAATGGAGCTCAAAACCAGCCACCCGCGATCATAGAACCACTTCTTCAACCAACTAATTAACGTGAACCATAACCAGAGAGCGACGCTTCTAGATGGAACCTTGTTTCCACTGCGAGCCGCATGCCTGAAACACGGGGGGACTATCTCCCGCCGGGCTAGCTCCTGGAGGAGACGAACGCCTTCGACTTAGACCTCTAGCAGAACCATGCATCACCAAGAATATTTCCACCAAAGGAAAGCGTGTTAAATATTAAGCATATATATAGATATACTTATCAATTATTTCGAACGTTTTGAATACCAATAAAATAAAAATCCTAAAGTTTTCCTTGGGATTCCCGACCCTAGGAAGCAACAACTCTATTTTTTCAACCGACCAGAAATGGGGAGGTCCTTTTGAGGTCCTTGCCGCACAACCAGAAATTCAACCAAAGTCATGTCGATAAGAGCAGGTAGTTCAGTGAGCGCTGATTCCTTTACTCCTTACGCCGTTACTCGGCGAAACGGGCCCAAGGAAGATACGCAACAGCGTCGCAAGCGCCGGGACCGACGTTCCGCTCCCCCTGCTTACAAGTTTGATACCAAGAACAATCCCCGTGCAGAGGAAAAAATTCTTTCACCCATTAACCCGAGGGAGGCGGAAGCGGATCTTCGCAAGGTGGAACGGGATCTTCAGGTTTCTCCGGATACAGCTCAAGAAACACAAGCCACTCAACCGGATACCGTCCGCCAGGTTCTTCGCAGCTAAACTCTTTCAGTAATCATCTACCAGACACAACCAAACGACTAATGTTTTCCAAACCTAGCTTAACTCCTTCTTCATCCGAATCCGGACGAACGCCATCAGTGACGGCAATAGCGCTCGAAAGAAAAGCTCGAGGCCCTGATCAAAGCAAATTCGTCATTGCCGGAGGTCGCATCGAGGCAGCCTCTCCGTCCGAGGATGGGCAACTGATCGAAGCCTCCATGGGCATGGATTCTCATGAAAGCGATGCTGCTGAGCGGTCCAGGCTCATTCTGGAAAATGCCGAAGCCAACCTTCTGGCGGGGATTCGATTCCTGGACAAACAAAACGATTGCCTGCGACAAATCTCCGAAAAACTGGGAGATGCCGCTCGGTTGTGGAAGATTTCACGCATACCCAACGTCGAAAGCAAAAGGCTGGAGACTATACAGTTCGAATTTCAGTCGGCTAGAGACGAAGTCGAGGAACTACGGCAAGCGACCTATCGCTCCGTACCACTTTTTTCCGATGGGCAATCCTCCCCTCTGCGCATTCATCATCCATCTCGCAGGGAGTGGCAGCTGCTTCTAATCGATCGATGCGACTTGGGGACGGCATCGTTGACCACCTTTGCCCACGGCAAGATTTATGGCGACCAAACGGGATTCTTTCTCGATCTGGAAACCATTGAAAATGCACATGGATCATTACGCAAACCGCTGAGCAATAATATTATGCAACTCAAACTGTTGCATTCTTGCCTCAGTGGCGTGAAGCGACGGCTGGAAAATGACGAGGAGTCTTCTCCAAGTCAGATGCCAACCCTGCCGTCTTCTCGGACCACCAATCTCTTTCGCACTCTCAATTAATCAAAAATGAACACGAACGTACTTCGAAAAACACTTCGGTACTCTGCTGGAAACAGTTCGGAGAACGCTCGAACCTCGGGGACAAGGATGCTCCCCGATCCTAATCAAGGAGGAACACCACCATGCCAGTAACAGTAAATAGAAACGCGACCGCGACCGTCGCATCGTTCAACCTCAGTCGAGCCAACGACATGCTGCGCCACAGTTTGGCCAAGCTCTCGTCGGGCAATCGCATCATTCGCGCCGACGACGACGCCGGCGGCCTTGCGGTAGCCTACAAGATGGAGTCGGCCCTGAAGCGAACCGAGGCGGTTCGGATCAACGTCCAGAACGGCTTGTCCTTCCTGCAGGTGCAGGACGGCGGCCTCAAGGTGATCGGGAAGATCCTCGACCGGATGTCCGAGTTGCGGACTTATTCGGACGACATCACGAAGAGCACCTCGGACACCGAGAACTATTCGAAGGAGTTCGTCGAGTTGCAGCAGCAGCTTCATCAGATCGCTCGCGAGAAGTTCAACGGCATCAGTCTTTTCACCAACGTCAACGGAGGCAACACGGACTATGACGGCGACGGCGTCAACGAGCATGCCCTCACTCTCTTGACCACCGCCAGCGGCGTGGCCGCGGACGGTTACGTCTCGATCACCCAGGTGAACCTACAGGAGATCCTCGACGTCACGGACGCCAATGGCCAGTCCTACAGTTTGGCGAATCTCGAGGGAGGCAACGTTTCAGTCGCCAATATCGCCGGTATATTCCAAAACGTCACGCCCGGGGACACCGCCACTTACACCACCGAGACCGCCGACTTGGGTTTCATTGCCAGCTTGGACACAATCGCCGTGTCCATGTTCACAGTGGCCATCGAGGACCTCGCCGACGCTCGGGCCGAGAACGGGGGGGAAATGTCCCGTCTCATGATGGTCAACGAGCTGCTGGTCCAGAACCAGACCAACTTGGAGGCCGCCCACGGGCGTATCATGGACGCCGACATCGCGCTCGAATCCACCCGATTCGCGAGGCAAAACGTGCTCGTCCAATCATCCGCCGCGATGGTCGCCCAGGCAAACCAACTCACCAACATCGCTCTCGNCGTGCTCGGATAGCCACTGAGCGACCATGAATTCATCAAGACTTTGAACATCGAACTTTCAGCAAACACGTTCGGAAACGAACCAATCATTTGAAGTAACAGTGTATCCACATACTCAATTTCATCCCTCAGGCGATCCACCCGGTTGTCATCGAGGAATAGTCGCGCGAGCAACTTCAGCTCCGTCCGACAACCAGTCTACAGTAACAACCGGACCACCTGTGGCGCCAACTACGGACCAATTCGGAAACGAACCTGAATGATTTTCACAAAGAACATAGCTTGTACTCCGCGACCACCAGGATCTGGAGCTGCCCCACCAGGCGTATCATCACGATGCTCCAGTCGAAGGGAAAGAAGCAGCGCGGTCAGGCTTTTAGCCAAAGCGCCTCTCGTTTTCACCAAGACAGATCCTCCTGCCGGAGGCTAGCAATGGATTTTAACACAACAAAATACAAAAACAGCAAAAGGAACTTCGATCTTATGCACTAGTCACAATCGCATGCAGGGTTAAGGCAACGATAGGCCATTAGCTCCGCGCCACAGTAAATTTTCCAACAGGGATATTCATATGCCACCAAGGCTTTTGGCCGAAGTTGAAATGAAGAACCTAACTCAAATAAATGTCACCCAATATATTGATGAACAGTTATATACGTATGCAGGAAGGCACTCCTTCCAGCGAGGCGTAATGTAAAAGTCCATCCAAGCAACGCAAATTACAAAGCCACCACTTTACAGAACGAATTTATGAGCATTGGTCTCCATACGAACACCAGCGGGCAAGAAGCTGCTCGTTTGGCAGGTTCAGCCCATGAGAAAACCCAGCGGGTTCATGGCAAGCTAAGCAGTGGCAATCGCATTGTCCATGGCTATGATGATGCGGGAGCTTACAGCGTATCCCAAAAAATGGGGGCGGAAATCAAGCAGAAGCTGGCGAACTACCATAACCTGCAAAACGTATTTTCGTTTCTCCAGACACAGGACGGAGTACTTGGCAGGATGCAGGAGATGATCGAGCGAATGATGGTTCTGAAAACTCGCCACGACGATATCATCAAGCGAGACCCCGACAAAGATGCCCTGAATCATGAATTCGAGGAACTTCAGGACCAATTGTCAGGTATGCTGAATGAAAAGTTCAATGGGATCAGCTTGTTCGACATGGAGCCGGTGGCCGACCCCAACGGCCTCGCCATGGTGAACCCAAACCATGTCTTTGAAGTGGCTACAAGCGATCCCGGCATCGGCGTGATCAGAATATCGCGCCATGGCATCTTCGAAAATCTCAAAGGGAAGTATGGGCCGGATGCCGTGCTCAATACGCAATCCACCGCCACAAAGACTGCTTATGACGGAGGAGATGGAGGCACCGGTAGTCACAGTGTTTTGCCAACGGTTAAGTTTTCCGGCGGCGGCGGCGGTGTGGGAGCTGCTGCAGTAGTGACCGTAAACGATGTCGAAGGCCATCCTTTTCAAGGGAAAATCACGAGTATAACCCTTACCAATCCGGGGAACGGGTACACTTCCAATCCTACTGTAGCGGTCACTGGGATGGGGGGCGGTACGCCCGCCACCATAACCGCCGTCGTCGATACCCAACCAGGTTCTCCTACAGAGGGTCAAATCATCAAGCTGGAAGGGCTCAATTCCGGAGAAATCCTATCTTACAACCCAATTTATGGCTCTCCTACGCCTGCCTTTAACTCCGACAACTTCATTCGAAACGACGGGGGCACCGGGTATACGGGAGCTACTGCTTATGCATACGTCAGTCCCGACACCAGCGGAGTCGAGACTTTCACCTTGGACGTCAACGGCAAAGGCTATGCTTACGACCAGCCTTTTTCCATCACCTTCGAGAATGGAGGTGGGTATGGGGCTACGGCTCAAGCCGTCATCGTAAATGGTGAGGTCGATAGCCTGACCCTCACGAATGGAGGGCAAGACTATGACCCTGCCGATTTTTCGAATCTGGGAGGCACTGCCATGGTGAGCTTTACCGGTGGCGGAGGCAGAGGAGCAAAGTTTACTGCCAATATTGATGCTGCCACTGGCCAAATCACTGGCTTCAACAAAATAGACGGAGGGTCGGATTACTCTTCCGTTCCAGCGGTTAGGATAGCGGGAGCAGGAGGATTCAATGACACCGAACACGCGGAGGTGACACTTCAGACAAGCCCAACGGGCACTCAATTAATCGATAACGTCGTCATAACGAATCCTGGCAGCGGATTTGGCACTACCGTAACCTTTAGCTCGGGTTCCGCCGAAGCCGTGCCATCGATCGACTATAATCCAACCAGCCCGACCTTCGGGCAAGTGACGAACCTGAGCTTGGTCAATGGAGGAAGCGGCTACGGAGCGGCTCCAAACATTACGGTTTCAGGTCCGGGATCCAATACTTCCGCTACCTTTCAAGCTTTAATGGCAGGCCTTGCCGGCAGCTCCGTTGCTTCATCGGGAAGTGGCTACGACCTGACCACTCAACTCGAAGTGGTGGGTGGAGGAGGCTCCGGAGCCATCGTGTCTCCCGTGCTGACCGACGACGGCAGTGGCTCGACCTTCTCCATAACGGGGTTTAGTATAACGAACGCGGGTTCCGGCTATACTTCCAATCCAGTCGTTCAAGTAAAGGCGGGCACTGGGGGAACTGGATCCGGCTTTTCCGGAACCGCAACTGCCGGTACTGGCCAAGTGACGGGCTTTCAGCAAATCTCCGGAGGAGCTGGCTACGCACCCACGGTTACGGTGGATGCGCCTGACGACCCGACTCATCCGTCGAGCCAAGCGGCAGTGCTGCAAGCCGTCGTTCAGCAAAACCCTGCGGCTGCCAATTTTGGAGAAATCTTACAGATTAACATCCTGGATGGCGGAAGAGGTTACGTGGACGATAGTTTTGACCGAAACATTACCGTAACTTCAGGCACCGCTACGGCTAACGCCACGGTGCCGATAGACCCTGGTGAACTGAGCTTGTTAACTGATGACAACGGAACTCCCTTGGATCCATCCGATGACATTATTACAGCTTTTCAAACGGACGTGCACGGCTATGACAAACATGGCACGGGCTATTCCAAAACACCTGACGCCGTAATTTCCGCACCCATTTTCGCGGGGGTTCCAGCGGCCGTTCAAGCGGCCGCCACGGCCACCATTGCAAAAGGCGAGATTCAAGCCTTGGCAAGTACGAACCCGGGCACTGGATTCGCCGAGACGGCAACTCTCTCCGTTAGTGGAGCATCGGGTGGCCTTGGAGCCGACGTCTACGTCGATGCCGTGAATGCGGCCACCGGCACACTGCAATCCATTTTAATTAATAACGGAGGATCCGGTTACCAAGTTGGAGATGCCGTTATTTTCACTGGAAACGGCCATGGAAGCCCGCAAGCCGAAGTTTCCTCCGTGGATCCCTCAACCGGTGAAATCCTCGCCTTCACGATTATCAACGGAGGTTCAGGCTTTCAGCCATTGGAGGTAAACGTTGACGCTCCGGCAAGCGGAACCCAAAGCGTTGGCTTTGCCAACATCGATGCAGCGGGTGAAGTCACCAGTATTGACGTCAGACATCATGGTTTTGGGTACCAATATGGCGATGGCGACCCCGATGGTGACGTTGCTCCCGGAGGAGACACGGATCCTACCGTAATAATCGGAGACGACAGTGAGAATTGGGAGTATTTCGGTGGGAACCCCATCGCCCAACCCGATTACGTCAGCATCTTCTCCGTGGCGAGGTTCGAGCCCAACAAAGAACTCACTTTTACCCGCAGAGATCATAATGGGATCGTCCATACCACCGGAGCATGGCGTCATGACCCGGGTCCCGACGGACTTTACCAATTCCCGGCCGCCCCTCCTCATGGGCTCAATTCCCAAGGCCAAGGCAATGACGTTTATCAGGACGCAAATACCGAGCATTACTCGGCGGATTACGACAATAACAATGATTTGCTGAATCCGCTGTTCGCTCTCAAGGACTTTAGTATACGCGATTTCGAGGATTTCCTAGAAACCCTTAGCAGCGCGAGGGCAACCAACGCAGCAAGCTCTCAACGTGTTGGTTTTGCCATCCAGAAAGTCTTGAACAACTACAGCGACTTGGAGATGGCTCACGGCCGAATCACGCAAGCGGACATTGCTCGCGAAATGGGGCACTTCAGTCGTTTTATGGTCCTGGGGAAATCCGCCCTGAATTTTACGAAGACTGCAGCTCAAATGCACGAAATCGCTTTCAAGCTGTTAAAGGAGGGACTGTGACGAATAGCTACAAGTTTCTCCGTCAGGTCATGACGACTCAGCGCAAACAGTTCCCCAGCAGGATGATCGGCAGCAACCGATTGCCAGCCACGGAAACTCAGCGAAGACACTTTTCACATGAAACAACAACCTAAACCAAAAGCCAGGCCAGGCGCCATGCCGGATGCATGCTGTGCATGAATGGCTAGCTGCCCGCGGTCAAGCGGTTATGGAGGATAGCGAAACGACAGGACCCATCTTCTAGAGAAACGCAATCCCTCGGATCGTCGTGCACGGAGAATCTCCGATGCTAGAGTTAAGCAAAATTTATATCTTCTTAATATATATTCTCTAATTCATATATAACAATGAATAGTAAAACTAAATATAGCCTTAGAATTCCCTCTTTATCGACGGAAGCGGAAGTGCCTTCCCCCGCCCCAGCCGACTCGCCGGTACCCGCATCGCCTTCTGAGCCTTCAGGACCCGTGTCCAATCGCACTCGTTTTGGAACGATCCGTGACAATCTCCGCGACGGCATATCATTTCTTGAAGAGCAAGAACGCCAGCTAGGCTTCGGCTCCATGCTACTCGACGAGCTGCGTTCCCTGCCAAACAGTGAAAAACCTGAAATCGTTCTGCGAAAACAGCTTCTTTTACAAGGTTTGATAGATATCGCAGAAGCAAAATTTAAGAAAGTTCTCCTGTTCGGCAATGGAGCGGAATCTCCCTTGAAGATTCATGTGATCGATCATGGCGAACGAAAGGCGGTCGAACTCAGGAGGGCCAATCTTTGCCAACCTGCTTTCCAAAGCATTCTTCAATCCGGGGCTTCCATTTCCGACATGCGGTTTGCCGTCAAACCTTCCCTGGCCGCAGCAGCCATTGCGGAAATCATCAACCTCCGCTTTGCCAATCAACGCCAGCGACAACGACTGCAAGAGGAATTGAAGGTCGTCGAGCGTAGGCTTGCCCGAACGGCATCCTCCAGACGCAGGTTGTTTGCGGGTCCATCCCTATTCCCTTCCAAGGCGAAGCGTTCCAAGTCGACCTTCCGAAAACTTGGCGCCGCCATTCGCTCCTTCTGCGGAGAACTCAGCGTGCGATTCAACGCGCTCCGCGCCAAGGATCCCGTCTGGGAAGAAATGCCAGCCTCTCATTCACGCACTCAAATATGACTTTTTCACGCCAATAAAATGGGGGCCGCGCCCATTATCAACGCGGCAAACTGACGGCAAGGACGCCGTCATATCAAATCAAGGATGAATAACCATGCCAGTAGTAGTAAACACCAATGCAACAGCAACAACTGCATCATTTAACCTAACAGCCGCAAACGACGCCTTGCGCCACAGCTTATCAAAGCTGTCATCGGGCAAACGCATCGTTTCGCCGTCTGACGACGCCGGTGGCTTAGCCGTCGCCTACAAAATGTCGTCCAAGCTTAAGCGTACCGACGCTGTCCGCCAAAACGTCCAAAACTCCATCTCGTTCCTGCAAGTCCAGGATGGAGCTCTCAAGAGCATGGGCAACATCCTCGACCGGATGGGCGAGTTGCGCATGTTGGCCGAGGACATCACCAAGAACGACTCGGATAAGGAGAATTATTCGAAGGAATTCATTGAACTCCAAAAGCAGCTTCAACAGCTCGGCACAGAGAAGTTCAATGGCATCAGCTTGTTCTCGGACAACAGCACCGCGAACGCGACTACCGGGAAAAAGTCTCTTTCCCTGATCACCACGGCTGGAGGTGTTAGTACCGATGGAAACGTTTCCATCAACCAAGTAAACCTTCAAACCGCTCTTTCGATCGGCAACGGGGTGAACCTTGGAAACATCAACAACGCCAACGCAACCGCAAATACAACTTGGACCACGGACGGAGCCTTGGAACTCGATGGAGACAACTTCATCCTCAGTATAGCCGACGTCAACGTCTCCATGTTCACCATGGCGATTGAACAGTTGGCGGATGCCCGAGCCGAGAATGGAGCCGAAATGTCACGCGTTCAAACGGTGGCCGATTTGCTCGCCACCAAGATGGCCAATCTCGAAGCCGCCCACGGACGAATCATGGACGCCGACATCGCGTTGGAATCCACGCGATATGCCAGGCAGAACATACTGGTCCAAGCTTCGGCAGCCATGACGGCGCAAGCGAACCAGTTGACCAATATCGCAATGGTCCTGATGTCATAACAAAGCCGGGGAACCATCTAAACATACCTAATTAACGTAGATGCAAAGTCAGGCCATGCAAAGCCAAGACCAAGCAAGAATCGACCGCGACGGCGGGTGGCCTGGGCCTTGTCCCAGCCACCCGACCGGCCGCGGGAGACCTGGAAATCGTTACGACGACAGCCCGCCCGAACAATTTGAAATCATCCTTTCCCAGTTCCTTTCGAAAACGAGTCAACCTGATCGGAATCCACTTACGGCCAAGATGAATGACAGCCGATACGCAGACCCCATAGCTTTTAATTCCCCTCAGCGCTCAGTAAGCCCTGCCCCACCACTTTTACCACAATCGCAACATCCGAACTCTTTCATCCCGCAATCCGATTGCGTGAAGCAATGACTAGCAAAATACAGTTTCAAAGGTCTTCCCTCGAGGCATTGAATCGAGAATGGCCAACCGGTGCGGATGATCCGCCGGGAGTCCAGGCGCGAGGCCGGAAGAAATTTCCGCCTGGTGATCCTCCCGGGCAACCACCACCCACTCATTCGAGCCTCCGGCCTCCGGGGAGTGTGGAACGAGGTCGGAAGAAGTTTCCGCCCGGTGATCCTCCCGGGCAACCACCACCCACTCATTCGAGCCTCCGGCCTCCGGGAAGTCTGGAACGAGGTCGGAAGAAGTTTCCGCCAGGTGATCCTTCCGGGCAACCACCACCCACTCATTCGAGCCTCCGGCCTCCGGGGAGTCTGGAACGAGGTCGGAAGAAGTTTCCGC
>PBLJ01000012.1 GCA_002721705.1 Opitutia bacterium
CTCCGTGATGGCCGCGATGGTCGCCATGCTTCTTGCCGTGATCGCCTCCGTGATGGCCGCGATGGTCGCCACTTGGCTTCTTGCCATGGTGGTCGCCTCCGTGATGGCCGCGATGGTCGCCACTTGGCTTCTTGCCGTGGTCGCCTCCGTGATGGCCGCGATGGTCGCCACTTGGCTTCTTGCCGTGATCGCCTCCGTGATGGCCGTGATGGTCGCCATGCTTCTTGCCGTGATCGCCTCCGTGATGGCCGTGATGGTCGCGATGGTCGCCACTTGGCTTCTTGCCGTGATCGCCTCCATGATGGCCGCGATGGTCGCCACTTGGCTTCTTGCCGTGGTCGCCTCCGTGATTCCAGCGCTCTCTGGCTTCTTGCATGCGTTTTTCCCATGCTTCCTTCATGCGCTCGCGCGCTTCGGCGCGCTCCTTTTCAGACATTTTGCTCCAGCGCTCTCTCCAGTCGGAGGAACGAGAATCCTTGGAAGATCCTTTGTGGTTATCCGCGGAAGCGGAAACAGCAAAGAACGACAGGATGCAAGCCATGAGGCATGCGCTGACCATTCGATTGAACCAGTTTGCTTTCTTCATGTGTTCACTTTTGTTTTGCCTTCAGCAGGCAGTTTGGGCTCTCGATTTAATTTAAACGGCGAAAAGGAAAAAAAGTTTCGAGAATGAAGCCGTGATTAACACGAGTGATGCACTCCATTATTTTTCTGGAAGATGCCAAAGCGTATAGTATGCAACTTCGTGAAGCAAGGGATAAGATTCTTCCTTTGAACGCACGCCCGCGGACTTCAATTCATGAACGTGTCCGATTTGCAGGCCATCCACGACCAATTTAACGGTCTTGCCATCCTTGCCCAAGGTAGCGCTCTTGATCGTGGGCGTGGTATGATCCACCTCGGGACTGCCGTACTTGGCTTGGAAGATATAGGTGTAAGTCTTCATGGAATAGGACGAAAGGTCAGTCGCGGTCTTGGGATCGACGGGTTTGGTGAACTCTAGTTCGAAACCGTCCCGCTGGATGCGCATTTCCAGGATCTCGAAAGGTGTCTTTCCGGTCCAAACGAGGCGGTCGAGGGCGAAACGCTTACCGCCGCGGGCACCCCATCCTCGATCGGTGCCACCCGAATAAAGGGACCCGTCGGGGCATTGGATAAGAGGCACGTTGCCCGATCCGAATCCCTTGCGAAAAGGAAAACAGGCACCTTGGTAAAAACCATTGATTTTCTCGAGGAAACAACGGTTGACCACGCTATGGGTCTGATCGGACACGAATAATTGTTCCTTGAACGGCCCGAACTTGCCACCCGAACCGTCGCAAGCGATACCGCTGGCGGAATTGCCCACCTTGCCATGAGGCAGCAGGATGGCCGGAGGTCGATATTTCGGCAAACGCTCCATTTCCTTGTGAAAACGGCTTCCGTTGGCAGGTTCATCCGGCTTGGGGCCAATCGCCTTCTGGGTGGTCTCGAGCTGATACCACTGAAATCCACCGGGATGACCTTGAAAGCTTCCGGGAGTCAAGTGCTTGAGCGTACTGGTCCCATTCCATGGCCCTTGGTTGTCGCAATAGAAAACTTCTCCTTTGCAATTCAAGCCAATGCCTCCCGGCGAACGAATCCCGCTGGCGGTCGGTATCATCTTGCCGTCCTTGGTCACGCGAACGCACCAACCTCGAAAAGGGACTTTGCTGCTGAACGATCCGGTGAGGCAAAGAACCAACCACATGTTCCCTTCCTTATCGAATTTCGAGCCAAAGTTGTATTCATGGTAGTCTCCGGAAATCTCCCAAGCATCGCTGACTGTTTCGAAGAGGTCGGCTCGACCATCGTCGTCCAAGTCCTTGATTCGTGTCACTTCCGGTCGCTGCGTGGCGTAGAGCCAACCATCGGCGAAGGACAGGCCGAGCACTTCGTGAAGCCCCTCGGCCCAAAGCGTGAACTTAGCGTCGTCCCCGGTTTCCTTGAAAGCGTTCTCCACCATATAGATATCGCCTCTTCTGGTGGAAACGGCGAGTTTGCCGTTCGGCATGACCTCGAGACCGCCAGCCTCCAGGACGATCCCCTCGGGGATGGGGATTTTTATCATGCGATAATAATCCTCCTCGGTGGGAGCTCCTTTTTGGGCGAAGGACACCAAGGAAGGGAAGGTGAATAAAAGAAAGGTGAGGAATCTACGGATGTTTGGCATGGCTAAAACAAGTGAAAAGGTTTCGTGGATGATTACCACTCGAATCGTTGACGGAGCACAAATTCCCGAACGCCGGGCTTAACTGGAATAATCAAATCTCCCGTATCCGGACGAGGAAGCACCGACAATTCATCGGGACTAGTGCAAGTAACACTGAGATCATCCACCAGAAAACGATTGGCCTTTCCTTGGCGTTTCACGGTTTTTCCTGCTGCGGCTCGAAAATGCAGCCCTTGTGGAATCTTTCCCTTAATGGTCACGATCCTTTCGAGTGCCGTGTCCGCATCGACACTCTCCGGGGCCTCCTTGTAGAAATCCTCCACCAAGACCTCGCCAAATGAATAAAGAAAGGTGGGCCGCCGAAGCTTGTCCAGTTGGTATCCCTTGAAGCGAAAGCTTTTCGTTCTGCCCGTTTGCTTGGGCCAAGGCGACGACGAATCGGCGAGAATGGCAAGAGGTGGTCCTTCGGGGAGAAGAATTCGGTTGTAACCATCGGGCGGTTGAAAGCCTTGGCCACGCCCTGTCCAATGCCGTGATGCATCCATGAAAGGCCCGTGCCAAAGGATGGCAGGGCGGAGATCGTTGGCATCCCAAGCCAGATTCACTTCGCCGGGATATCCCACCCCAATGGCTCGGGCGCCGGCTCCATCGATGAAATTGCGATAAAGGCGAGCCTCCGCTGCCACCATCAATTGCAACCCGCTGCGAGCCAAGCCCGAGGGAATGGGGGACTTCGACCCGAGAGCTAGATAAGCGCGGATGGCTTCAATTTGCTTGCCTGCAACTCCACCCAGCGTCTGTGGTTTGGCACTGACGCCCTCAGACCAAAAAGAGGGCATGCGGGTTCCGGGTCGCAAAGCATTGGGGTTGAGCAGATAACGGCGAAACCAATCGGGATGGAGCCTTTTATCCATAACGGTTAGATCCATTCCCTGAATACCTTGGGATGGTATGCCGGCGAAGACGTGACACGCGACGCAAGCAAGCCCCTTGCTTCCTGTCAGTTCGCGGCCATGCTTCATGGCATCGCGATGAGAAAGAAACGGTGGGGCGGACTTGACGACTTGGTCGGCGTCCGCGGCGACAAAGGCTTCGGTCAACTTGGACGCGACCTGATTCCCATAACTGGGCATGCGCGTGAGCATGTAGGGTCTAACCTTGGTTCCCCTGGCGATGACCTCCTTGAGCCAAGGCGCTTTCAACTTCGCTCCTACTCCATTCAAGCGAGGAGGCAGACGACCTTCCGGGCCCATTTCCTTCTGTGAAGTGAGGAACAACGCTTCACGCTCTTCGGACGGTCCTCCGATGCCGTCGCGTTCGTGACATGCGTTGCATCGGAGAGCGACCAAGGTTCGGTTCAAGATTTCGGTCGCCTCGATCTTCGGCGCAGGATTCTTCAAGGCGGCAACGATTGCCTTGGTTTGAGGAGGATGGAGCCTGAAGTGAGGAGATTGGCCATTGGGAGTGGGTGAAAGGCACCCTCGTTCAGCCACTTCTTGCAAATCAGCCAGCTTGGGCGGAGGACCGAGCAGACCTTCCGGTGGGTGCAGCTTGCCGTCCGGCGAAACCGCATGGCAAGATGCACAGTTAAGTTCCGAAAAAAGCTCTTTGCCCCGTTTCACCTTGTCGTATTGAGCCACGAAACCGTTTGTTTTGGGCCGCTTTCTACCGGGATGTTCATCCCGGCTATGGGTCAGGACGTCGCCCTTGAGAGGCTTTTCGGAGAAACCCGGGCCGCTCCAAGTGACGTGATTGTGTTCTCCACCCTGCTTCTCGAAGAATTGAAGCGTAAACGCATGCTTACCCGGATAGAGCGAAATGGAGCCGCTTTTTTTGGTTCCACCGTGGACGCCATCGTTATCCACCACCAGGGAATGGCCAAGGAACAAGCGCGAGCCATCATCGGAATTGGTGGAGAAAACGTATTCGCCTGCTTTTTCGATCAATAGATACCCCCTGTGACGCACGCCGAAATGATCGTCCCTATTGGCAATGGTCGGGTTGAGGTGATCGACGATCCCTGACTGGACGGGTTTGAGGGAGTCGAAGTTGGGCAAACGGTCCCATTCACCATTGAATACTTCAAAGAAAACACCGGGAATATCGTTCTTGGGGTTATCGGGAGACCTGGGTGGCCCCCCCTTGACCAAGGCGGAAGCCAAGTCCAGAGCTTCCTGGGGGGTGAGACTCAAGGAAGGCATTCGCCCATGTGGATTAAGCCGCCTGGGATTCTCAAGAAAAACCGCCAAGGACTGCGCATTGTCGAACTTGGCTTGAACGTCGAAATCTTCGAGAGGACCATGACAAGCGACGCAACCCAAGCTACCAAAAGCCACTTCGCCCACCTTCGAGTTGCCTCGCAAGGTCTCCTCGTTCAGGCGGGTCGACTTCAACATAGACAAGTAGTGGACCAGGGCATCGGCCCGCGCTTTGGCTTCTTTCTCCGGGATACCGGCAAGGAGCGAAGGATGATAGCCCTCATCAGCGCCTTCTCCAGCATGCAGAAGGAAGGAGCGAATCCAATCGGGGCGAAGGCGACTGCCCGTTTCCCTGAGATTGGGGGCTCCCACGGGGAGTAACTGAGGATGAGCCTCGCCTTCGTGGCAAGCCACGCAATTCAGTTCGTGGATCAGGGAATACCCCTCGGCGAAATCCTTGCGCAGACGAAGGTCTGCGCCTTGGGAGGAACCAACGGCCAAACTAATCGCGAAAGAGGAGGCGAAAAGCCATTGCCCGCTCCCGTTGCTCACAATTTTTTAATACGCACGTTGCGGAAGGAAACGGGGTCACTGTGACCGGCGAAACCGAAGTGGCCATCCTTGCGGTTCTTCCCGGGATGCGGCTTGCCGCCCATGAAATCCTTCACCTTGCTCAAGTCGGCATTGAGGATTTCCGCGCCATTGAGAACAACGCGTATGGTCGAACCCTTGACCGTAACCTCCTGCTCGTTCCACTCTCCAGCCTTCTTCAAATGGCCCCGTTTGGCAGCCGCCATGCCGTAGGCGGAGCCATGATATTGACGGGCATCCAACTTGGCGTAGCGAGGGTGCTCGCTGTCCAGCACCTGCAGTTCGCACATCCCGACGTAGGCAGTGTTACCTTTGCCGGGATAACGAAGCGCGAGACCGTTGTTGCCGCCCGGAGGCAGCTTGAACTCAAAGCGCACCACAAAGTCTGCATAGACCTCCTTGGTGAAGATGGTGCCGCCCTTGCCTTTCTTGCACTGGATGGAACCTTCCACGATTTGGTAATTGTCAAGGGGACCCTCCCATCCATCGAAATCCTTGCCGTTGAATACCTTCTTGAAACCCTTCTCCGACTTGCCTCCATCCGAACCAGGGGAAGATGGGAGTTCCTTCAAGTAAACGTTGCGCCAGCGAATTTCGCCGCCATGCGTCTGCAACTGGATGGGGCCTTTGTCGATCAGGGGTTTGCGTTTATCAATGGGTGTCTTGCGATCCCAGAAATTATTCAGCGGCACCTTGTCGACGACCAGTTTGTCGTTCAGGACAACGGTCACGACGTCGCCAATCATGGTGATGTGAAAGGTGTTCCATTGGCCGATCGGCTTATCCGCGAGCACTAGAGGATCTCGACCGGGAGCGCCTGCTTTCCCATTGTTCCAAAGACCCCCGGACCCCTTGGCGGACCCGTGCTTCAAACTGTTACTGTCTTTGGTATAGTCCCAGATCTGCACTTGGGGAACACCTCTTAAGTAGATGCCGCTGTCGGCCTTGGGCACGGTCTTGTAATCCACGTAGAGCTCGAAATCCGAATAATTCTTCTCGGTGCTGAGATAAAGGCCTTTGCCATCGTTGATCAAGACGCCGTCCTCAACTCTCCAGTGTTGCTTGATGTCCTCGAGACTGGCTTTCTTCTTGGCCGCCAGCGCATCGGCTGAAAGGGCCATCCACTTGGCTGGGTCTTCGGTTTTCAAGCCCCACCAACCATCCAAGTTCTTGCCATTGAACAAGGCGACGAATCCTGCTGGAGGATTAGGTTTTGCAGCATAAGCCCCGANAAGGGCGAAAAGGGAAAGGAANGTCAGGATTTTCATGGGTTGGNTGAGGATTTGAACAAGTGGNAACTGGAAAGAGCGAAAACGACCAAGCTTCGCTCGACAAGCNCAAACCGCATGGCAAATGAACTTTTAAGCGGCAAGAATGAAGTCGACACCCTCACGATGTCCTCGATTCGCAAGGTAAGCGGCAATCTTTTCACGGCCGCCTCGAGCTCCTACCATGGCCACGATGAACTCCTCTCCGGGAGGAGGGATTTCCTCTATCGGGCGCACCGTCAAGCCCTTCCTGGGTTCCCCTATCTTCCGTGGGTCGACGTCGTAGTAGCCCGCAACCTGAACCCCCTCTCGTTCCAGAAAAGCGACCCTGGCTCTGGTCGTTCTTCCCGCTCCCCAGATCTTGACCTGCGGATGAAAAGGATTGTTTCCCGCCAGCCAACGTTTCAGATAGACAAGCTTCATCTCGTAAAAGGCATCCACTGAATAACGCTGATCTCGGCGGGACAATCGTTGGTCGTGATCTCGCCAGCGCAGAAGAACTTGGGGAAGCTTTTGCATGCGGACGCCTGATTCCATCCAGCGAAGCCACAATTCGTAATCCTCGGGGAAAGGGCCCTCGCGATATCCTCCAAATTTCTCCACCAATTCCTTTCGAAAAACGACGGAAGGGTGGGCAAAAGGTGATTCAACGAAGCGACTTCTGGCTAAGTCCTCTGGAAGAAGAAGGCCATTCGTCCATTCCACGTAGGCAGCGTAACCGGGACGGGACTCTTCATCCGGCGTCCAGTGTTCGATGCGTGAAGCCACCAGCCCAATCTCGGGATGGGCATCGAGAAATTCAATTTGACGCTCGAGGCGATTGGGATGCGAAAAGTCGTCCGCGTCCATGCGGGCGAGGTAGGGAGCCTTGGCTTTCGCCAAGCCCAAGTTGAGGGCGGCAACGATACCATCTCCTCCCGTGGAAAGGCATCGCACACGCGTGTCCCTCTGCCCGAAATCCCGTACAATCACAGGCCCGGCGTCGATCGAGCCATCGTCGATGGCAAGTAGTTCGAGATCAACGTCGCTTTGCTTGAGTATGCTTTCGACTGCATCGGCCAAGAAAGTCGCGGCATCTCGAAACGGAAGCACTATGGAAATCCGCGGAGACGCCTTGCTCATATCGAATGCCTGCGCGAAGGGAATCGATCTCTAGGAACGGATCTGCCGGAATGCCTCGTAGACGGCAACGGCGGCGGCGCTGGAAAGATTGAGAGAACGCAACCCATCGGCAAACTGGGGAATCTTCACCCGACGTCCCCTTCCCCATTCGTGGATTTCAGAGGGCAACCCCGCTCCTTCGTTCCCAAAAAGCAACCCGTCCCCATCCTCGAACGAAGCGTCCCACATCTCACGCTCGGCATGAGTGGAGAACAGATGAATGCGTTGCGGACAATCACTGGAAGACAGGAAGCCCTGCCAATCATCGTGTTCCCGCAAGTCGAGGGAACGCCAATAATCCATGCCGGCTCGTCGCAGATGCTTGTCGTCAATCTCGAAGCCATAAGGCTTGATGAGATGGAGACGACACCCCACGTAGGCGCAAAGCCGTCCGACGTTGCCGGTGTTCTGGGGGATTTGGGGCTGAAACAAGATGAGGTGAATCACCGTCTCTGAAAGTTTTTAAGCGCTTGGTCAGCTTCGCGTTGCGCGGAACGCTTCTTGAGATCCTCACGTTTGTCCTGTAACTTCTTGCCAGTTCCCACGCCAATTTCCACTTTCACCAAGGCTCGCTTGAAATAGATGCGGAGAGGGACGATCGTCTTGCCACCGGCCTCCACCTCGGCCTTGAGACGATTCAACTCGCGACGACTGAGGAGCAATTTTCTAGGGCGACTCGGTTCGTGATTTTCTTCACCGCCGAACTCGTACTCGCTGACGTGAGCATTGAAAAGAAAGAGTTCGCTTTTCACGAACTTGGCAAAAGCTTGACCGATCTGCGCTTTTCCGTTGCGGATCGACTTGACCTCGGTGCCTTTAAGAACAAGCCCAGCCTCGTACTTGTCGGTTATGAAGTACTTGTGTCTAGCTTTCGGGTTGCGGACCTGCAGCATCCGATCCGAGTCTTTGGCTTTATTGGACACGACATCGGAGGTTCAGCTGAAGGGTTTGCAGGGAATGGAGCCAAGGAACGGTCAGTCCTCGTCGACCTCGCCGAGCTCGTAACTGATCTTCCCCTCGATGATTTCACGCAAGGCGATATCTTCGGGATCCAGTCTCTCTAAAGACTCCACCAATGGTTTGTTTCCGAACTTCAACTGCTTCGCTCTTCGCGACACGACGTTGATCAAGATGTTCGGGTCCGGGATGATCTCCTGGGCTTGTTTGAGATAATCGTCTCTCACTATGAAACTCCTTCCGCTTGGTTCGAAGGTTGAAAAAAGGGTGTGGAATGTTGCCTTGAATCGTCGCACAAGCAATCCTTTTTTAAGAAAAACTCCTTGCCTTCAAAGGCTTGCCGCTTTTCGAGATTAGCTTTACCGCCATGAATTCCAAGATTTTGATAGGATGGACCACGTTACCCAGCGAAAAAGAGGCCCTCGACTTGGCTCGCGGCATGGTCGAGGACCGATTGGCCGCCTGCGCCCAAGTCGATGGCCCGGTACAATCCACTTTTCGCTGGAAAGGGATCGTCGACAACGCCGAAGAATGGCGTCTGGTCGCGAAGTTTCACAAGGACAAGGGAAAGGCGCTGGAACAATGGTTGTCCGAAAACCATCCTTACGATGAACCTCAATGGATTGCAGTGGAAGCCGATCTAGTAAGCGCTTCCTATGCAAATTGGGTATCGGAAGAGGCAGGTGAGGACAACGACTGAAGTTCCCGCTTTTTGCTTGCCCGAATCACCAGTATAAGGTTTTTTAGACGATTCTCATGAGTCAGCACAAAAGCTTTTCGCCCCCCGGTGGCAACCAAAAGAAGAGAAACGTTCTTAAACGTTTCGAACGCATTGATTTGCTCAAGAAGCGGACTCAATGGAAAGACGGAGATCGCGTGACCGGTCTCGTCAAGACCAAGCCCGACGAATAAACTTTGCTTACATTTGCCGACCAGGCAAATGACGCCACGGGGTTGATTTACCTATGAACGCGATTCGTCGCGTTCCATGCGTTCGGAGAAGGTTCAAGCAGGAACGCCTGCGGGTTCTGAACCCGGTTCGAGTCCCTCGCCTTGCTCCTCGTCCTCGGAAGTTTCGTCGGCAACTTCATCGTCCGAGGCCTCCTCCTCATCCGGCTCGGCAGGAGGATCGGGTTGGCTCACGGGAGATTGAATTTCGCCGGTATCGAGGATCTCATGGACATGCTTCCCATCGATTGTCTCATACTCGAGCAGGGCGTCGGCCACCTTTTCCAGGGCCGCTTTGTTTTCATTCAGAATACCCATCGCCCGATCGTATTGCTCATCGATGATAAGCTTGATTTGTTCGTCTACCTTGCGGGCAGTCTCTTCACTGAAATTTTGAGCCCGAGCCAATTCTCGACCAAGGAACACTTGGTCTTGACGATCGCCGAACGAAATCATTCCCAAGGGACTCATGCCCCAGTCGCATACCATATTGCGAGACAAGTGAGTGGCCATCTTGATGTCTCCCGCCGCTCCACTGGTAATGTCTTCAATGAACATTTCCTCGGCTGCTCGGCCACCCATGGCGCAGCAAATCTGGTTCAACAAGCGACGCTTGCTGTGGTTCAGCATGTCTTTTTTGGGGGTGAACATCGTGCTTCCCAAGCTTTGGCCGCGAGGAATAATGGTGACCTTGTGGATAGGAAGAAAACCATCATCCACCACCGCTTGAACCACGGCATGTCCGGCTTCATGGAAAGCGATCACCTTGCGATCCTCATCGTCCATGGCGCGTTTCCGCTCCTGACCATAGGAAATTTTTTCGCGGGCATAGTCCAAATCGATGCGATCGACCTGCTTTTTACGACGACGGGCAGCAATCAAGGCGCCTTCATTGAGTAGGTTGGCCAAATCGGCCCCGGAAAAACCGGCGGTGTTGCGAGCCAGCACGTTGAGGTCTACGTCGCTGGCTAGCTTAATATTCTTGGCATGCACCTTGAGAATGGCGTCCCTGCCTTCCAAGTCCGGCAAGTCGATCATGACCTGTCTGTCGAATCGACCCGGACGAAGCAGGGCGTTGTCCAACACGTCGGGACGATTGGTGGCGGCAATGATGATGACACCCTCGTGGCCATCGAAACCATCCATTTCGACCAAGAGTGAATTAAGGGTTTGCTCGCGCTCGTCGTTGCCACCGCCAAGCCCGGCTCCGCGCTGACGGCCTACCGCATCGATCTCATCGATGAACAGGAGGCATGGGGCATTCTTTCGCCCTTGCTCGAACATGTCTCGGACGCGAGCCGCACCCACGCCGACGAACATTTCAACGAAATCGGAACCGCTAATGCTGAAGAAAGGCACGTCGGCCTCGCCCGCCACCGCCTTGGCCAACAAGGTCTTGCCGGTACCGGGAGGTCCCACCATCAAAACCCCCTTGGGTATTCTTCCGCCAATCCGCTGGAAACGCTTGGGGTCCTTTAGGAAATCCACGATCTCGGAAACGTCTTCCTTTGCCTCGTCGCATCCCGCCACGTCGGCAAAGGTTACTCTCTCCTTGTCGCGAGCAAGCATTTTGGCTCGACTCTTGCCAAAGCTCATGGCCCCTCGGCCGGCCATGCGCAACTGGCGCACGAAAAGGAAATAAAGAAGCCCGATTATTATAATGAAAGGAACCAAGGAGGCGACGATCTCCATCCAGACGGAACTGGAGGGGCGTTCCTCGATGTTCTTGTTTTTCCGCAGCTCTCGATACTCGTCCTCGGTGATACGTCCTTTGGCCGTGAAGGATTCACCTGGCTGATCGCCTGCGCCTACAAGCTTGCCTTGGACAACGTACCATTCATCGCCTCCGTTGCTGTCGAATTTGATGACCGCTTGGTCTATCTGGTCATCCTTGGAATAATCCAGAACCTGCTTGATGGAAATCTCATCGGAATCGCCCGAGGGACTTTGCATGTACCAAAGTCCGGCCATTGCAAGTATAAGCGCCAACCAAATGAGCATTACTTTTGGCTGGAAACGTTCGGGAGGCTTATCCTCGCCTTTGGGGTCAGGATTTTCCACTATTCACATGATGTCTGGGATTGGAAGTAAGTCAAACGCAATACCTTGTGGGAATCATCGGTAACTCGGCACTCTTCTGCGGGTGGGAGGCCTGGACACCACGCGATTCGTGATTCGCGGGATAGAACGATGGGCAATCGACGTCTCCTTGAAGCCGGCACCTTGCGATCGGTAAACAAATCCTGCAATTTCCTACTTCCCGGAGAGCCCAACGGAGTATAGCGGTCGCCAGGCGTCCAAGTGCGAACCTGTAGGAAACCGCCAATCGAATCGGCGTCCAGAAACGTCTCGCTAGCCTCATCCACGGAAGACCGGTCAATGGCCAAGCGAGCTTCGGCCCCGTCCAATGAACCCGAAACGCGCAGGACGGCGGCGTCGGGCAGGACCAAGGAGCCTGCGGAAGGCAAGGAACAAGGGCCCCAATTCAGTCCTGGCTCGCTTTCACCGACAATACTCACCTTGGCCTCGCTGACCGTGACCCATCGATCCCGGGCAAGGCTGACCTTGGTCTCGCGATTCGTCCCCACGGCGGTCAACAAATCATCGAAGGCGCGGGCGGACAAGGCGTCGGCGGCTTCGGCATGCATGAGCCATTTCCGAAGAGTCCGCCTTAGGATGGCAGGCGGCAAGGCAGGTAACGTTCGAGCATTCAAGGAACCATCCGGAAGCGTGACTTTGCCCAAGATCTTGTCCGACATTAAATCCAAGGCATCATGATCCTCCTGAAGCAAGGCGCGACTACGGGCAAAACCAACCAGAGCCTCGGTGGGCGAAGCCTTCATGATTGCCGGAAGCGCTTCATGACGGACACGATTGCGAAAAGGAATGGATTCCTGGTTGGATGAATCCTCGCGCCAAGTAATCCCGGATTCGACCAAGGCTTCGCGTATCTTGATCTTGGAAAGGGATAGAAGAGGACGAATCCGCCAAATACCTCGCACTCGGCGCGTGGGCCTGGGAGCAGCCAAGCCTTCGCTTCCGCTTCCGCGTGTAAGTCTCATGACCATGGTTTCCGCGACGTCGTCCAAGTGGTGGCCGAAGAGGATCACCCTGGAACCCAATCCCTCACATACCTTGCTGAGGAAAGAGTGCCTTTCTTCCCGCAATTCCGCTTCGGAAGGACATGCCGAAGTGGGCTGACCTCGTCCAAGCTCGAAACGAAGCCCGAGGCCTTGGGCCATATCCTCGACGAAGGATTGGTCCTCCTCCGACTCCGCGCCCCTGAGCCCATGGTTGAAGTGGGCCAAGACCAAGGATGGGGGAGGATCCTTGAACCAACCTTGGCAGGCCAATGCCAAGCAGGTCGAATCAGCGCCACCCGAACAAGCCAGAACCCATGGTTGGTCTCGGTTTTCCTGCAGGAAGGACAAGACCGAGGATTCGACCAGCTCGGCGGTCAGGATGGTTTGCAGTCGGTTGGCCGCGGTAAGCCAATCGTTGGTGGGGCCGTTCATCAAGAAGAGAAAATCACTGGTTGCCGACGGGGTCAAGCGACCCGAGGGGAATTTGCAACTAGCCCAGGAGGTAGTCCTTGTCGAACCAAGGCCGAAGGCAATCGGGTACCTTTACCCGGCCTTCGGAATCGAGGTTGTTTTCCAACAAGGCGGCCAATACCCGCGGGATGGCCAAGGCAGAACCGTTCAAGGTATGTACGCTACGAGGCTTTCCGCTCTCATCTCGGTAGCGAATGCCGGCGCGACGGGCCTGGAAATCAGTGAAATTGCTGCAACTGGACACTTCAAGCCAACGCTTTTGCCCACCGGCCCAAACCTCCAAGTCGTATTGCTTGGCGTGAGGAAACCCAATGTCGCCCACGCACATGAGGAGGACGCGATAGGGCAAGCCCAGCTTGCGCAAGAGGTTTTCAGCATCCCCTTTCAAGGATTCCAGTTCGTCGAAGCTGGTGTCCGGCAAAGTCCATTTGACCAACTCCACCTTGTCGAACTGGTGCAAGCGATTGAGCCCCCTGACGTCCTTGCCCCAACTTCCCGCCTCTCTTCGAAAGCAGGGTGTGTGACAAACTCTCTTCAAGGGAAGTTCCGCGACCTCCACGATCTCGTCGCGGAAAAAGTTCGTCACCGGCACCTCGGCGGTGGGAATGAGATAGAGATCGTCGCCGCCCGCATGATACATCATGCCTTCCTTGTCGGGCAGTTGACCGGTTGCCCGGGCGCTGTCCTCGTTAACCAGCAAAGGAGCCGAGGTTTCCTCGTATCCGGCATCCTCGGCTTCCTTGAGGAAAAACTGTATGAGGGCCCGAACGAAACGAGAAAGGTCTCCCACGAAAAAAGGGAACCCGGCGCCGGTGACCTTAGACCCCCGCTCGAAATCCGCCAGCTTGGAAAACCAAGAGACGTCCCAGTGAGGAACGGCGTCGGGCGACACCTCTTCTGGAGAACCCCAGGAATCCGCCACTTGGTTGGCGTCCTCGTCGTCGCCATCGGGCACCGAGGGATGGGGAAGATTCGGGAGAGTCAGGTAAACCTCTCTCCAGCGCTCCTCGACCTCCTTCGTTTTGCCTTCCAACTCCTTGACCTCGGCGGCGATCGCCTTCATCTCGCCCACCTTGGCGAGGAACTCGGGCGACCCTTTCTCCATCGTAGCCATTTCCTTGTTGGCCTCGTTTTGACCCGCCCGGGCTTTTTCCGAACGAGAGATGCATTCCCGACGCTCCTCGTCCAAGGCGAGGAAGGCATCGAGGTCGCATGCGAACTTCTTTCGCCCAATTGCTTCACGGATTGAATCCGGGTTATCGCGCAACAAATTTAGATCGATCATCAATCGACACAGGAAAACCGAAACTGGCTCCGGAACAATCCTAAACGAACGAAGATCTTGGCCTTCGGGATTGCCGCGGAGTGAAATAAGCGTTTCCTGCGGATCATGACGGCGCATGACGACAAAGAATGGCTAACCGTGAAATTCATGCATCGCGGCAGCTATTCCTCGGAAAGTGATTCAGCTTGGATCAGGCAATTTCCGAAACAAGAACCGACTTGGGGCACTTGCCGCTTCACCTTCGACCCGGAAGCTCGCAACTACGACTGGCTCGTGGTCTACCACGACCTCCCCCCCACTCGCGGGGAAACGCCTGAAGCAACCGTCGAAGAACTGGCTTGTCCACGGGAAAACACCATGCACGTCACCTACGAGCCTTCCAGTATCACGACCTATGGCCACGCTTATCTTCTCCAATACAAACACCTGCTCACCAGTCAGGAACCGAACTGCATAAGGCATCCGGGCATGATCCATTCGCAGCCAGGATTCCCATGGTTTTACGGCAGGTCCACTGGTGGCGGCGAGCACGTCGGTTACGACGAACTGGTGGCCATGTCCGTGCCGCGAAAGGAAAAGCTATTTTCCACGGTATGCTCCACGAAACGACAAAAGCACACCGCCCACCGTTTGCGCCATGCGTTCACCGAGCGGTTGAAAAAAGAATTTCCGAAACTGGAAACCTTCGGGCTCGGGGTACGTCCCATCGAGGACAAGGCGGAAGCGCTGACCGACTACAAGTACCACTTCGCCATGGAAAATCATTTCGCCCCTCATCACTGGACCGAAAAACTGGCCGATCCTTTCCTTGGCTTCGCCCTGCCCTTTTACGCGGGATGCCCCAATGCAAAGGACTACTTCCCCGAGGACAGTTTCGTCCCCATCGATCCCCGCGACCTCGAGAGATCCCTCGAAACCATCAGGAGGGTGATCGAAAACGACGAATACGAAAAACGCCTGCCCGCCATCCGCGAAGCACGACGAATGGTCCTCGAAAAATACAACCTGTTCGCCGTCCTCTCGCGAGAAATCGAGCGTCTCCATCAAACGAAGCGAGAACCCGGAAACTTCAGGATACTTTGCCGTAAGGCGCTTTGGAAGAAGAAGCCATTGGCTCGCCCGCATTGCTTGGCGGGAAAAACTTTGCGAATGGCCAAAGGATATTTTCGACGCTAGGCCCGGCAACCATTCATCCGATGACTTGGAGTCGCCGCAAAGACTCCATCACCATATCCACCGTAAGTTCCTCCATGCAGATATGTTCGTTGGGACATTCCTTGAGATAGCAACTACGGCATTCGACGTCGGCTTGCAAGGTCTCTACGCGAGAACAGATGGGCTTGACGCGTACGGGATCGGTAGGTCCGCAAATGCAGACCATCGGCTTGTCGGCCGCGGCCAACAAGTGAGCGGGTCCGGTGTCATTGGCCACCACAACCTCCGCACGCTTGCCCAAGGGTATCAAGTCGAGTGCCTCGGTAAGTCCACAAAAGTTGATGGTGGCCTGTTTCGAGAGTTCGTGAACCTTGGCGCACTCCTCCACCTCGTCCGGACCACCCACGATCACGGAACGCAAACCGAGCTCGCTTTGCAGGCGCCCAGCCAAGGCCGCATACCTTTCCGCTCCCCAGCGTTTCAAGTATCCCCCAGCCTGAGAACCCGGACAAAGCAATGCCAGCCTCGCTCCTTCGAGATTCTCCGCTGCCAGCAAGTCGTCCATTTTGTTTTCGCGTTCCTTTGATATCCCGATTACGGGACATGGGGTGGTCGACTCGATCCCAACCTCCGCAAGCATGCGTCTCAACCCATCCACTCCCCGCGGCGGACGCTTTTGCTTGGGGGGAGCGACCTTGTAGGGGAACCTCTTGTGATGTCCCACGAAAACCGGAACCCTAAAGGAGGAAAGCCTCCAAAGCGCAAACAGGAAACGGGAACGATCGTTGCTCTGGAAATCAAACACCAAGTCGTAGTTTCCCGACTTCACCTCGCCCAACCACTTCCGGATTCCTCGCCAACCTCGATCCTCGCCCTTCAAGTCAACCAGGACAAGCCGACCAAAACGATCATCCTCGGCAAACAAACCCGCATACGCGGGCAAGGCGTTCAAGTCGATGGTGGCCTCGGGAAAGGCGTGGCGAAGGTCCTCCATGACCGCGGTCGCCATGGCCACGTCGCCCATGGCGCTCCATTTCACGACGAGAATGCGCTTCACCGAACCAAAGGCTTGTTTTCGCTTCGCTTGGGGCTCTTCGGACGGATTCATGAAGGTAAGAAAAATTTAACTGCTCCGCAGCAAAAGAAAGGACTTTTCAGATTAAAGACGTTTTCTCGTTGTTCAGAAATAGAATTGAGCATTCCCTCGCTTCCTAGCATCTGTGTTGCATGGTCGATAAAAAAGAGCCACTCCGAATTCTTCAAGTTCTTCCCGAATTGAACGAGGGCGGGGTGGAACGCGGCGTGGTCGAGATGAACCGAGAATTCATCCGAAGAGGCCTTGAAAGCGTAGTCGTCAGCAAGGGAGGGAGACTCGTCGATCGAATCGAGAAGGACGGAGGAACGCACCTCGCCTTGGACGTTTGCTCGAAAAACCCAATGACCGCTCCTTGGAGAATCCTGAAACTTCGCAGAGCCTTGAAGGAAATCAATCCCTCCGTTCTGCATGCCCGGAGCAGGATACCCGCTTGGCTGTGTCGTTTCGCCAATCGTCCCTTGGGCATACCCTTCGTAACCACGGTGCACGGAATAAACAGCGTGAGTCGCTACAGCTCGATCATGACCTCGGGTGATCAAGTCATCTGCGTGGGCGAACCCGTCAGGCGGCACGTGACCAAGCATTACTCGCCGGACCCGGAAAAGGTCACGGTGATACCGCGAGGCGTGGACTTGGACGTTTTCGACCCGACGGCAGTCGATTCGTCGCAAGTGGAAGCTCTTCGCTGCGAGCTGGGCTTGCAAGACAAGATAGTGGTGGGTTCGGTGGGCCGGGTCAGCCGAGTGAAAGACTTCGAGACGGTCATCGCCGGAATCGGTTCGCTGGCCTCGGAGTTCAAGGATCTTCATGGCTTGATCATCGGGGGAACGAGGGGCGACAAGCGAAATTACGCGGACAGCCTCCGACGCCTCGCGGAAAACACTTGCCCGGGGAGAATCGTTTGGGCCGGAAGCCAATCGGATATGCCGGTAGCCTATTCATGCTGCGACGTGATCGTGAACGCATCCCCCCTGATGGGAAACGTCGCCCGCACGGTGCTCGAGGCGCTGGCCATGAACAAGCCTGTGCTTTCGACTAGGCTCGAAGGCTTGGAACAACTTGTGCGCAACGGTCAAAACGGCTATGTTTTCGAGGTCGGCGACCCAGATGACTTGGCGTCGAAAACCAAGCGGTTGCTGGAAGGTCCGGACCTTCAGCCAAGGGACACTATACCCAGCGAGTTCACGCTCGAGAGCATGGTGGAATCGACCCTCGCCATTTACCGGAGGTTGACCCAGTGAAGGTTTGTCACTTCGCGGCTACCCCTGGCTTGGGACGAGGAGAAGCCTTCGTCGAGATAGCCAACGCCATGGCTGCCAAGGCACCCACCAGCTTGCTCGTTCCGGCTCATTCCCTTTTTCTGGAACGGGTCGTCCCCGAGGTCGACACGGTCACCTACAAGCACCAAGGATCGAGGCGTAATCTATTCATGCTGTGTGAGTTGTATCGATTCTTCCGCAAGCGAAAACCCGATCTCGTCCATACCCATTTCGGCAAGGCCACGTCGATCTTCTCAAGCTTGAACCGATTCTTGGGTATTCCTCACTTGGCAACCAAGCACAATCCTCGCAAAGGAAGAGCTTTCGAGAAACTGAGCCACGTAACGACCGTCTCGAGCGATGCGGCTCGATCCATCCAAAACCCGCAAGTGTCCGTGGCCGTAATAAGGAACGGCATGAATCCGGAAGGCTCGGAACCACCGGCGGATTACGTCCCTCCTCGCCCTTTTCCAATCCTGGCAGTGGGACGACTGGATCCAATCAAGGGGTTCGATCGGCTCATCGAGGAAGTCGCGAAACTGTCTTTCGAATACCACCTCACCTTCGCCGGTGATGGAGAAGAGCGCGACCGGTTGAAGGAGTTGGCCCAACGACTACTTCCGCCCGACAGCTATTCCTTCCTAGGGTTTCGCACCGACGTGCCCGACTTGATGAACGAGGCGGCCCTGGTGGTATCCTCCTCTCACAGCGAAGGTTGTCCCATGTCCATGATCGAAGCGTTTTTCCATGGCAATGCTCTCCTATCGACACCAGTGGGCGAGGCAGCCTCCCTGCTACCACCCGAATTTCTCTGCCCTGGATCCAAGCTAGCCGAAGGAATCACCACGATCCACGATGATTACCAAGCCATGCGTGACCGGTTCCGCGCCTTTGCAGCGAAAACCGCTCCGCTGTTCACCGCGACGACGGTAGTCGACCAATACCTCGCAGCCTACGAGCGAGTCTTGGCGGAAGAACCTTTCGATCCCCTCGATTGAAACCATCGGTCAACCACCCATTCGGCGCAGCGAGTCGCCTCGTCAAAACCAGGAGGAGCCGACCGAAGCGGGTCCCCCCCATCCCATTTCGCAAAGGAAGTAAGCCATTCCTTCTTGGTCAAATCAAGAATGCCGAGAGCGACTCGACTCGGCCTCGCCTTCACAGGCAGTTGCAACAATCCCGTGAGGCAACCCGAGGTCAAAGCTTCATGGACCATGGAGACACTGTCCTCGGTGACCCAAGCCACTCCACTGCGAGCCAGCTGATCGTCCACCCATCCCGAGCTGGTTTCCTCGACCGGGAAAATGGTCAAATTGGGCAATTCAGCGCTCTTCAGGCGCTCGAGAAACGCCCTCGGGGTTCTTCTCGAGGTCGTCAGCTTCCAGTCAACGATCTCTTCCTCACTTCCCAGAATCACTTTGCGCACCTGCTCGGCAACCTCCTCGTCCGACCAATCGAAGTGAGGAGAAGGTCCGCCGATGAGGAAGAGCCCGGACTTTGAATCCTTGTCGGACGATGGCCTGACCGTGGTCAGGGCCCCGCGGGTACGCAATACCCTCTCGGTATCGGGAGGGTGGTCGTGACGCGGAACGAGGGCGAGATCGAACCAACTCAAGGGCAGGGAAGGCTTCATGCAAACCAAGAGACGCCCGCCACGCGCCTTCCGGGCCGCCAACATGGCAAGATGCAGACGATGCCCCGACCCGACCAAAAGATCGGGATTGGGCAGGTCCTTCCCATCGGGAAATTGACCAAACAACCAGTGTCGGAAGCGGCGAAAGCCTCCTTTGGCGGGGATGGCGACAGGGTGAACGTTGAGTGAAATCCGTTCGGCCATCGCATGAAGCAAACCATCGGTTTGCTTTTCATGCCCGGGCTTGCCGTCGGTAAATTTCCAAACCTCCAAGGGGATATCCGAACCATCGACCTCCGACTTGCTCACGCATACTCTGCTAAAGGTTAGAGGGTAACCTCGGCAATCACATTCAGTCGAAATAGCCGAATACCCAATCAACCTCACGCCCTCGTCAACGAAACAGGTGGCGATGTTCAGTAGATTGAAAAGGAGTCACCTGTAACCTTGAGCATTTACTTGAATCTTGTTATTCGCAGGGCTGTTTATTCCGCATGAACTTGATCGAAACGGGAACCGGACGGGAAAATCCTTGGCGACAAGGAAGCTTTCAGCCTTGGCTGCGGCGAATCCCAAAAAGAACTCCAGGCAACATTGAACTCGCAACGGAACAAAGCGACTGAGGAAACCGCAAGGGCCAAGGTCTTTCCCATCAACTTGGTGGCATTCGCGCTTTGGGCGATGCCTCGTTGGGCGCTGTCGCTGTTCTGCCGTTTCCTGGGAGCTTTGATCCCACTGGTGGCTCCCAAACGACAAGCCCTGATGATGGACAACCTGCGTAAAAGTTTCCCCGATGAAACCGAAAAGTCGCTTCTTCTGACCGCCGCCAAGTCTCGCGCCAGGACCGTGGAACTCGGCCTATTCTCCTTTGCCTTGCCTCTCTTGTCCGAACGCTACCTGCGAAAATCCTTTCCCCTGTCCGACAAGCTCAAGAAAGCAATGGGGCGAGACCAAGAAGGAGGCGTTTTGTTCCTCGCGCCCCACCTCTGCCTAGTCGAGTCCTTTTGCTGCCTGCCCATGCTGCTTCCCGAATGCAAGGAAATGAGCACTGTTTTCCGCCCTCTTCGCAACCGCCGACTCGGAGAATGGTTGCGGCGCGGCCGCGAACGATTCGGCTTGCGCACCCTCGACCGATCGCGAGGGCTCTTGCAAGGCGCCCGTTTCCTTCAGAAGGAAAAAATACTTAGCATTCTGTTCGACCAAAACGCGGGACACGCCGGAACCAGAATGAAGTTCCTCGGGAGGGAATGTTCCTGCACCACGCTTCCCGACCTCTTGCACGAAAGGTTTCACTCCAACGTAGTGATCGGTTACGTTCGCCGAACCGGTTTTTGGCGCGCCGAACTGGATTGCGAGGTGATTGAAGTGAATATCGACCAAGAGTCGGTCGTCGAAAAGGCCAATGCCTGGCTCGAGAAAAAACTGTATGAGGACGAGGATTTACGCGCCAGTTGGCTCTGGTTGCACAACCGCTGGAAGGCAGGTTCCGGAAAACCGCGAAAACAAGAGGACTCGTCCGCCTAGGCTTGCAGGTAAACCCATTGCGAGTAAAGTACGTCTCCAGTTGCAACGAGGTCCTTCCCTCGCGCAACCCATCGAAGCACTCGTGAAACGCATCCTTACATTCATGCCTTTGCTGCTCCCCGTGTGGCTACCGTTCACGGGAGCCTTGCTTTGCGGGATCGTGTACGGGATTTCCAGCGGGTTCGGGTTGCCCTTCGTAATCGATCAAATCTTTCCCATCATCTTCGATCCGTCGACAAACCTCGATGATTGGCAGCTCACGCTATACGTCGCCGCCCTGCCCACCGCTTTCCTCGTTCGAGGAGTGAGTGGTTACTTCAATTCCTACCTCATCAATTTCTGCGGCGTGCGGGTCTTGGAACAACTTCGCCTCAAGGTCTTTCGCAAGTTGCAGCGACTACCCCTGTCCTTCTTTCGCAAAAACCAAAGCGGCGACCTGCTGAGTCGAGTCATGGGAGACGCGGAACAACTGCAAAACGCTCTTCTCCAAATATCCAATGACCTCATCAAGCAACCGGTCACCTTTCTGGGAGCCATCGCGGTACTCATACACTTGGCCTTGGCGAACGAAGGTCTCGGCTTCGTGTTGCTATGCCTCGCCGTGATACCCATCTGCGTATTCCCCATAAGGTACGTCGGAAGCAAGGTGATGAAGAGGGCCATGCGCATGCAGGAACAGGCAGGAGGGCTGACTGCAGTCCTCAACGAAAACCTCGGGGCCTCCCCGGAAATCCGCGCCTACAACCTGGAAGACCGGGAAATCGAAAGGTTCAGCCAGGCCTCCAGCAAGTTCTTCAATGCCCGCATGAAGGTGATAAAGTACGTCAACTTGCTCACTCCAGCGATTGAGATAATCACCGCGATCGGCGTGGCCATCGCCATTTTCCAGGCCTCTCGCGAAGGGTTTCAGCTCGAACTCGTGGTCCCGGTCATCATGGCTCTGTACATGTCCTATGAACCAGTCAAGAAACTGGGCAACATACACAGTCGCATCAAGCAAGCGGTAGCCTCTTTGGATCGACTCGATTACGTCCTGAAGGAACCCGTAGGCATAGAGGATCCAAAGAAGCCCGCGAAACTGGGCAAGATAAAAGGCAAACTTCGCTTTGAAGACGTATCCTTCCAATACGGGGAGGAGGAAGATCCCTTTGTTCTTCATGGCGTCGACCTCGAACTGAAAGCCGGCGAGGTCGTGGCGATCGTAGGCCCCAGTGGTTCGGGAAAAACCACCTTGGCGGGACTAATTCCACGGTTCCACGATCCAACCAAGGGACGCGTAACCCTCGATGGGATCGATCTCAAAAAGGTTGGCCTGACCGAACTCAGGGACGCCGTAGCGTTGGTTCCCCAACACCCGTTCCTCTTCGACGGCAACGTACGCGACAACGTATTGATCGGAGAAACCGAGAGTTCCGATGCCTCCGTCGAGGAAGTCTGCAAAATGGCTCATGCCAACGATTTCGTGAAAAACTTCGAGCAAGGCTACGACGAACCACTCGGCGAAGAGGGCAGTCGGCTTTCCGGAGGCCAAATCCAACGCCTCGCTCTTGCCCGCGCCTTTCTAAAGAACGCTCCCATCCTCGTCCTCGACGAAGCCACCTCCGCCTTGGACTCGGAAAACGAGGAAAAAATCCAGGAAGCCATGCGGAAGCTCATCAAAGGGAAAACCACCCTGCTCATCGCTCACCGGTTCAGTTCCCTCAAGCTCGCCAACCGCATCGTCGTACTCGACAAAGGCCGCGTGGTGGCCGACGGCAAACACGATGACCTTTATCAGTCATGCCGACTTTATCGCACTCTTCATGACGCCCAGGACGCTCAAGCCTAGGTATTCTTTTTTATTTGGCTCGAACACCTTCTAAGCTATTGATCGCAGGCTGTGGAAAACTCTTCAGACAATAAGGTACGCACGCGAGTGGCTCCGTCTCCAACGGGAGACCCTCACGTCGGCACCGCCTACATGGCGCTGTTCAACCTCGCCTTCACTCGAAAAGTAGGCGGCCAGTTCGTGCTCCGTATCGAGGACACGGACCAAGCCCGTTCCTCCGAGGCTTCCGAGAAGGCAATTTTTGATTCCCTTCGCTGGCTGGGTCTGGACTGGGACGAAGGTCCCGACGTCGGGGGCGATCACGGACCCTACCGCCAAAGCGAGCGCCGCGACCTCTACGAGGAACAGGTTGCCCAACTGGTGGAGACGGGAGCCGCCTACCCCTGCTTTTGTTCCGCCGAGCGTCTCGATGAAGTCCGAAAGGCGCAGATGGCCAACAAGGAAACGCCCCGCTACGATGGCCATTGCCTCTCGTTGACGGCGGACGAAGCCGGCGCACGTGTCGATTCGGGAGAATCCCACGTCATAAGGTTGAAGGTTCCGACTGAAGGCGAATGTGTCTTCGAAGAAGAGTTGAGGGGGGAAATCCGAATTCCTTGGTCGCAAGTCGATCACCAAGTGCTGCGCAAGTCGGATGGTTTCCCCACCTATCACCTCGCCAACGTAGTGGACGATCACTTCATGGAGATCACGCACGTCATAAGGGGCGAGGAATGGACCAACAGTTTGCCCAAGCACCTACTTCTCTACCAAGCCTTTGGCTGGGAACCTCCGAAGTTCATACATTTGCCGCTCCTCCGCAACCCCGACAAGTCCAAGCTCTCCAAGCGCAAGAACCCGACCAGTGTCTTTTATTACAAAGACGCGGGATACCTGCCCGAGGCGGTGGTAAACTACCTCGGCATGATGGCGTACACCCTACCCGATCAGCGCGAGTTGTTTTCCTTGGAGGAAATGGCCGAAAGTTTCGATTTCTCACGGGTCAGCCTCGGCGGTCCCATCTTCGACGTGACGAAGCTCAAGTGGCTCAACGGCCGCTACCTTCGGGAAAAACTTTCACCCGACGAGGTGCTCGAGAGGCTCAAGGGCTGGAAGCTCAACGACTCCTTTCTCGGTCAGGTCGTTCCCCTCGCCGTCCAACGCCTCGAGACCTTGGCCGACTTTGCCCCCATGACGAGTTTTCTCTCCGCCGCCGAGATCGAAGCGGACGCGGAGTCGCTGGCCGGAAAACTGGAACCGGCGGAAGCCGCTCGAATCGTCAAGGTGGCGGAATGGGAATTCGAGAAGCTTCGCGATTGGAACGGCGAGGCAATCGCCGCAATCTTCAAACGCATCGCCGAGACGGAGGATCTCAAGCTGAAGCAAATCATGCCCACCTTCTTCCTGGCAATAAGCGGTTCCACCGTCTCGCTTCCGCTCTTCGAGAGCATGGCCGTGCTCGGGCCCGACTTATGTCGCTCGCGCTTGCGGCGCGCCTTGAGCGCCTTGTCGGAAGCCGGCCACGGATTGAGCAAGAAAGGCCTCAAGGCCTTGGAGAAGGAATACCAAGCAAAATACGGCGCCCGCCCTGACTGAGTGGTCGCTTGAATCACGTCCCATCCTTTCATGTCCGAAACAAACGAAAACACCGATGAGGAAAAGTCCCTCGACTTCATACGCGCCATCGTGACGGGCGACGTGGAAAGCGGGAAGAACGATTCTCGCGTCCACACCCGCTTCCCACCCGAGCCCAATGGCTACCTACACCTTGGGCACGCCAAGAGCATCTGCTTGAATTTCGGCATAGCCAAGGAATTCGGCGGCCTCTGCAACCTGCGCTTGGACGACACTAACCCCGCAGCCGAAAAGACCGAGTACGCCGAGGCCATCATGGAAGACGTCAGGTGGCTCGGCTTCGACTGGGAAGATCGCCTCTTTCACGCTTCCGACTACTTCGACCAACTGCGCGAATGGGCCATCCAACTCATTCGCGACGGCAAGGCCTACGTCTGCGACCTGCCTCCCGAGGAAATACGAAGAACCCGCGGCTCCTTCACTTCCCCCGGTGAAAACAGCCCCTTTCGCGAACGCGGAGTGGAGGAAAACCTAGACCTTTTCAGCCGCATGGAAAACGGTGAATTCAAGGAAGGCGAGCGTACCTTGCGGGCCAAGATCGACATGGCCGCTCCCAACCTGAACCTGCGGGATCCCGTAGTCTATCGCATTGTCCACGCCGAGCATCCCAGGACCGGTGACAAATGGAAAATCTATCCCTCCTACGATTTCGCCCACGGCCAATCCGATTCCATCGAGGGCATAACCCATTCCATCTGCACCCTCGAGTTCGAGGATCATCGCCCACTTTACGACTGGTTCTGCCAGAACCTGGGTATCCACCACCCCCAGCAAATCGAGTTCGCCAGGCTCAACCTCAACTACGTCGTGATGAGCAAGCGCAAGATGCTTCGCCTGGTCGAGGAAGGATACGTGAATGGTTGGGACGACCCCAGAATGCCCACCTTGCAAGGCTTGCGAAGACGCGGTTATACACCCGAAGCCATCCGAAACTTCTCCGAACGCGTAGGTGTGGCGAAGAGGGAAAACGTCATCGACGTCGCCCTCCTCGAACATTGCCTGCGGGAAGACCTGAACAAGCGCGCCTTGCGCAGGATGGGTGTCCTGCGACCGCTCAAGGTAGTGATCGACAACTATCCCGAGGACCAAGTCGAGGAACTCGACGCAATCAACAACCCGGAAGATCCCTCGGCCGGTTCCCGCAAGGTGCCTTTCTCCCGCGAGCTGTATATCGAACGCGATGATTTCATGGAGGATCCACCGAAGAAATTCTTCCGCCTCGGGCCCGGTCGCGAAGTTCGCTTGCGATACGCCTACTACGTCACCTGCACGGACGTCGTGAAGGACGAAAACGGAGAAATCACCGAGTTGCGCTGCACCTACGACCCAGCAACCAAGGGCGGCGACTCACCCGACGGGAGNAAGGTCAAGGGCACCTTGCACTGGGTATCCGCCGCCAAGGCGCTGAATGCTGAAGTTCACCTCTACGATCGCCTCTTCTCCAAGGAGAACCCGGAGGAAACCGATGAGGGTGGCGACTTCACCGATCACCTTAACCCGGACTCGCTCGAAACCCTCTCTCCTTGCAAACTGGAACCTTCCCTGGCGGAAGCCGAACTCGGAAAACCTTTTCAACTCGAACGCTTGGGCTATTTCTGCATCGACGCGAGAGAATCCCGCCCCGACAGCTTGGTCCTCAACCGAGCCGTCGCCCTTCGCGACAGCTGGGCGAAGAAACAAGGGAAGCCCGGAGGTTGACCGTACACTATCCCGAGACGCTTTTCGTGATGCCCGTTTACCGATACCAAGTAGTAACCGATGACGACTCCGGAGAGATTTTCGAGGTCGAGCAATCCATTGACTCCCCCACCCTCGAGAAGCATCCGCTGACTGGAAAACCCGTCCACCGCGTCTACGATGCTCCCAACCTGTCGACCCAGCACACCGAAGGCAAAACCAAGCGAACCCTCGATCCGGGAAACTTGGAAAAACACGGCTTTTCCAAGTACGAACGAGACGGTTCCGGTTCCTATCACAAGGCAGCAGGGCAAGGCCCAGACTGCCTTGAGAAGGAATGAAATGGCTCGGCGGAAACTCTTCGCGGTTGCTATGCAAGTCTTCGGCGACATAATGCCATAACCTTGCCAATGAAGCATACACGCAAACCGAAATGGCTCAGGGCCAAACTGCCGTCCGGGCCCGGCTACAGACAGGTGCAAAACATCGTGGACGACAACCAGCTCCATACTGTCTGCGAAAGCGCCCGCTGCCCGAATCTGGGCGAATGCTGGTCGCGCGGTACCGCCACACTCATGATCCTTGGCGAAGTCTGCACTAGGTCCTGCACCTTTTGCGCCGTGCAATCAGGCAAACCACCCGAGCTCGACCTCGGCGAACCCGCCCGCGTGGCCGTAGCCGTGGCCAAGATGAACCTCAAGCACTGCGTCCTTACCTCCGTCGCCCGCGATGACCTGAAGGACGGCGGTGCAAAGGTATGGGCCAACGTCATACGAGCCGTTCGCCATCGCAACCCGGGTGTCGCCATCGAGGTACTAACCCCCGATTTCCAAGGCGATCTGAATCATCTCGATCTCGTGCTCGACGCCAACCCCGACATTTTCAACCACAACCTCGAGACCGTCGATCGCCTCCAGAAACCCATTCGCAAAACTTCCACCTACAAAGGCACACTGTCCGTCCTTTCCCATGCCAAGTCACGTGGCTTCACCACGAAGTCGGGAATCATGCTGGGCATAGGCGAAAAACAAGATGAAATACGCCAAGCCATAACCGACTTGGCTCAAGCGGGCGTAAACATCCTGACAATTGGCCAATACCTGCAACCCACCCCCGAACACGCCCCCATCGTTCGCTGGGCTCCACCGGAGGAATTCGACTCATGGAAGGAATTCGCGCTTTCCGTTGGCATCGAGGTAGTCGAGTCCGGCCCGCTCGTGCGCTCCTCCTACCATGCCGAGGAACAATCCGATCGCTTCGGCGTAGAGGAAGCAGCTTCCGCCTGAGGACATGATCCCGATCGAAGACTTCCACGAGGATATCATCGGGAAAGCCGCCCGCGGACTCCACATATCCAAGAGCGAGCTTGCTAAAAAGTCGGGGGTGTCAATCGATCGCGTGCGCGCCTTGCTCCGCGGTGAAGTGGACGAGGAAGCAATCCGATCCATAGCTCCAATACTCAATCTCGACGGCGAAAAACTCTTGGTCTCGGCCAACAAGGCATGGCGTCCAAAAGACCATGCAGTGGAAGGTCTCTTTCAAGCCAACACTCCCTACCACGACATGTTGGTGAACGCTTTCTTGACTTGGGATCCCGCAACTGGAAAAGCCGCCGTCTTTGACACCGGAACCGATTGCGGACCCATCCTCGAGCAAACCAAGCAACGGAACCTCAAGGTCGAGGCCGTCCTGCTGACACATACTCACGGGGATCACGTCGCGGATCTCGATCGCCTGCTCTCCGCAACCGGAAACCCCACGGTCTACGCTAATCGCCTTGAACCACACCCAGGAGCCACCTTGATCGACGAAGGCTGGACCTTGGAGATCGGTGGACTATCGCTCCGCGCCTTGCTCACAAGCGGACACTCCGTCGGCGGAACCACCTTCTTGATCGACGGCTTGGCCCAACCCTTGGCGATCGTCGGAGATGCCCTATTCGCCGGCTCCATGGGAGGCGGCATGATATCCTTCGCCGACGCCCTGCAAAACAACCGCGAAAAATTAATGACTTTGCCAGACGAAACCCTCGTGTGCCCGGGACACGGACCCATCAGCTCGATCGGCGAGGAAAAGCAAGCCAACCCTTTCTTTCCCGAGTTCGGGTAATGGGCATCCTGTTTCCCCCCTCAGCGCGACTGGAGGCGAAAGTCGTCGAACCCGTTTTGACGGCACAGATCGATCAGCTTGGTGACTTTCTTGAGCGGCACTTCCTCGTCCGCGACCACTAAAACCTGAGGCTTGTCGGGCAAAGCGGAAGCTGTTTCCAAGGCCGCTTCCAAGCGATCCTCGGAAACGGGTTGGTTGTTGAGGAAATAGTTACCCTCGCGGTCCACCGACACGATGATCTCCTTGCTCATGAGGTTGGATCCCGCGGTCTCGATCTTGGGCAAGCGAATGTTCAGGGCCAAGGTTTCCTCCTTTGCTTGTTCCTCTTCCTTTTCCGAAACCTCTTCGTTGGACGCCGATTCACCAATGTTCTTGAACTGCATGGTGATGAGAAAGAAGACGATAAGCACCATCAACACGTCGACTAACGGAACAACGTCGATGCGAGGTCGTTTCCTTTTGCGGTTGAGCAAACTCAAGTCGTTTCCTCCACCGTCGCGGGCGCTCCACCGGTTTTTCCTTCTCCACCGCCCAAACGCTCGACCAACCATTCCAACTCCGCCGCCCGCTTCTCCACCTTGCGAACCAGAAAAGCATGGCCCATCAAGGCGGGTATGGCAATGGCCAACCCGATAATAGTGGTCAACAACGCCATCGCTATGCCCTCGGAAAAAATACTTGGATCCGGGCTGCCGCCATCGGTGGGGAAACCCGAAAACACCGTGGCCAATCCCGTGACCGTTCCCAGCAAGCCAAGCAAAGGAGCCGCGCCTACAACGATTTCCAAGAGAAACAATCCTCGTTCCATGGCACTTGCCTCGAGGCGAGCAAAGGCGCGCAGGTCATCCGAATCACCGGATACCTGTCGAGACCGGGCAACGATCCGCCCGGCTGCCGAGGCATCGTCTCCACCCAAGGAAACCACGCGATCCTCATTCAAGGCCGAGACGTATGAAAGCGGCATGGTGCGGTTGCGACGCAAGGCCAGCCAACGCTCCACGAAGACAAAGACACCGAAGGCAAGACAAGCTCCCAGCGGGTAAATAAACAAACCGGCATGCTGAAGGTCGAATGGGGTCGAGCCGGAACTGGAATCGAACACTTGGGCGCACCCGGTCATGAAAACAAGAACGATTGCGAGGAAGGAAAGGCGTATCCAACCTCTCGCGGAACTGTCCGAAAAAGCGCTCACCCGTAACTGAGTCGTTGGGCCACCGCGTTCACCTGCTCGTTCCCGTCCAGCAATTCATCGAGCGGGTCAAAGCGTCCGTTAAGCAAACTGTCGCGAGCCCCCTCGCGAATTTCACAGGGGATCGAGTCCTCCCCGAAACGCACTTTCAGGTCGACCAAATCGATCGTCACGTCGAGCTGGGGATTCGCTTCCACCGCGGCGATCAACTTGTCGCGATCCTCCTTCGAAGCGGACACGCAAGGAATCCCGAGGCTGGTCGAGTTCCCAAAGAAAATCTCCGCGAAATTCCCCGCCACGAGGCCGCGAAAGCCAGCTCGATAAAGCGACTGCGGAGCGTGCTCGCGGGAACTGCCGCAACCGAAGTTGGAACCGCATACCATGATACTCGCGCCCTCGAAACGCGAATCGTTCAGGTTGTGCTCCTTGCGGGAACCGTCCTTCTCAAAACGAACGTCGTGGAAGAGGTATTCGCCGAGGCCGTCGAAGGTGATGCACTTCATGAAGCGGGCGGGAATGATGCGGTCGGTGTCGACGTCGTCGCCGGGCACGTACACGGCCCGACCGGTTATATGGGTGACGTTTTGCATGCTCATGAAAAAAGGTTACTTGGTAAATACTTCGCGAGCGTCCGACACCTCGCCGGTAACGGCGGCCGCAGCCACCATGACGGGACTCATCAACATGGTACGCCCAGTTGGGCTGCCCTGACGACCCTTGAAATTCCGATTACTGGAACTGGCGCAGAGCTCGTCGTCGACCAACTTGTCCGGGTTCATGGCCAAGCACATCGAGCAACCCGCGGCCCGCCACTCGAATCCAGCCTCGATGAAAACCTCGTGCAAGCCCTCTTCCTCGGCAATCAGGCTCACCACTTGGGAACCCGGCACCACGATGGCCTTCACGTCCTCCCGTACCTTGTGTCCCTTGATCCTCTTAGCCACTTCCTCCAAGTCGGAAATTCGACTGTTGGTACAGGAACCGATGAAGGCGACGTCCACCTTGGTACCCTTAACGGGGGCGCCGGCTTTAAGCTGCATATGCTCGAGAGCTTCCTCCACGCCGGCGCGTTCGCCCTCATCCACCTCCGTGGGAACAGGCAGCGTCTCGTTGATACCAACGGCCTGACCGGGGTTGATTCCCCAAGTCACGGTGGGAGGCACGTCCTCACCGCGGAGCAAGACAACGTCGTCGTAACCACATCCCGGATCGGAAGCATAAGCCTGCCAGCGCTCCACGGCCTGATCCCAAAGATCGTGGCCGGGCGCGTAACTGCGTCCCTTGAGGTAGTCGAAAGTGGTTTCGTCCGGATTCACGTAGCCGACTCGGGCGCCGCCCTCGATCGACATGTTGCAAACCGTCATGCGCTCCTCCATGGAGAAATTGTCGAACACGTCCCCCCCGTACTCGTAGGCAAAACCAGTACCCCCGTTTACTCCCAAAGTGCGAATGATATGGAGGATAACGTCCTTGGCGTAAACCCCGGGCCCGAGTTGCCCGTCGACGTTGATGCGACGTACCTTGAGTTTGTTCAAGGCCATGGTCTGGGTAGCCAGTAGGTCGCGCACCTGACTGGTGCCGACCCCGAAGGCGACCGCCCCGAAAGCGCCATGAGTCGAGGTGTGGGAATCGCCGCAGGCAATCGTCATGCCCGGTTGAGTCAATCCCTGCTCGGGCCCCACCACGTGGATGATGCCCTGCTTGCCCGTGTCGACGTCGAAAAAAGTGACTTGGAAGTCCTCGCAGTTGCGGCGCAGTTCCTTGATCATGGCGTCGGCCAAGGGATCGGAATAAGGTTCGCTCGCCTCGTCGGTGGGCACGATGTGGTCGACCGTGGCGAAGGTGCGCTCGGGGTAGCGTACGGGTAGGTTTCGCTCACGGAGCATACCGAAAGCCTGCGGGCTGGTCACCTCGTGGATGAGGTGGGTGGCGATGAATAACTGGGTCTGACCGTTGGCCAACTCACGCACTGCGTGATCGTCCCAAACTTTCTCGAACAGGTTGCGGGGATTCATGAAAAAGGGAAACAGCTTAGCGAAAATTTCGCCGATGGCAAGACGAGGCGACGTTTCAGCGGTTTTAGGCCTCGGAAACGGTCTGGGGCTCGATGGCACCTTGCTCAAGTACTCCCTTCGCCTTGGGAAATAGTCGGTAGGCCTCGAAAATCATCCAGATCTCCAACGCAATGGTGGCCAGACCGATAACACCCAATAAATAATTAGTATCTTCGCCTTCAACCAACCAACCGGGATCCACGAAAAGCTGGTAGCACATTGCCCACATGGGCATCACCAGCATGAAGATCATCGGGATGACGATAAACCACACGGGCTTTCCACGTCGCCACAGGTAAAAGGTGATCACGAGAAAAGAAAGTCCGGCCAGCAATTGGTTGGTTGCCCCGAAGAGAGGCCATAGCAGAAGTCCTCCCGTACCGGCAAAACTTGAAAGCCAAGCCCAAGCTCCGCTCAGTCCACCGTCTTTCATTTTGTCAAGAGACAGTGTCAGGCCCCCGACTTTCTTCTCGATATTTTCAGAAGCCATCCTCTTGTTGACCAACCACTCACGATAGTCAGAGAGCGTGGAATTCTCCTGCTCAGCGGTCAAGGTGCCTCGAAGAGCATCAAAAAAAGAGACATGGGAATAAGATGGCGGAGTCACAGCCATAAACGCCGCCAAGGTCACTGCGCAAATCGTTGCCCCATGCTTGTTCTGCAACCATGCAAACGATCCTTCCTTTTTTTCCTGCAAGGTGCGTCCCAACTCTTGTATGACGTAGCGCTGCAGACGACAGGCCGTGTCGAGGGTGGTGCCCGCAAAGGAAGCGACCAACACGCCCATCAAGGCAACCGCCACGACTGCGGACAAGCCCAAGGACTCCAGAAAATTGGCCGAACCGTCCACGAAGGCACCGACCTTGGCGCCCAATCCCGCGGCATCGCCCCAAGTGGCATAACGCGTATTCCAAGCGGCTTCCCCAACCAAAGTTTCGCCACCTGCCGCAGCCACACCCAAGCCGAGGCCGGCGCCGCATGCCAGTATGACCAGGGTTGCGAGAAAGCCCTCCGTGAGCATGCTGCCGTATCCCACGAAACGAGCATCGGGCTCTTTCGAGATCTGCTTGCTGCTGGTGCCGCTGCTGACCAGGCAGTGAAAACCGCTGACCGCTCCGCACGCTATGGTGATGAAAAGGAAAGGGAAAATCATCGGGGCGCCATCGGGATGCTCATTGAATGCGGGCGCTACCATGCGCAGGTCACCACCTCCTCCGCCTCCCGCGAAGGCGGCCGCGAATAAACCCAACACAATCAGGCCCAGGGCGGAAATAAGTTGTAGTGAATTGATGTAGTCTCGAGGTTGCAGCAAGGTCCAAACCGGCAAAACCGAAGCCACGTAGGAGTAACCCAGTAAAACGAGAACCCAAGTCCAAATGGTCCAGTCGGCCATGATCGCGTTCCATTCGCCAAGAACACCAACGTCGCCGTAGATCACCGTCAGGTACATAATACCGAGAGCCAAGATCGAAGGCATCAATAAGCCGCTCCCCTTGCGGTGCAGCAACACGCCGATCGTCACCGCAATCGGTATCTGCACGACGCAGGGAATAATCGCCGCAGGGTATTGCTTGAAGACCGCCGCAATGACGAGGCCGAAGATGGCCAGCACCACCGTCAAGGCCATGAAGAGAATGAAGAGAAAGAGCAAGCGCACCCGCTTGTTCAAGAGGCGGCCGGCCACGTCGCCCACCGTCTGCCCATTGTTGCGCAAACTAACGACCAAGGCCCCGAAGTCATGCACCGCACCGATAAAAATGGACCCGAACACCACCCACAACAAGGCAGGCACCCAGCCCCACATGATGGCGATCGCGGGTCCCACGATGGGGCCCGTGCCCGCAATCGAGGTGAAGTGATGACCGAAGATGACCGATTTCTTGGTCGGTACGAAATCAACGCCGTCCTCCAATTGCTTGGAAGGGCATATCGCCTTGGCCGACAGGGAGAAAATCTTCCCTCCCAACCACTTCCCATAAGTATGGTAGGCCACTATGAACCCGATGCCAGCGAGCAATGCAATCAACAAGACTTCCATGGTGGACGCAGGTTATCCAAATCCCACTCGAGGTCTAGACCAAAGCGGAAAGCTTGTTCAGCTTTCGCCCTCGCATTCGGCTCCCTACCTAAACTCGATGCTTTGGATGGCGTGATTGAAGAAGGCTCGTCGGGCGCCCGCCTCCCTTATGAAGTAAAGCCAGTCGGCCCCTTCATGGTGATAAAGGTGGGGGAACACGTCACGCCGCGTCCAGAGCCAACCGTACTCGCGGTCCCATAGCCACACCCCGCCGGCGCCGTCGTCCACGGCGGACAACCAGCCGAGGTCGGCGTGGAACATCCACTTGTCATTCACACGATGGAAGGCACCGAACCATTGGGAGTGAAACCAACCGTCTTCCACCGGTTGGGCGTCGTGAATCCACCCCGGCAACTCTTTTTCCTCGGGGATTTGTCCGCTTTCCTGCTCCTCCGCCATTTGCTCCCTGCGGTCGATCACGCGAATGACCAAATCCTTCTCCAAGACGCCTCCCTTGTCATCGGTTACCCTCACGCGGATCACCCGTTCCGACGACTCCTCGTGATCGAGGACCACCTTGGCCAAAATGAACTCTCCATCGAGTTCGAAGAGACCGTTGTCATTAGGCGCGGTTGGACCACTCGGGCCGACGAAGGCGAACTGGTAGGAATCGAGTCCGTCGGGATCATCGGGATCGATGGCTTTCAACCTGCCGATGACGGTGCCCGCAGGGGAATTCTCGGTTACGGCAGCGGGCGAAAGGATAAGGTCGGACGGCGCTTGGTTCCGCCGTTTCACGGAGACCGAATCGAAGCCCATGTCCCCTGGCTCGATGCCATGCGGGCCGCCAGCCCATAAGAAGAGAACGAGGTTGGAGTCTCGAGGAGTATGCTTGTCCCAATCTTCGATCGAGAAGGACTGCATCTCCTCGCCGTTCCAGACTTGGCCGAGGCCAGTGGGAAATTCAGCGCTCAGGATGGGATGCCAAGTCTCCCCTTCATCTACATGAACTTTCCGGTAATCGAGGAATAGTTCGCGTTCCTGCTCGTAATAACGAATCCGCAGGCGAACCGCGCCGGCTCCATCGAGGTCGATTTTCACCTCATCCAGGCTTTCCCAGTCGTGCGGACCCTTCAATATGGCTACCAACCCCTCCTCATTCAGGTCCACGTGCAAGGCAAAGCCCTCATCCCTAAAGCGAGAGGCACCCTCCAGGAAAATGCCTACCTCGGCTTCGGTCGTGGCGTTCGATTCATTGCGGAACAGCTCCGCCTCTAGGATCCAATCCTCGTTCAGTGGCAACGGACGGCTGGAAATCAAGTCGATCCAAGAATACCCCTCCTCGCTACCGGGAAAGACAAAGCTGAGCTTCCCGCCTTCTTGGGAAAACGAGGATTCACCTTCGTCAAAATCCTTTATCCAGAGTTCTTCGTCGAAGGAGTCTCCCGAGAAATTCTCCTCGAATTCCCAATCAAGGCTAAAGGTCATGGTTGGATCGATCAAACGGAAGGTTCCCTCTATATCGAACTGGTCGGTGTCGGGTTCCTCAGGAATGACATCACCGTTTTCGTCTCTATGGAAATTTTGAATGGCGTACACCCCGGTTGTGGGCGAGTTGAAATAAAGGGTAACAATCCTGCGCATACCATCGGGGTCACCGAGCAAGAGATTGCCGGCAAAGTCATCCGTTCTGGAATAACTCCATGGGTAAGACCACAAGGCGCTTTCCCCCATGCCACTCAAGACCATGCCATCCAGACCAAACGTGCTCCTGTAGGGAGGATACCCATGATAATTCTCGTTCTCCGGATCCATGGTGTACTCGATTGTGAGGCCGGCAATCGAGGCGGGAGCAGGAAGCGGTTTGGAGGTCGAGTCGAGGTATGAAAAGCCAGCGGCGATTTCAAAGGCGTCGTCGAAGCCATCGCCGTCGTCATCGGGATCGAGGTAATTCAAGATCTCGTCGCCATCCAAGTCCCCCTCGAGCCCATCCAGGTGAAAAACATAGGTCGCGCCGGCGGACGATACGCCACTAAGGTTGGAATAGACGATGCCTGCCGCAAGGTGACTTTGGGATTGGCCGACCGAGGAACCAAAATGGCCATAAGACTGATCGCTTGGCGAGACGAGTTTACCCATCGTGGCGACGCTGCCATTCTCTTCGAGACGATAGAGATAAACCGCACCGACACTATTTTGTTCCTGATGATCGGCGTAAATAACCCCGACTGCAAGAAGGCCGTCCGAGAACGAAACCTCCTGACCGAAATGGTAATTCTCAGTGGCATCCCTTGGCGTCACTTGGGAAAGAAAAGTGGCGTTGCCATCGGGCTCCAAACGGTAGAGATAGACAGAGCCGACGTTTTCTCGACCGCTCTCGTTCACACCATCTGCGCCAACCGCCAAGAGATTGCCCGACTGCGTAACGGAAAAGCCGAACCGATCATGCCCGGCACCATCGGGAACAGTTAACTTGGTTAGCAGGTCGGCGCTACCGTTGGACTCCAAACGATAGAGGTAAACCGCTCCCGTGTCCCAATGACTTTGCACTTCCGCGCCTTGGGCGTCGACATTAGGGGCGCCAACCGCCAAGAGGTCGCCCGAAAGGGAAAGGGAAGAACCAAAAAAGTCAAATCTTGAGGCATCTGGAGCCATCACTTGAGACAGGTAAGTGGCACTACCGTTTTCTTCCACGCGATAGAGGTAGACCGCTCCGGTGAAATAACGCTCATAGTCGAGGCTAGCGCGAGAATTCCCCACCGCCAACAAGTTGCCCGAAACCGAAAGGGTTTCGCCGAAACTGTCGGAGCCTCCTCCTGTGTTGGGGTTGGATAGCTTGGTCAAAAAGGCGACGGAACCATTGGGATGGACGCGATAGAGGTAAGCCGCCCCCTCATGGCTTGAGTTAGACTCTTGACCAGCATCCGGAGCTCCCACTACCAGAAGATCACCGGACAAGTCCAGTGAAGAACCGAAACGGGCATCAGTCGAGGCGTCCGGAGCCGTAACCTTGCTCAATGAGCTGGCGCTGCCATCCGTTTCCATTCGGTAAAGATAGACCGCACCGGCATCGGTTTTATTGTCCTCGAGGTCAGCGCGTGAAGCGGCCACGGCCAGAAGGTTGCCGGAAAAAGAAAGGTCATCGCCAAAACGATCGAACTTGGAGGCATCCTGGGCAAAGAAGTCCGAACTCGGAATATGAATGACGTTGTCCAGAGGATCGTCCACCACCGAAATAACCAAGTTCTTCTCGAAGGCGGCTCCGCGAGAATCACTGACGCGAACCCGTATATCGTGAACGGGACCTATCTCAAAATCAGGTGAGATAGACAGCAGATGCTTGCCCTCGATAGCAAAACGTTGGTTGTCTTCGGAGCCCTCGCCATCGACGAGGTCGAAGTAGTAGTAACCCGACCCGTTGGGATCGTCCGGATCGGTTACGGTAAAAGAACCCACGATGGTGCCCGGGACGGCGTTCTCCGTCACGGAGTTGGCGGAAAGCTGAAAACCAATGGGGGCGGCGTTGTCAAGAATCTCGATATCGATGCCAGACAGGTTCCCGAGTACGAGAAGAGGTTCCTCGGAATGGAAGCCTGCTGGCTCGAGGGGGTCCAGAAAGTCGTCGCTATTCGAATCGACGAAAGCGGCCACTTGGTAATGCGAATTGCTTGCCAAGACAAACTGATATGGCCCGGGTTGCGTCAAAACCATCTCGCTGGAACTGCCGAAGGGGGTTATGAAGTTAACGCTAGTGGGTGCTTCGCCTTCAGCCAAAACCTCCCCGTCAAAGAGGATTTTCCAAGTCACCTCATCCGCATACTGGCCAGGAGTCACGGTCACAAGATAGCTCTGCCCAGTGCCAAGCTGAGCGGTTCCAACGTGTTGGTGACCATCTTCGAAAGTACCCTCGAAAACAGAGGCGTTGGAATCGTCCGCAATGGTGAGAACGGACCCGTTCCAGCCATCCCCATATGAGTCGTTCATCTCGATGGTCACGCCACCTCCGAAACCTGCCACCGCGAAAACGCGAATTTGTCCATCGGTCGCTCCATCATAACTAACCGTCCCCGACAAGGTGACGGAGAAAGAAGCGTTGTCATCCGGATTGGAACCAAAAGACACTTCCTCGGGATCCGTCATCCCATCGCCGTCGGAATCGGAATGCAAGTCGCTGGTACCTAGTTGGTCCTCCTGAAACTCGAGCAAACCATCGCCGTCGGCATCCTCTTGGTCGTCATCAAGCGTAACAAGGGTCAAGCGTTGCTCGATGCTTGCGTTACCCTCCCGGGTTGCTCGGACGCGGACAATGGGAAAGGCGAGGCTTTCCATGTCCAAGGGAGCGGCAGTACGAACGATCCCGTTGGCATCAATGGAAAAGAGGCCATTGTGGTCATCGCCTAAGCCCTCGGCGAAAGCGTAGGTGACGGGACCGATCTCATCCGGATACGCAGGCTGAAGGTTCCCCACGATGGTTCCCGCGGGCTGGTTCTCCAAAACGGCGCCGTTGGAAAGTTGGAGCGACCACAATTTGACGTCGATTCCGGAAAGGTCCTGGTTGGTGGTAATGGTTGCATGAGTACCCCGTGCCTCAGCCCCGAAGTATTCCGACCAATCATCAACAACCTCGTTGTTGTTTGGATCATGAAAGGCCGTGACCTGATAACTTTCTCCATTCGGCAAGAGGTATTCGTAGTGACCTGGAGCGGGACGAATGATTTCAGTCACCGCTCCGGTCGTGGTGTGCTCCAGTTGAATAACGAACCTGTCCTGAACGCCAAGCGCCGCGAAGGCGTAATCATTGGCGTAGATTTCGAAAATGCCACCCGAAAGATGCCAAGCGACCGGGGTACTGTCCCCGCCATATTCAGGATCCCCCCAAGTGACCACCGAACCATCCGTTTTCAACGCCGCAAAGGCTTTTCTGGTTCCGACTAAGTTCGAGACGCCGTCTTGCAGGTCATGAGCCACCAAGGAACTGTCTCCACCGTAGTCAGGATCGCCCCAAGTGACCACCGAACCATCTGCCTTCAAGGCAGCGAAAGCTTCTTCCGTGGAAAAAACCTCCACCACGCCGCCGGTCAATTGCGACGCCACCGAGGTACTGTCGCCTCCATTTTCAGCCCAACCCCAAGTAACAACGGAGCCATTCTGCTTCAACGCCGCGAAGGCATCCTCATGGGAAAAGATTGCGACCACGCCACCTTGCAGTTGAGACGAAACGGAGGAACTGTCTCCGCCCCAGTCCTCACTTCCCCAAGTGATCACGGAGCCATTCGTCTTCAAGGCAGCGAATGCTCCATCGGTGGAGAAAACCTCCAACACGCCACCTTGTAAATGAGAGGATACCGAAGAACTGTCGCCTCCGTAGTCATCAATACCCCAAGCGACTACCGAACCATCTGCCTTTAAAGCCGCGAAGGCATCTTCATTGGAAAAGATTTCGACTACGCCGCTTTGCATTTGGAAGGCTACGGCAGAACTGTCGCCTCCGTTTTCCGCATCCCCCCAAGTAACCACCGAACCACCTTCCTTCAAGGCTGCAAAGGCTTCATCCGTGGAAAATATCTCGAGCACCCCGCCTTGCAATTGAGTGGCCACCGAGAAACTGTCGCCCCCCTCCTCTGGATTACCCCAAGTAACAACCGAGCCATCTTCCTTCAAGGCCGCAAAGGCTTCCTCCGTCGAAAATATCTCAACCACCCCGCCTTGCAATTGCGACGCCACCTCAGCGCTGTCGCCGCCTTCGCCTGTGTCCCCCCAAGTGACCACGGAACCATCCTCCTTCAAGGCCGCAAAAGCATCTTCCGTGGAGAAAATATTGACCACACCGCCCGATAAATGCTCGGCTACCTCAGAGCTGCTGCCACCCTCGTCGTCATCACCCCAAGTGACTACCGAACCATTGGTTTTCAAGGCCGCAAAGGCTTCCTCCGTCGAAAATATCTCAACCACCCCGTCGGATAACTGACCGGCAACCGAGAAACTATCTCCGCCTTCTTCACCATCACCCCAAGTGATGACTCCGGTAGTGAGGGGGCCGTGGTATTCCAAGTTGCCGGATAGGGTAACGAGGTAGGAAGCGTTGTTGTCGGGATGGGACCCAAAAGTCAGCTCCTCGCCATCCAAAGAACCATCGCCGTCGCTATCGGGATTCAAATCGCTGGTGCCTATGAAATCCTCGTAAAACTCGGGCAAGCCGTCGCCGTCGGCATCCTCTTCGGAATCATCGAACACTAAAACGTCGAAAGGCTGCTCAGCGCTGCCGTTTTCGTCGTCGGTAGCCCGGATGCGTATCTGAAGCCATGCCCCGCTTTCTTCGTCCAGAGGCTGGTTGGTTCGAAGGCTGCCGTTGGCGTCGATGGAGAAGAGTTCATTGTGGATATC
>PBLJ01000013.1 GCA_002721705.1 Opitutia bacterium
GGCATCGGCGGGACTTGAGAAATCGGGGGCGGACTGGAAAGTAAGCACGCCCGTACTGGACACGATGCTGAAACTCGCCTGATCCGCTCCGCCACTAATGCTGTAGGTCAAGGAAGCCCCCTCGGGATCGTTCGCCGTCACGGTGGCCGCCGAGGTTTGCCCTTCCGACACGCTGACCGATGCCGTGGCGTTACCTTCCAGACTCGTGATCACCGGCGCCTCGTTGACGTCGGTCACGGTCACCGTGATAATTTGGGAATCGGTGTTGGCCCCATCGCTGGCGGTGACGTTCACGACGTAGGTGTTGTCGCTGCTTGGAGCAGTCGGATTCTCGAAATCGGTGGCACTGGAGAAAGTCAGGACTCCGGTTCCCGACACGATGGAGAAAACCGCCTGGTCATCGCCACCGGTTATACTGTAGGTCATGTTTTCGCCGTCCGCATCGGTCGCCGTTACCGTGGTTACCGCCGTCTGGTTCTCCGCCATGCTGACCGAAGCAGTCGACCCGCCGCCGTTGGAAGAGATCACGGGGTTATTGTCGTTGACCCCCTGAATCGTGACTTCTACAGCGATCGTGTCGATTTGGATGCCATCACTGACCTGGATTACGAAATTGTCGGTTCCATTATAATCGGCGGTTGGAACGTAAGTGAAGGTGCTGGGAGAAGTTCCCGTGCCCGAAACCGTGGCGGTACCATGAGATGCTTGAGCGTACACTCCCCAGACCAAGGTAGAGGAAGACGTATCAGAGTCCGTTGCCGCTACTGTTGGGGCCGACCAAGCGGTCGGAGAACCATCTTCCGACATAGTGACGGTCAAAGGCCCCACGCCCTGCGTTATAACGGGCGGGTCGTAAGCGGTTACCGAAATAGTTACGGTGTTTGCGCTGGCTGCCTCCAAGCTGCCATCACTGGCCTTGTAGGTGAAGGTGTAAGTCCCCGTGGAAACACCCGTGGCATCGTAGGTAAAGGAACCATCGGCACTGAGGGCAAGCGTTCCTGCGGATGGATTGCTGGCGAGGAAGGCGCTCAGCGCATCGCCATTGGGATCCGAATCATTGGCTAAAACTCCGGTCGATGCAGGTACTGTGAGCGTTGAGCCAGGGGCAACGCTGTAGGAACTGTCATCGGTTCCGGTTGGGGCTCCGTTCACCTTGATGCTGACGGTAGCCAAGTTGGAATCCAAACTGCCGTCGTTGACCTTGTAGGTGAAAGTGTAGGTGCCAGCGGAAACTCCCGTGGCGTCGTAAGAGAAGGCTCCGGTGGAATTGAAGTCCAAGGTGCCGGCCGATGGATCCGACAGTTTGGTCGCGGTCAAGGAATCGCCGTCAGCATCGGTGTCATTGGAAAGCAAGCCCCCGAGGGCGCTTAAGTAGAGATCGCGGGCATTTTCGGCCGTCAGAGTCTTGTGCTCCCAGATGGCAAGTTCGTCGAGGAAACCCGAATAAACAGTCTTGGAGTAAGCTCCTTTACCCACATGAATGTCATATCCGCTGAAGTCGAAATCGGAAGACAGCCCGAAGTCAAAGTTCTTCATGGTCTCACTCTTTGCTGCTCCACCCAAACTACCGCCGTCGACGTAAAAACCGCTGACATCATTCGCATTGTCCCAAGATGCCACCACGTGGTGCCATTCCGAATCGTTGTAGGTATTGGTTGTGAGGAACTCAACAATTGGAACATCGTTCTCAGAGACACGAAAAATAATCTTGCCATCAACCAGGCCAACAAGGACAGAGGTTCGATAATAGGAAGCCGGCTTGTTCGAAGAACTTTTAGCGCTGATGCCAGCGAAAAGAGCATCCGGTGCTTTATTGCCATCATCAGAATCGGAAGTATCTCCACCCGGACTAGCAGTCTTGAACCAAAAGCTGATAGCCCCCATGTCACTGCCCCAGCCACTGGTAGGCGAAATCAAGGAATTCATATATCCAGATGTGCCAGCCTCCGCACCAAAGCCGAACCAAGTATTGGTATCGGCAAATCCCTTGAAACCATTTGAGGAGCGCAAAGTGGGGGTTTCATTTTGTCCATAAGCAGAAGCGTATGTGTGAATGGCGGCAGAAGAAATGGAATCGGAGCGGTCTATAGCTGCCGAGGTTGTATTGGGGGTCGAATCGTCGAATCGCCAATAGAGCGACGGATCCTGCGCCGTCACGGTGTCAGGAAAACTGTCCCGGACAGTAAGGGTGCCACCTTCATCCACGACGAACCTGTCATCGACCGCCACCGGGGGAGCGGCTGGGGCGATGCTCGCGAAAAACGCAAAGGAAGCGAAAACGAGGAGAAACGTTCTCACGCAGAGCCGAAAAGGGACAGAGACGGAAGATACTGGATTGCCGCGTCGCTGGGCTCCTCGCAATGACAAGGGGAGCAACCGAGATAGTGCGGAGTGCGGAGTGTGGAGTGCGGTTACGTTCTTCCAATTCACGCTTTGTATTCCTCCGTGGCCCTGTGAGAGATTGGTTTCATGATATTTCCGCTTTATTCTTCGTTCCGCACTCCGAATTCCAAACTTCGCACTCATTCCTCCGCGTTCCAGTCCATCCACTGGCCGGTGGCGTAGCGGAAGAGTATGGTGCGACCCGGGACGTTTTTCATGAAGAGGTACCAGTTGCTTTCCTGCGGGCGGTAGAGGTAGGGGTAGACGTTTTTGCTGGTCCAGAGCCAGCCGAGGGACTGGGACCAGACCCAGATGCTGTCGGTGTCGTCGCCCGAGAGGTAGAGCCAGCCGAAGTCGGCGTGGTAGATCCAGTTTTCGTTGGCCCGGAAGAAGGAGCCGAACCAGGGGGACTCGCGCCAGTTCGGCGAGTCGGGCATGATGGCGGCGTTGCCAAGCAGGCCATCCGAGGAGGTCGCAGTCCTGAACTTGACCTGCTCCCCGTAGCTGATGCCTTCGGCGTTGCCGGCGTAGGCCCGGTAATAATAGTTTACGCCGGAAGACAGCCCAGTCGCCTTGTGGATGAAGAAACCGCCCTGCCCGCTTGGTTCGCCGGGGAAGGTGGTCACGCCGGCCTTGCCGCGTTCGGGATCGGGCGAGCGACTCAGGACGAAGCCGCCTTCCAGGAGGTCGAGTCCGCCGTCGTCGAGGAGGCTGCCACGCAAACGGGCGGAGGCGGCTTTCACCTTGGTCGCGGCGAGGGTCTCCACACCGGGGATGAAGGCGTCGAGCACCTGCACGGTAAAGCTTTTGCGCTTTTTGAGGCCCTTGGCATCGGTCGAGCGCACACGAATATTGTAACTGGACTTGGTCTCGAAATCGAAGTTTTCCAAGGCATACAGGGCATTGCCCGCGATCTGGAAGGATGAGTTGTCTTGGCTGCCGCTGCCATCGACCAAGGCGTAGACATGGGTATCATTGTGGTCGGGATCCTCGGTGGAGAACACGCCGACGAGGGTGCCCTCGGGCTGGTTCTCGAGAATCGTACGGGGAGTCAGGGAAATTTCCGTGGGCGCCCAGTTGGGGCGCGACTCGGCCGAGGTCGGGTCGCTGCCCTCGGCTACTTCGTCGGCATCGGGGAAACCGTCGCCGTCGGTGTCGGAGTTGAGGTCGCTGGTGCCGAGGGCTTCTTCTTGGCCTTCGGTGAGTCCGTCTTGGTCGACGTCCTCGTCGTTGTCGTCGAGGATGGTGAGGACGAAGGCCTTGGAGAAGGTCGCGTTGTGATCGTCGGTAACTTGGACGCGTATGCCGATAGTCGGGTCGCCGTCGCTGTTTTCGCCCTCGAAGTCATAGGTCACTCCGGTGACCAAGGTGCCATTGGCGTCGATTGCATACTCGGAATTCCAGTCGGCTCCTTCGCCGGCGACCAAGGTGTAGGTATAAGACCCGGTACCGGTGAGATCGTTGGGATCGGTGGCGTTAAACTCGCCCACGATGGCCCCGATGGGCTGGTTTTCGAGAATGGTGAGGCTCGACAAGTGAAGATCGGTGGGAGGCTGGTTGGTGACTGCGAAGTGGGCGGTGACGGACCGGTTCTGGTCCATCAGCACGGTGGTGGTCGCGGCATTCGGGTCGGCGATGCCGGAACCGGTCCAGTGGGTGAAGTGATGGCCAACGTCGGGAATGGCGGTGATGCTGGCGTTGGCGTCATGGGAATAGGTACCCGCCCCGGAGGCGGAGCCCCCTGCCCCACCGGTGGCGGTCAAGGCGTATTGGTTGATCGCGAAATTGGCCGTCACGCTGTGGTTCTGGTCCATCAGCACGGTGGTGGTGGCGGCAGAGGGGTCGGCTATCCCGGAGCCGGCCCACGAAGTGAAGTGATAGCCGACGTCGGGCGTGGCGATGATGCTAGCGTTGGCATCGGCCGAATAGTTGCCGTCGCCTGTGACGGAACCGCCGGCGTCGGCGGTTAGGGACAAGGTGTACTGGCTGGCCGGCGGCGTGTTTTCCATTTGGTAGAGGGCGGCAATCTCGACATCAGTCAGGGCCCGGTCGTAGATGCGAATTTCATCGAGGGCGCCGTTGAAGAAACCGCCACGCGAACCGGATGAGTGCTGGTTGAATGCGGCATCCTCATTGCCTGCTCCGATCGTGCCGAAGCGAGAGGTACCTGAGCCAAGGGCGCGGTTGCCATGAACCGAGGAGGAGCCATCAAGAACACCATCGACGTAAAATTTCTTCAGGCTGGTTGCGGAGTCATAACTAACAGCGACCAAGTGCCATGCATTGTCGCTCACCACGGTTTGGCCGTAGCCGTCCGACGTTCCCGAGGAAGAACCCCTTGAATCCGTAGTGGCGAGGTGCAGCTTGCCTGGGTTGCTGTCTACTCCCACTGCGAAGTGCCATACCTCGCTGCGGTCGAAACTGATAATGCGCTTTCGGCCCGTGCTTGCCGCCGTCTTTATCCATGCGGCTATGGTGACGGCGGGGATCTGGCCGGCTTGGGTATAGTTCAAATTCTTGATGGCGAGGTAGTCGTTGGCACCGTCGAGTTGGATGCCGCCGTTCACTTTACCCTCGACCCAAGTGGAGGGGCCGTTGCTCGCGTTGTAGAGGATGGCGTCGTAGCCATTGCCCGAGGAATCTGCCGCGGTCGATCCCGAGGTCTCGTCGAAGCGGTAATGGGCGACGAGGCCCAGGTCGAGTGGCGAGGAATTCCGGTCGCTGGCATTGCTGCCAAGCGAGGATTCCAATGAATCAATGAAGCCATCTCCATCCGAATCGGCGAGTTGAGGGTTGGTGGTGATCGTTTTTTCCAGAACGTAGCCATTGGGTACGTGTCCTTGAATGTCATTCCACTTACCGAAATCCGCGTTGCTGGTATAAATATGCAAGTAATCTTCATTGGAGGAGTTATCCGGCTGACCGCTTTTCCAATTCGCATATCCCCAAGACTCGCCCGTCACCCATTGCCATTGCCCTTCTTGCACGGCATCCCAAGCGCCGAGCCAATCACCATGGTTGGCAACGGCGACGACCTTGGCGTTTTCTGCCGCGCTGGTGATGGTAGCCAAATGACCGCCCCTGCTTTCCGCATCCGATTTGGCTTGTGACCAGGTAAAAGATCCTGCGATTCGCTCGAAGAAGGAGTAACCGTCCATTTCCTGCTGGTCCGTAAGGCCGTCGCCATCCGAATCTTCACTGGTGAGGTCGGTCACGTTGATGGCAACGGCTTGGGTGGCAGAGACCGTGCCGTCGGACACGGTGACGGATACGGAATATACGTTGTTGCCTGCGGCGGAGGCGTTGGCCTCGTAGTCGGGAGCGGCGTTCCAGGTGAGCTCCCCGGTGTTTACGTTGAGGGTGAACTTGTCCGCGTCGGGGCCGGTTTTGGTATAGGTCAGGGCATCGCCGTCGGCATCGGTGGCCCCTACGAGGAAGCTGGCCGAAGCATTGTTCTCGGCGGTGGTGAAGGTGGAGCCACCGGCAAAGACGGGAGCGTCGTTCACCCCGGCTACGTTGACGTCGAAGGAGTCGGCCACGACGAGCCCGTTGGAGGTGCCGGTCACCGTTACGGTGGCGGAGCCGTTTTGGTCGGGCTGGAAATCGAGGGTGAGGTAGTCACCCGCGATGGATAAGGTGACGAGGGAAGGGTCACTGGAACTGGCGGTCGTGGTGATGAGCGAGTTGTTGTTGTCTTCGTCGTCGAAAACGTCCGCCAAGGAGATGATGAAGTTGGAGGCGTCCTCGGTGGTGACGACGTCGGCCAGGGGGTTGAGCACGGTGGGCGCGTCGTCAACGACTTGCATGAAAGCCACGGTGAGGGTGCCGTTGCCGTCGGGAGTTCCGAAAAACGAAACGTCGAGGGTACCGTTGCCGTTGACCACCACGGTGGCCCCGAGGGTACCCGCGTCGGCCCCGGTGATGGAAATCGAAGGGGCGGGAGCAACATCGTTGAATCCCGAGCCAACCCCGGAGAGGTTGGCGGGAGCCTGCATCACTCCGTCGGCAATCGCCGCGGTGATGGCGCCGGTGCCGGAGGGGTTGCCCGTGAAGGAAAGTTCGAGGGTGCCGTTGCCGTTGATGGAGGTGGTGGCGGCGAGGGTGCCCTTGTCCGAGCCTGTAATGGTAACGGTAGGAGCGGCTTCGTTTGCCGAATAACCGGAACCGATGCCGGAGAGAGTGGTTTGCGGCAAAGCCAGGCCGCCGGGCGAAACCGACACGTCGACGGGGGTGGCGCTGCCGGCGTTGCCGGAGAACCCCATGTCGACCTTGCCGTCGCTGCCGCCGGCCGCGGCTCCCGCCACTCCGCCGACGGGAACTCCACTCCGCGTGATGACCACTCCCGGTATCTCGTTTTCAAGGTAACCGGAGCCCTTGTCGTTGGCAGCCGGAATCTGGAAATAGGTGCCGTTGGCCGCGGAGACGGTATGAGTTCCCGTTTCGTCGGTGGCCGGCAAGGTGAAGGAAAGCGTACCGTCGCCAGCAACGGTCGCGGTGGTAGTGATGGTTGCTTGGGAAGGCTTGGTGACGGTGACGACGGGAGTCTCCGAAGTATCGTACCCCGAGCCTTGGCCGGTGAAGGAAGAGGTGGCGTAGTGCGGGGCGCCTGCTGCCACGGTAATATCAACGGCCGAATCATCGCCCGCATTGCCCGAGAAAGTGATGATGAGGGAACCGTTGGCTTGTCCCGTGGCGGTGGCGGTGATGCCGTTCACGAGTTGCCCATAGCGCTCCAGGGTGACTGCGGGCGTTTCCCCCTGGGCATAACCGCTCCCCGTGCCGGTGACGGTGGATATCACGCCGCCGGAGGGATAAAGCTGAAAAGTCGGCGTGCTGCCGCCCGGACCGGTGGCCTCGACCGTCTGGGCGCTCATGGAACCGGCAGCGGGCGTGAGCTGGAACGGGGTGACGGACCCACCGTATTGCCCGGAAACGGTTTGGTTGGGGGTGGTCCCTCTGGAGCCGTTGACGGTAGCGGTATGGGTATTGTCGGCGAAAGTGGCAGCGGGAAGAAGCGAGGCAAGGAACAAGACGGGCTTGGTCATTAGTGCCGCTCCCGAGCGAGAGCGCGCCGACGCACGCGCGTGAAGGAGATTCAAACTGTAGTGGGCAAACATGTGCACAAGGGGTATTAGCGAAAATCGCTGAAAATTAACATTTTATTATGAAAAAGTTTTAGTTCAAGAATGGATTCAAACCTCGAACGAAAGGGGCAACAAGACCCTGAAGTCGCTAACCAGCAATGGGTTGCGAAGGGAAACTCACCTCAAAAGCCAAGAAAGCCCAATGGCTTCGCGACCAGAACGAGGCAAAGGCTTGGTCAGCCTATGCGAGACGACCGCCCGGAGGATCGGGATCGGCGGAAGGGTCACCGCCGCGAGGACCTGAGGGCGGCGGCGGCTGGGCAGGAGGCGGCGGCTGGGCAGGAGGCGGTTGCTCGGGCTCGATCGGTGGCGGCACGTCGCCTGCGGTGGGAGGAGCTTCCTCGACGCCGTGAAACTCGTTGATCTCTTCCTTGTTGGTAAAGCGATTGAACTGAGCGCGATCGGCGGGTGGTTCGACGAGCTTCTGTAGTAAATCTTCGTTTTCGCGGTCGAGGTAGAAGATTTGCATGAGCTTGGCATGCGAGGCGTTCACCAGCTCCTTGCAGTCGCCGAAGGGGGAAAAGTTCTCAGGTTGCAGTTTCTTGAGCGAGGCCAGCGACTCGTCAAGCATGGGCAGTACCTGGTGTTTGCGGGTGAGGATTTCCTCGGCGGGAAGGGTCTTGTGCTTCTTGAGCCAGGAATTCTCCTCGATGAGGAGGGTGTGCACGTTCGTGCAAAGCTCGAGGTGCCGCCGGAGTACGTCTTCGGGTTCCATGATGCGGGAAGAAGCAGGCAGGAGGTACCGGAAAGATTCCCCGGACGGTCAAGGGCGCGAACGAGCCGCGGCCTTGAGGAGCAACTTGTCGGCCGCGGTTGCCCAACCTACGAAATTGAGCCGGTTCTTGGCCATGTCGCGGACCAACTGGACGTTTACGTTTTCCGCCTCGCCAATGGGTGCCTCGACGAGCTCGGTATATACTCGGCGAGCTTCGCCGACGTGTCCGAGGCGTTCGTGACAAAGCCCCATTTGATAGCGAATGGGGATTTTCCAGGAAGGCTCGTCGTCGATCTCGGAAAGGGCTTGGTAGACGCGCAGGGCCTTGAAGTAGTCGCCCTCCTCGAAAAACTCGTTGGCCAAGTAATTCCCGGTCTTTTTCTTCCAGAAGTTCCAAAGCGCAATATCCCTGGAGACTTGGACGGTGTCGATTTTGCGCTGGGGATTATCCAAGGCCTTGTCAATCTCGATGGGATTATAGGGAGAGGTGCGGAGCAAGGCTTCCACTTGCTTCAGGGCATCGTCCTTTTCATGCAACTGGTCATGGGTGAGGGCGAGGAGGTAATAACTTTCGGGCACGTACTGGCTTTCGGGAAACCGTTGGGCGAAACCGCGGAGGTCGTGCCTGACCTTGGCCAAATCGGCTTCGGGAGCCTTACCGGGTTCATACTCGGGCCTGAGATGCTTGCGTTTGGGATCGTCCTTCATTCGCGCTTCATGCCGCAGGTTCATGCGCGCTCTTTGGTAGTGTGCATAGGCATGCTTGAAGAAGGCGCTGCCCTTTTGTATTTCATGCAACCGAGAGACCTTGAGCAGGCGTGAAAAGTATTTTATGGCGTTGTCGTAGTCCTCCATGTCGAGGTGAGTCTCGGCGATTTCCAACATGGCTTCGTCGGCTATGCGCTTGAAGGCGAAAGCCTTTTCCTTGGGGACGGCCAAGGTGGCGTTGAGGCCGTCGTAGAACTTGTTCTTGGCCATCCGGAAAGCGCCTATTCGACGATAGATGCGACCGAGCTCGATGTGCATCTCGGCTATGGTGGGCATATCCTCGCCATTCTCGAAGGGATACTTGGCATCCGAGGCGAACTCCTCGAGGCAACGCTCTCGCGTTTTGGCGGCTTCCACCCACATTTCACATCTCTCGAACATCTTGACGAGAGCAAGCAGCAGATCCCTGCGGTATTGCTTATGTTCCGGCTCTCCCAGCTGAACGAGCACCTTGTTGCAATAGTTCACGGCTCTCTCCACGGAGGCATTGGGTCCAGGGTAACCAGTTCCGGAATGAGCCATCCTGGTGTGCTGGATGGCCTCGCGAATTTTCTCTGCAAGTTTACCGTCCAAACGGTCTCCATCAAGAACGACGTAGGGTTCGTCCTCGGGATCCTCTTTCACCTCGGAACTATCCATCATAGGAATTTCCCGTGTCGAGTAGGTAGGGGAACTGGAACCATCGTCACGCGGGTCCTGCGCTCCGGCCCCCGGGGCAACGCTCCCCGAATCGGGATCGGGAGTTCCTTGGCCAGCCCCGGAATCCGGGTTTGGCAAGAGATCCACGGCATCCAAACCCGAGCCTGAATTTCCCTGACCTTCAAATCCTTCCGGCAAACGTTTTACGTTTCTGAGCATTTGCTCGAGGCTCATCGCTTCGTAGCGACGACGTTGCTCGTCGATGGAAAGCGCATCGAGGGGATCCACGGCCATGGCTCCGGACGAACTTCCTGAAGTCACGACGCGCGGGGTGGGTTCGGGATCGATGGGGGGATCGACTGTGCCCTCCTCCTCTTCTTCCAAGTCAAGAAGGCGATTGGGCATCAAGGCATTCTCGGAACGGAAGGGTTCGTTGCCGTCCTTGGCGGGAGGGGTTACGTCGTCGGCAGGTTCAACGGATACCTTGTCGTCGAAACTATCGTCTTCGAACGACTGGAGCAGTTCCCCGCTATTCTTGAGAAAGTCGTCGACCTCGTCGTCGTTTACTTGGCCAAGAGCAACGTAAGCGCAAGCAATGACCGGAATCGATGCAATGAAATACCAATAGGTCGGGATTCTCATGATGAGTAGCTCCTTTTTACTTGATGCGCTTGATGTAACGCGTCTCCGTCTTGGATTTGAACACACCCGCGGAAGGCGCCTGCGAATGCGGCATTTGAAAAGGCACTACGACGTGATGCTCCAGACCGGAAGCGGAAGGGTTCTTTGCCCGCAATTCCAGCAACTGTATGACCTGATCCGTGGTAGTGATGCGCGAACCCACTTGAGGGACCAGCACGGAAGGAGATCCGAGTGGATCCGGAGCGGGCACGGAAAGGACGGGGGCCGGCGGGTCAACCGTGACCACTGGCTCGAGCGCTGGCTCAGGCGTTGCCGTACTGTTGGCCTCTTCAGCGAAACCCGGGGGAGGAGGAGGAGCCTTGATCAAGGGAAGGTCAGTCAATACCTTGGGAGCCTTGGTGACCAGCATCATGCGGTCGGCGGGCAGGGCATCGATGCCGAAGGACAATTCAATGGGCAGGGCATGCCTCAAATACCCGTTGCTCTGCTTCTTCTCTTTGGAGTCGGGCCCCAAGGCGAGGAGTGCGGATGGGAAAAAAGTGGCCACCAAGAAGAAGGCGGTGAGGAGTCCTTGTTTGGTCTTCATGCGCGAAGTAAGAAATAAATAAGATCGTATCTACAGGTTAAATGATCGGTCGCTCCAACGCAAACTTTACTCAAATGGACGATTTTTCTCAAAATTTTCCCCATTTCTCATCGAAACCAAGCTGATGCACCCGATGAGTCTTCAACAAATCCTCTTCATGATGGACGTCGATTTCGGAAATGCGATCGTCCTCGAAACGCGTGGCGGTGATATCGAAGGGGTCACCATAGTTCTCCAAGCGTTCGCGGGTCTGGGCCCAAACGGCGAAAGGCACGGAGAGGGCTTCGCCGGTTTGCCCGGCCAACTCGATGGCGCGGGACACCACGTCCGTGTCGCAAATGGGGAAATTGCAATTGTAGTTTACGTGAAGGTCGCATGGATAATGCTCGAGGAGGTGTTGAAAAACGGGAATGGAGGCGACCTTGTCCCCGGCCAACTCCTCGGGTCTGCGCAAAATTTCCGCCCCCGTGTCGAAGCAGGTTCGGGCAACCAACTCGCTTTCGGTCGAAACGACCACTTGGTCGACCTCGGAACAGTCCTGCAGAAAGGCCACTGCTCGACGCACCAAAGGCACGCCGTCGAAGGGCAAGAGGTTCTTGAAGGGCAAACGCTTGCTTCCCAGGCGAGCGATCACTGAACCGACGATCCTCATGAAAGGCGCCCCAAGTCAGGTAAAAAGTGAGTCATTTTCATCCCACTGCATAGCAATTCCGATTCCATCTCGCAACGAAAACGCTTGAAAGAGGGTTTTCCCATGGATTCCCTAACTACCTGCATGGAGACGATCCCTTATTCCAGACAGTGGATCGACGAGGAAGACGTGGAAGCCGTCTGCCGCGTCCTCCGCTCCGATTGGGTAACCCAAGGCCCTACCTTGGCAAGCTTCGAGAACGCCTTGGCCAAACGGGCGGGCGTGAAGCGAGCAGTGGCGGTTTCCCACGGAACGGCGGCCCTGCACCTGAGCTATGCGGCTCTTGGGGTCGAGAAAGGTTCCGTTGGCATCACAACCCCCATCACTTTTGCCGCGACCGCCAACGCTTTCCGCTACTGCGGCGCCGAAGTTCGGTTCTGCGACGTGGATCCGCTCACCGGCAACATGGATCCCGCTTCGCTTTCTCAAGTCATCGAGGAAACGTCGCTCGATCGCGATAAAACCAACTTGGTCGTTCCCGTGTCTTATGCGGGACGGTTGGCGCCTCTTGATAAAATCGAGGAAGTGGCGACGAAGGCCGGTTGCCAGGTGGTGGAGGACGCCGCCCACTCGCTCGGCTCCTATGGGCAGGGGGGCATGAGCGCGAGCGCATCGTGCGAGAATAGTGTCTCTGCGGTCCTGAGCTTTCATCCAGTCAAGCATCTCTGCACCGCGGAAGGCGGAGCGGTGGTGACCAACGACGATGCCTTGGCCGAGCGGATGAGTTGCTTGCGAAGTCATGGCATCTCCCGTTCCTCGATCGAGGGAGAGAACAGCACGAACATGCCCGGGTGGCATTACGAACAAAAGGAGCTGGGATGGAACTACCGCATGACGGACTTGCAAGCGGCCCTTGGCTTGGGGCAGTTGGACAAACTTGATTTTTTCCTGGAAAGGAGACGGGCCTTGGCCTCCCGTTACGGAGAAGCCCTCGCCCAAGCTCCTTTCAGTGAGTTCCTCGATCTTCCTCCTTCGGAAGAAGGTCATGCCCATCACCTCTACGTCGTGTTGTTCAAGGATCCCGCTCTTCGGGATTCTTGTTATGAGTTTCTGAAGAAACGAGGTATCCATTGCCAAGTTCATTACATCCCGGTCTACCGCCACCCTTACTACGAGGGCATCCTCGGCAGGCAGCGCCTGCCTGGGGCCGAATCCTTTTTTTCCCGTTGCCTCAGCATTCCCTTGTTTCCCAAGATGACCGACGAAGAGCAAGAACGGGTGCTGGAGGAACTCGCGGCCTTTCACGGCGCCGCTTGAAACCGTTTTTCATGAGCGCCACGGGATACAGCTTGCTGGAGGGCTTCGACGGAAGGTTCCGGGAATACGAGATCACCTCCGTGAGGATGACGGACGCCTTGCCCATCATGCGGTGGAGAAACGAGCAAATCGACGTCCTGCGCCAATCCGCTCCACTTGAGCCCGATGAACAGCTCCGTTATTTTCGCGAAGTGGTGGCACCCACGTTCGGGATGGAACGACCTCCCATGGTGATCCTCGCGTACCTGCTGAACGGAATCCTCATAGGATATGGCGGCATCGTCCACCTGGACTGGAAAGCGAAGCGGGGAGAGGTTTCCTTCCTGCTTAATCCCGAACGGACGGAGGACAAGCAATCGTACGGCCGTGAAATGGGCGTTTTCCTTACTCTGCTGAAGCGGCTGGCGTTCAAGCAGCTCGAGCTCAACCGCCTGACCACGGAAGCCTACGGAAACCGCACTTGGCACGTGCAAGCGATCGAGGCCAATGGTTTCAAACAGGAAGGTATCCTCCGCAAGCATGTCTGCAAAGGAGGAGAGATGGTGGACGCTCATCTCCACGGATTTCTCCGCGAGGATTTCAAAGAAGATGAGTTCTAGCCCGCAAACGCCGGCCCCTCGTATCCTGTTTACCAGTTTGTCGAGGAAGACGTCCCTCTACGATTTCGTGCTCGAGCAAGCTCGCGCTTTCCATCCGGAAGCAGAGGTGATCGGTGGAGACAGCAACCCCGATTGCCCGGGACGGACAAGGGTCGAGGAATTTATCGAAACCCCTCCCTTGGACCAAAGTTCAGCCAACGAATTCGCCGACTTTTGCGCAGAAAACGGTTTCACTCACTTGATACCCACGCGAGACGGCGAGTTATCGTTTTTCGCGGAAGCTCGCGACGTTTTGCTGGCAGCGGGAGTGCCTGTCATGGTCAGTCCGCCGGACACCGTGATGGTCTGCCTGGACAAGTTCCTATTCGCGTCCAAGGCAAGCGAACTGGGATTTCCCGCGATCCCAACCGCGGAGACCCCTTCGTCGCTGGAGGCGGAACGTTTTGTCGTGAAGGAACGTCATGGTTCCGGTTCACGTGGAATCCATCTCGGTCTCTCCGCGGAAGAAGCGGCCCAACGAGCAAGCGGCATGGAAGCACCTGTTTTCCAGCCTTACTTGGAAGGAAGGGAGCTAAGCGCCGACCTTTACGTCGATCGATCAGGCCAAACCCGCGGTGTCGTTCTTCGCTGGCGAGACTTGGTGGTAGACGGCGAATCAAAGGTAACCACCACCTTTCGCAAAGTCGAATGGGAGCGAGATCTTGGAGACCTCGCCGCCGGCATCGGTTTGCGAGGCCATGGACTGGTCCAAGCAATCGTGGACGAGGAATACCAATTGCGCGTCCTCGAAACCAATGCTCGCCTTGGAGGCGCCACTCCCCTCGCCCTCTCCTGCGGCCTGCAAAGCATCGAATGGTTCCTGAAGGAATCGGCCGGTCAGGACCTGGAGACTGTCGAGCCCTTCACTTTCCCCTCAGGCCACCGGCTGGTCCGGGACGAGGAAGGTCGCGACGAGTTCAGCGGCATGGAGTAAAGGAGCCTTCCTCGCCTATACCCAGTCGGCCTCGCCCAAGGGGTGCCCAATCGAAAAGTCGCCGGTGGCCGATTTGCCAAGAATTTCTTCCCAACGGGCAGGATCCAAGCCGTCCCCCGGTCGCGCCACGCGCAGGTTCTCGCTGGTGAGAGTTTCTCCTCTGCGAATCGGCTGGGCCACCAAGATGGATCGACGAAACCGGCGAACAGGGGAATCCGGCTCGACCCCTGCCCGAGAAGACCCTAGGGCGGCATGCGCCAAACGCACCGCTGCAGTCATTTCCTTGAACTCGTCGGGTTCCATGGAAAACCCTGCGTCAATCGCCCCATCTTCTCGGCCGAGAACCAAATGCTTCTCAATCAACCTAGCTCCCAAGGCAGTAGCCGCGACCGCAGCCAAATGTCCGGGAGAATGATCGGACAAGCCGACTTCCACCTCGAATTCGGCAGCCATCTCGGGCATGGCGGAGAGGTTGAAATTCCGAGGATCGGCGGGATACTCACTGACGCACTGGAGCAACAGGACGAGAGGGCAGCCCTCCCCTTTCAAGGTTTCCACCGCGGAAGCGATCTCCGAATGAGTCGAAACCCCCACGCTGGCCGCCACGGGTTTACCCGTCCGGGCAACCTTACGCAACAACGGCGCATGGTTGAGCTCGAAGGAAGCGATCTTGTGCAAGGGCGGGTCAATGGTGTCCTCCAGGAAATCGACCGCCGTTTCGTCGAAAGGCGAACTGAAAAGGAACAGGTCGCGTTGGGCCGCCTTCTCGGCCAAGGGCCCATGCCAATCCCAAGGAGTCATGGCCTCCGAGTAGAGATCGTGCAGGTAGCGACCCGCCCAAAGGCCTTCCTCGATCAGAAAACGATCGTCGCGAGCCTCCACCGTAATGGTATCCGGACGGTAGGTCTGCAGCTTCACGGCATCCGCTCCGCTGTCCGCGGCGGCGTCGACGAGGTCGTAGGCTCGCTCGAGGTCGCCCCCATGGTTGCCGGAAAGCTCGGCCACGAGGAAAGGAGCCGCTTTTTCGTCGGATAAACGATCTAGGCAAACATCGGGAGTCATCGCGGGCGGGACCGACCCCGAAACCTCAGGATCCGGTCTTTTCGGGCAAGTAATCGCTCAAGAGCTTGGCCAGCCTTTCGCGATCGAGAAAGTTTTCGTTGCGATCGCTGGAATAGCAAAACCCTGTGGAACAAGAAGCGCCTCCCAGAATGCCGATCCTATTCCCCCAAAAGGCCTGTACCGGCTGAATCACGAAATGGGTGTCGAAATCCAAGACGTTGTGGGCCTCGTCCTCGGGAATGAGGACTTCGTGCATTTTCTCGCCGGGTCTCAACCCGATTTCGTCCCATTCGCAATCGGGAGCCAAGACCTCGATGAGATCCTCCAGCGAACAACTGGGAATTTTCGGTACGAACAATTCTCCGCCCACCATGCGAACCAAGGACTGCTGAACGAAACTGACGCCCTCGTCGAGGCTAAGCAAAAAGCGGGTCATCTTCGAATCCGTCACCGTCAGCTTGCCCGTTTCGCGTTGCTTGACGAACAGGGGAATGACACTACCCCGACTACCGATGACGTTGCCATAGCGAACCACGGAAAAAATAGTTCCCGAGTCGCCGGCGTAACTGTTGGCCGCGATGAACACCTTGTCGGAACAAAGCTTGGTGGCCCCGTAGAGATTGACCGGATTAACCGCCTTGTCGGTACTCAGGGCGATCACTTTCTCGACCCCGCAGGTAAGCGATGCCTCCACCACGTTCATGGCCCCGTCGATGTTCGTCTTGATGAACTCGTGTGGGTTGTATTCCGCCGCGGGCACTTGCTTGAGAGCCGCCGCATGGACGACGTAGTCGACTCCCCGCATGGCGCGTAGAAGGCGTTGGCGATCTCGCACGTCACCTAGGAAAAAACGCAGGGCGGGATCCTGAAATTCGGGTTTGGCCGACATTTCCGACTGTTTCCACTCGTCGCGTGAATAAATGATCACGCGCCGCGGTTCGTAATCGCGCAAAACACTCTGGATGAAACGAGAGCCGAAAGATCCCGTTCCACCCGTAACCAAAATTGACTTTCCGTTGAGCATGAAGGACAAACGACAATAGTGATTCCCTTGCGAAAGTCCATCCTATTGCGAAAGGAGAAGGAAAACCCGGGAATCCGAGTTTGACGCGGGCGTCGGGGCAGACGATACATGAGCGTCATGCCCACTCACTGGCTGTCTGAAAACGATACTCCCGGATCCACCACCGCCGTACTTCTGGGTCCCGTCGATGCAACCGAACTAAAGACTCAGTGCGAGAAACACCCCGCCGGCGTGCTTTGGATCGCGGTGGAAGGCGACGCCCAAGCGCCCTCACTGCCTCCCTCGAACCTCACGCAGGTAATGGTAAACGCATCGGGCGGCCATTTTCCTCAAGAAACCCTGCAAGATTTTCTCGGCCTCAATTACGAGGTCATGCCCAGTGTCAGGGTGAGCTCCGCTATTAATCCCGACAGCCCCGTCTACCTGAACGCGTTGAACCTCGTCATGCAGCAAACGGAGGCGACCTTGCGGGCTCGGCGCACCCGTTCGGAAACCGGCCCTTTGCGCCAGCAAAACGTTTTCCGCAACCTCCCGGGGTACCTGCAGGCAAGGGTGCCGGGCTCTTGGCGAGGGGCGGCGGAAGGCTCCTTGGCGGTAGTAGTCGGGGCGGGGCCCTCCCTGGACGTCACCCTACCCCTTCTGGTGGAAACGTGCAGCGATGCGGTGGTCATTGCCGCCGACAGCGCCATCAAGGCCTTGGCCAAGCATGGGGTTTCGCCGGACTTGGTGGTGAACATGGACCCGGAGAAAACACTCGCCAGCTGCGACTCCTCGACCCTTTGCCCTGGCATCGCCGTCCTCTCTTCTCAATCTCATCCCAGTTGGCGAGCTGCATGGAGAGAAAACGTCCGCTATCTTTCGGGCCGTGTCCTGACGGAGGACTGGCTGGCAGTGAAAGGAGTCGCCAAGACCGATTTACTGGCAGTCAACAACGCCGGACTCTCCGCCTTCCTGCTGGCGGATTACCTGGAGGCATCCGTCGTTTTGCTGGCAGGTATGGATCTCTCGGGCAGCGATGACGGCAAACGACGCTACGCCGAGTCGACGGGGAGAAACGCGCAGGTGGGCATGGCCGCGCATTATAAGAAAATACCCGGCAACCACGAAGATACCGTATCGACTCCTTTTCTCTCGGACTGGAGTGAAACGAACGAGCATTGCGCCGCGATTGCGCGAAGAAGGCAGGTGGTGAATCTCAACGATCGGGGGGCGCGGCTGGAGGGATCCACGCTGATTCATCCGGACAAATTCGAGGAACTGGAAAACGCCTTGTCGGAAAACCTCACCCCCTTCGATCGAACAGGCAATAAGTTAAGCCAGGAACAAGATCGAGCGAACTCCTGGGATCAAGCCCTGCGTTCCACCTTGGCCAACCGTTGCGATGAGATTGGGCGCCGCCTGCAACCATTGCTCTCGGGAACCCACTCGCGCATCGACAAATTGCGTTTCCTTCGTGAATTGATGGCGAATCAGGAGCTAGCCACCTTGCTGGGCGATTTCTCCTTTGCCGTCATGCCCGGCATCATGCCAGGCAAAGAGCCTAGCGAAAGCCAGCTCGACCTTTGGCTCCGCCAACTCCGTCAGACGTTGTGGATACTGGAAGACGCCTTGCTGGAAAACGACGCCCCGGAGGAATTCCTGAGACGGTTCTTGGCCGAAAGCCTGACTTCCTAGTCGTTTTCCCGCGCCATCTCGGCCAAGGCCGCCTCGGCGGCCACCAAGGCCTCGTCGATGGCAGCCTCGTCGTGAGCTCCGCAAAGGAACCAATTGTGATGAGGATGAAAAAACAGCCCCTTCTCGGCGCACGATTCACAAAATCGCTGCATCGAATATAGGTTTTCGTCTTCCTCGAAACAGGGAAACGGCATGGCTGGCGGCCCCGTCATGGTCAAGGGAAGGCCATGTTTGCTCGCATGCTCCTCCAGTCCCGAGCCCAATCGACGGCCAAGCTGGTCCAGCTTTTCAACCACTCCCCTGTCGGGTCCCAATTCCAGGCATTTCAACGCAGCCGCCATCGCAACCGCGTCGTTCCAGCAACTGCCAGTCAAGAACACCTCGCGAGCGGCGCGTCGGAATTCCTCCCGTCCCAAGCAGGCGGAAATGGCATACCCATTGCCTAATGCCTTCGAATAACAAGAAAGGTCCGGGGTGAATCCAAAGGCGCGATGAGATCCGCCATCGTGTAAACGAAAGCCAGCTCGCACGTCGTCGAGGATCAGGGCGATGCCTCTCGAGCGACAAGCTGACTCCACCTCTTCCCAAAAGCCGTCCGCAGGCATTTCCGAGGCCCCGAAAGCCGCATGATGATAAGGGGTCAAGATGACTGCGGCGATCTCTTCCCCACATTCCTTCAACAAGGAATGAAAGCCATCCAAGTCGTTCCAGGCGAATTCCCGGATGGCGGCGCGATCCTCCGGGATGCGTCCCCCGAAACCCGGGTCGCACCAAGCATCCACGCCATGGTAAGCCCCTTTTGCCTTCAAGACGATGCTGCGGCCCGTGTGCTCACGAGCAACCCGAGTGGCCCAAGTCGTGACGTCGGATCCATTCTTCGCGAAAACCGCCCACTGGGCGAAATCGATCCTCTCGGTCAAGGCTTCGGCGAGCTCGACCATACGCTCGGTCGGCTGGTTCAAGACGGCTCCCTCACGGCGCTGACGTTCCGCCGCTTCCTCAATCTCGGGATCTCCAAAGCCGAACAGAGACGAGCCGTATCCGCACAAAAAATCAAGCCACTCATTGCCATCCACGTCCATGAAGCGGCAACCTTTGCCGGACGCAGCGTAATTCGGAAAACTACCCGGCAAGCCACCAGCGGGGGCGAGGTGACCGTAGATGCCTCCCGGCACCACTTTCGCGGCTCGCAGAAACAACTCCTCCGATCGTGACCTTTCGCGTTTCATTTCAAGTCGGGAAAACCAAGTTCCGAGACGCTCTGTCCGCGACGTACCCGACAGCCTCGGCAAGCGGAATGCGTCCCCGCACCTCGATTTCCCCGTTAGCCGGAGCAACCAAGGGATCCAGGCCCGTTTCCACCGCTCGAACAGCTACCTCCAAGTCGCGAAAGGTAACGCGAGCGTCTGCATCCTCCGAAGGCTCGCCGGATCCGGACCGGTAACCTCCTGCATCCATGCGAAACCAAGCCGAGACGTCGGTATTGGCGACCGTGAAGGAGACGCAGCCGGAACTTTCCCTAGCCATCGCCTCGACGCATTTCAAGTCCAACGCGGCATAAGCTTCGGCCGCCGCCAATCCCGCCCGTAAGCCGACCGCGGCCTTGACCTCGGGCCCGCACCCGCCTTGCACCGCCGAAGTCATGCCCCGCAAGACCCCGACCGCCCGAAGGCTTTGCACGGGGCTCGACAAGAAAGGCCCGATGCGTGGCCACGCAAACCCTGTCGTGACCGCCTCGAGAAAGGTCGCTTCATCGGAAAAGCAAAGCCCCCCGGGCATAATGCGGATTTCGCCGAGTTCGGTTTGACTGGCCTGCAGGCCAAAGCCTTTCCCAAGACGCCGAGACCACTCCTCCGAGGAAGCTTCCAACACATGCCTGTATGCGGTGGCCAAAAGGGAACGATCGTTTGCCATGATCATCGAGAGGCAACGATTGAGTGGAGCTTTTCAAGCAAGCGCAAGGGTGTTTCGTCCGAGGCATAAGCCACTGGCCTCGTCCCCTTCGAGAAATACCGGTGGACCTCGCCCGGGTTTTCACAGGTGGGAACCAATCCCGTCCTCTTTTTCCAGAGGTTCAAGTTGTTCTGCTCCTGCGGCATGATGCCTCCGGACACGTCGAACAGCATGGGAGTGCCGCAAACAATCGCTTCGGAAGTGGTGCCAGCCCCGGGGCGGGCGTAGAGCAAGTCCGCGGAACGAAGCAAAGGCGCCATCTCGGAGGCCCCGATGGTAGGCAAGGCCCGCAAAGTAAACCCATGGCCTTCAGGCAAGGCTTCCAAATTTCGCAAAGTACGATCGTTCGATCCGCAAAGGGCCACCACTTGGGCCGGTTTGCCCATGGAGAGGAAGGGTCGGGTCGCCTTGAGATGACGGTTCACGCCATTCGCGCCGGTGCCGAGAACCAAAAGAGGCAACCACGGGTTCAAGTCCCATTTGCGACGCACGAAGCTGGCTTCATCGTCAGGTGGCAACCTGTGATAGAAAGAGGGCCGCAGGAGAAAGCCTGATCGAAACGTCTTGCTTGCCTGCATGCCGCGACTGCGGGCGGCTTCGCAAGTTTCCTCGACCGGACCCACGAAAAGATCGGCCTCGGGATTGATCCAGTGTCGACTGAAGCCAGGTCCGTCGGCCAATTCGCCGCAATAGATCACGAAAGCCGGTGGTTTGGACGCCATGGCCTGCATGGCAAGGTCGCGATAGCCATGGTTGAGGTGCGCATGAACGCTGAAGACGACGTCGGGCTCGAAAGAACGGACGATCTTACGAAAACCGCGACTGCCCAGGATGCTCCCGGCGTTGCGATGCAAGTTCGCTCTCTCGAGAAAAGGGAAGTATAGCTGGTGAAGTCGCGGACAGGTTTTCTGTATGGCGTTGTACAGCCAAGTCCCCAAACGGTAGAACCTGGAACCGTCTTCAAGAGGTCGAACAATACGCACTTCCGCCTGCAAGCCGGCTTGCTTGGCAGCCTCGCTTTCCGCCCAAAGCCGCAAGGCTCGAGCACGAGAGTCATGTCCGCCGCCGGTGCTGGATGTGAGTACGAGTATCTTCAAGGAAAGAAAGGGTTTGCACCTTCTCCGGGGGATTAGCCACTCTCCAGTGAACGAACCACGAGCCCACTACGCAGCTTAGGTTCAAACCAAGTTGTCTTGGGAGGCATGATTTGGCCGGCGTCGGCGATGGCCAGCAAATCCTCCATGGAAACGGGATGCATGAGGAATGCAACCGCCATTTCTCCCGAGTCCACTCTGCGAGCAAGTTCGAGAGGCCCGCGTATACCGCCTACGAAGTCGATGCGCTTGTCGCGCCGCAAATCGGCAATTCCCAAAATATTGTCGAGAACCCGTTCCGACAACAAGGTGACGTCAAGTCGCCCGATTGGATCGGTCCTGTCCCAACTGCCATCCTTAACCTGAAGCTTGCGCCAATGGCCGCCCAAGTAGAGTCCGAACTCACCCCTTCCTGCGGGTCGCACCGGTTCCGCCATGGGCTCCCCTACCTCGAATTCCCCCGCAAGTTGCCCTAGAAATTCCTCCTCGGACAAGCCGTTGAGGTCGCGGACAACCCGGTTGTAATCGAGAATCTCGAGTTGGTCGTCGGGAAAGACGACCGCTAAAAGATAATTGTACGCCTCGTTGCCGTGGTGGTCGGGGTTGTTTTCACGGCGTTCCTTGCCCACGCGGGCAGCGGCTGCAGTGCGATGATGGCCATCGGCCACGTAGAAAGAAGGCACTTCGGCAAAAAGCGATTCCAATCGGGAAGTGGTTTCGGCATCGTCCAAGGTCCACCATTCGTGCGTCACAGCGTCCTCGGCAGTGAAGGAAAATTCGGGAACGGCTTGCGTGCGGGAGGAGACCAACTCGTTGATTTCGGCTTGGGATGGGTAAGCGAGAAAGACCGGTTCCGCTTGGGCGTTCAGCTCCCGCACGTGGTTTACGCGATCGTTCTCCTTGTCCGGTCTGGTCAATTCATGCTTCTTGATAAGGTCGTTGTAGTAATCCTCCACCGAGGCCTGCCCCACCACGCCGGTTTGGCTTCGTCCGTTCATGGTCAAGCGATAGAGGTAAAAGCAAGGTGCGGAATCCTGCCTGAAATGACCTTCCGCCTGCAAACGATCCCAGTTCGCCCGCCCCTGTTGATATACTTCTTGTGAATAGGGATCTACTCCGTCCGCCAGTTCAATCTCCGGTCGAATGACGCGGAGAAAGGAAAGTTCGTTGTCACCGGCCAATCCCTTGGCCTCGACAGCGTTGACGACATCGTAGGGAGGGCATGCCACGGCGGGCGCGCTCTCAGGCTGGGGACGAATCCCTCTAAATGGTTGAAACACGGACATAGCTGATACGGAACTGAACAAGCAAAGGGTAAGAGCGAAGACAAGCAAATGCGATGCAAAGTCGAAATTCAGGCACCGGGTTTACCATCACAAAAAAAGGAGGCGCTCGCAAAAACGAGCGCCTCCCAAATTAAGTCGTACCTGACAAGGGTTTACATCATGCCGCCCATGCCATGGTCGTGTCCGTGACCACCAGCAGCTGGTTCTTCCTTTTCGGGAAGATCCGTTATCATGCAGTCAGTGGTCAGCAAGAGACCGGCTACCGAGCCCGCGTTCTGCAAAGCGGTACGGGTCACCTTGGTCGGGTCAACCACACCGGCGGCAACCAAATCCTGGTATTCGTCGGTGGCCACGTTGTAGCCCTTGGATCCCTTGGATTTGAGAACCTCCTGGGCCACGAGCGAACCTTCCACTCCGGCATTGTCGCAAAGCATGCGAAGCGGGGACTGGATGGATTTGCGCACGATGGTGGCCCCGATGGCCTCGTCGCCCTCGAGGTTGCTCACTGCCTTGTCGATGCTGGCAGCGCAACGAAGCAACGCGACACCCCCGCCAGGAAGAATACCTTCTTCCACCGCGGCGCGAGTAGCATGCAGAGCGTCTTCCACACGGGCTTTCTTTTCCTTCATTTCAGGCTCGGTGGCGGCTCCTACGTTGATGACGGCTACGCCGCCAGCCAACTTAGCGAGACGTTCCTGGAGTTTCTCGCGGTCGTAATCGGAGGTGGTTTCCTCGATTTGACGACGAATCTGCTTCACGCGGCCTTGAATCTCGGATGCCTTGCCGGAACCCTCGACCATGACGGTGTTTTCCTTGTCCACGGTGATGCGTTTGGCTTGGCCAAGGTCGCTGACCTGAATGTTCTCGAGCTTGATGCCGAGATCCTCGGTGATGCACTGACCACCGGTCAGAATCGCAATATCGCGAAGCATTTCCTTGCGGCGATCGCCGAATCCCGGAGCCTTCACGGCACAAGCGTTCAAGGTGCCACGCAACTTGTTCACCACGAGAGCGGCAAGGGCTTCGCCTTCCACGTCTTCCGCGATGATGAGGAGAGGCTTGCCTTCCTTGGAAACGATCTGAAGAAGAGGCAGCAAGTCGTTGAGACTCGTGATCTTCTTTTCGTGTATGAGGATGTAGGCGTCTTCCAGAATCGCTTCCATGGACTCGTTGTTGGTGCAGAAGTAAGGGCTGAGATAGCCCTTGTCGAACTGCATGCCTTCGACTACGTCCAAAGTGGTTTCGATGCTCTTGGCTTCTTCCACGGTGATGGTTCCGTCCTTGCCTACCTTGTCCATGGCATCGGCAATGATTTCACCGATTTCTGCGTCCCAGTTGGCGGAAACAGTGGCCACTTGGCGAACTTCCTCGCGCTCGGAGACCTTCTTGCTGTCGCGAAGGAGTTTGCCAACCCCTGCCTCGACGGCTTTGTCGATTCCGCGTTTCAGGTAAACTGGATTGGCTCCAGCCGCCACGTTCTTGAGGCCTTCACGGTAAATGGCCTCGGCCAAGACAGTGGCCGTGGTGGTACCGTCACCGGCTGCGTCGGAGGTCTTTGAGGCCACTTCGCGCACCATTTGGGCGCCCATGTTCTCATAGGGATCCTCGAGTTCGATTTCCTTCGCCACGGTCACGCCATCCTTGGTCACCGTAGGAGAACCGAACTTTTTGTCTATTAACACGTTACGGCCCTTTGGCCCGAGTGTTACCTTAACCGCTTTGGCAAGGGTTTCAACACCGCGCAAGACCTTCTTGCGAGCGTTCTCGTCGAATAAAATTTGCTTAGCCATAATGGTCTAAATTTAAGAATTAAGTGATTTACGTTGAGATAAGTTGCGGGGTTATCCGATGATGCCGAGAATGTCGTCCTCTCGGAGCAACTGATAGACTTCATCGTCAAACTTGACTTCGGTTCCACCGTACTTGCTGACCAGTACGACGTCGCCGACCTTGACCTGAAAGTCCTGGGCATTGCCATCGTCGTCTTGCTTACCGGTTCCAAGCGCGACTATTTCGGCTTGTTGCGGTTTTTCCTTAGCGGAATCGGGGATAATGATCCCGCCCTTTACTTGCTCGTCTTCCTCTACGGCCTTGACGAGGACGCGATCACCCAACGGAGTGATGTTCGGTTTACTCATTTTGATTCGTTATTGTTTGGTTGATATTATTAGTGCGATGGAAGGTCCCTCAGGTTGTCACACAACCAGTCGAAGAACCATGAAAGTGGGGGTCAGTCCTTTTTTTCCTCGTCGACAACTTCGAAATCGGCTTCCACGACATCCTCGTCCTCGGAGGAATCAGGCCCTTCCTTTTCATCGGAGTCCTCTCCAGGGGCATCCGTTCCCGTTGCCCCCTCGGCAGCGCCTCCCTCGGAATCGGCGACGTCTTGGTAGAGCTGTTGCCCTATGGATTGCAATATTTCCATGAGCTTCTTCTTTGCCTCGTTCAACTCATCCACCGCGGCGGTTTCATTTTCGAGGACTTTCTTGGCCTCCCCCAAGGCTTCCTCAAGGGGCTCCTTTACTTCCGCCGTCAACTTGTCACCCAATTCGGAAATTTGCTTTTCGGCCTGATAAACGATGGTGTCCAACTCATTCCGGGCCTCGACTGCCTCTTTTTTCCGCTTGTCGTCGGAGGCATGCTTCTCGGCTTCCTTCTTGAGCCTCTCGACCTCGTCCTTATCCAAGCTGGAAGATCCCGTGATGGTAATCTTCTGGTCCTTCCCGCTACCTAGGTCCTTGGCCGTCACGTTGATGATTCCGTTGGCGTCGATGTCAAAGGTTACCTCAATCTGCGGAACCCCTCGGGGAGCCGGGGGAATGCCATCCAACTTGAAGGTGCCGATGACCTTGTTGTCATGGGACATGGGACGCTCGCCTTGCAACACAACGATGTCAACCGCCGGTTGGCTATCCGCAGCCGTGGAAAAGGTCTGCGTTTTTTTGGTCGGAATCGTGGTGTTGCGCTCGATCATGGCGGTGCATACGGCGCCCGCGGTCTCAATGCCAAGAGTCAAGGGAGTCACGTCGAGCAAAAGAACGTCGCTGACGTCGCCTTCCAGGACAGCTCCCTGGATGGCTGCACCAATGGCAACCACCTCATCTGGGTTAACGCCTTGGTTGGGATCCTTGCCAGCGAATTCCTTGGCCAACTCGACCACTCGCGGACTGCGCGTCATACCACCGACCAGGACAAGGTTGTCGATGTCGCTGGAAGAAATTCCCGCGTCCTTGAGGCATGCTTCGAATGGCGTGCGGGTTCTTTCGTAGAGATCCTCGCAAATCTGCTCGAGTTTGGCTCTGGTCAAGGTGACGTTGAGGTGCTTGGGACCGGATGCATCGGCCGTGATAAACGGTAAATTAACGTCGGTGGACTGAGTGGACGACAGGGCGATCTTGGCCTTTTCGGCCTCTTCCTTGAGCCGTTGCATGGCCTGCTTGTCGGAAGTGAGGTCGATGCCTTGGTCCTTCTTGAATTCTTCGATTAACCAAGTAATGATCTTGTTGTCCCAATTGTCTCCTCCTAGCAACGTATCTCCATTGGTAGCCTTTACTTCGAAAACACCGTCGCCGATCTCAAGGATGGAAATGTCGTAGGTTCCGCCACCTAGATCGTAAACCGCGATGGTTTCCTCGTCCTTCTTGTCCAAACCATAGGCCAATGAAGCAGCCGTTGGTTCGTTGATGATTCGCATGACCTCCAACCCGGCGATTGCACCTGCGTCCTTGGTCGCTTGCCTTTGGGCATCATTAAAATAGGCGGGCACGGTGATAACGGCTTTAGTCACCGGATCACCAAGGTAGGCTTCGGCATCGGCCTTCAACTTGGCAAGGATCATGGAGGAGATTTGCTCGGGCATGAACGCCTCCTTCTTGCCATCCACTTCGCATTCAATGGCGGCAGCGCCATTTTTCCCTTCAATCAAGTTGTAGGGAAGTTTGTCGGCTTCTTCCTCCATTTCGGAAAACTTGCGGCCGATAAAACGCTTGGCCGAAAAGATGGTGTTTTCCGGATTCGTGATGGCCTGTCGCTTGGCCACTTGACCAACAAGACGTTCACCGGTTTTGGTGAAGGCCACGATGGATGGGGTGGTACGAGCGCCTTCCGAATTCGGAATCACGGTCGGTTCACCGCTTTCCATTACGGCCATGCAAGAATTGGAGGTGCCGAGATCAATGCCTAGAATTTTGCTCACGACAAAGTATTAGCAAAAGCCGCGCCAACACACACCTAAGTTCTGAAGGGACTGTTTAACAACACTTTATATAACTAAGTAGAGTTCCAAGCAGCGTAAGTCGCACAGAGGTGAGCGACACTACGTCGCACTTGACGTCGCACTTTGCCGCAAAAGTCTCTAGCGAAGATATCTAGGAAGAGGATTCTCCCGTTGGAGGAAACGTATGGTCCGTTGCCGCCGAGGGGTCTTGCAGGTCATCGAGAACCCGAAGCACTTCATTTCCCTTTTCAATCGAATCGTCGCGGACAAAGCGGAGTTTGGGCAAATATTTCAAGACAATGCGCTTCGAAATGGCTTGATGGATCTCCTTGGATTTCGAGCGAAAGAAAATTTCCGCCAGACGAGCCTGCTCTTCACCTCCGAGGACTGAATACAAAATCCTTCCACTTCGCAGGTCCGGAGCGATCCGGGCTGCAACGACGGTTATAAAAGTTCCCTCGGATCGATAGCGAACGTGGATGAAGTCACTGACCTCACGCCTGATCAACTCATTCACTCTCTCGCCGCGGAGCCCCATGACAACCAAGCTAGTTTAAACCAAAGAAAAGCGGCGCCGGCTACAGGGTGGGAAAGATCTTCTCTATCCCGTAGCACTCCAAGACGTCGTTTTCCTCGTATCCATCAAATCCATCAAGGCGGATTCCACACTCGAATCCTGCCTTGACCTCTCGCGCGTCGTCCTTGAAACGGCGCAAAGTTGAAACCTTTCCTTCGTAAATCACTTCATCTCCACGAAGAAGGCGTGCTTGCGAGTCCCGAATGATGGATCCTTCGACGACCATGCTGCCAGCGACATTGCGGCCTCTGCCCAATGGGAAAAGCTGCCTTACCTCCGCTCGACCGATTATTTTCTCGACCAATTCGGGGTCAAGCAACTCGCTCATGGCCTCCTTGACGGCATCGATCAGCTCGTAGATGATGTTGTTTTGATAAATCTTAGTTCCATGGTGCTTGGCCAGTCCCATGACACCGTTGTCCATTTTGACGCCAAACCCAATGATTGCGGCGTCGGAGGTGTTCGCCATTACGACGTCGTTCTTAGCTATGGGTCCGACGTCGACCTGAACGGCCTCAAAATCAACTTTCTCGCCGCCAACATCCTGCAGGGACGCGAGCAAAGCCTCGAGCGATCCCTGCACGTCGGCTCGCACCACTGCTCGGAAAACCTTGCGCTCAGTTTGGGCAATGGCGCTGAACAATGCTTCCACGGAGCTTTCGGCAACCTTTTGTCCCAGTCCCGCCTCGGAGATCGAGGAGTCTCGGGCATTCAGTTCGGCGGCGACCTTGGCGGCCTTTTCGTTCTTGGCGTATTGAAAGTGTGCTCCGGCTTCGGGAACGTCATTCCATCCCATCACTTTCACGGGAGTTGAAGGGGGCGCTGTCTTAATGGCCTCTCCTCTTTCATCCATCATCGCCCTGACCTTGCAATACATATCGCCACAAACCAATCCGTCACCTGTCTTCAGCGTTCCTTTTTGTACGATGACAGTGGCGGTTGGGCCGCGTCCTTGCTCAATTTGGCCTTCGACCACGACCCCTTCGCAAACGGCGTCGGGATTGGCCTTGAGCTCCATGACTTCGGCCTGGAGTAGAATGCTATCGAGCAGGTCTTCGATTTTGTCACCGTTCAACGCGGATATCTCGACCGCTAAAGTTTCGCCGCCCCAATCCTCGGAAGCAATGCCGCGGTCTTGCATCTGCTTCTTGACCTCGTCGACGTTGGCGCCTTTGACGTCTATCTTGTTGATGGCCACGACGATGGAATTCTGGGCTTTTTGCGCGAAACGAAGCGCTTCCTCGGTCTGCGGCATGAAACCGTCATCCGCCGCAACTACGAGAACCGCGATGTCGGTAACGTCGGCGCCTCGTTCTCGCATCTTGGAAAAGGCAGCGTGACCAGGGGTATCGATGAAAGTGATCTTGTGACCATCTCGATCCACTTGGTAGGCGGCGACGTGTTGCGTAATTCCGCCAGCTTCGCCTGACACGACGTTGGCTTTGCGAATCGTGTCCAGCAAGGTGGTCTTGCCATGATCCACATGCCCCAAGATACAAACGACGGGAGGTCGTGGAACGAGCAAGCTCTCGTCATCCTCTTCCAGTTCCTTGACTTTTTCCTTGGCGACGGGTTCCTCGGTGGCAGTTTCTCCGCGATGGCGAATTTCCAGTTCAAAGCCATGCGCCTCAGCCAAGGTGTGGGCTACCTCCTCGTCGATGCTCTGGTTCATGGAGGCGAAAATGCCTCGTTCCATCAACTCGGAAATCAATTTAAAAGGCTTCAGTCCGATGATGCCTGCAAAGTCACGTACGACAATGGGAGGCTTGACCAGTATCTTACCGGCTTGCGGAACAGCTTCCGAATCGGCGCTCGCAGCGACGTCATCGCCCTTGTCATCGGCAACCTCAGGCCCCGATTCAGTCGGAGGAGCAGGCGGGGCGGAAGAAGGCGGCGGCGGCGGCGGCGCTTTACCTGAGGCGGGGGGAACTTCCGGTTCCTCCGCGGACGACGCTTCCTCATCCTGGGTTGCCGACGGGTCCGACGTCTCGGTAACTCCACCCGCTTCCAATTCCTTTTGTCGACGCTCCTCCTCGACTTGTTGCGCGCTCTTGACGATTGCTCCCAAGGGAGGGGCTGAAGAAGTGGGTTCCGGATCCGAGACTTCTTGGGTCGACTCTTCTTCCACCACAGGTTGCTCGGTCGCCTCGGGCTCTTCGTTCGATTCCTCGACCTCGGGCTTTGAGAATTCCTCGATGAAAGATTCCGCGGATATATTGTCGATCGTGCTGGAAGCGCTCTTCACCTCATAGCCTCGCTCGGCAAGGATATTGAGGATCTCCTTGCTCTCCATGCCGGTCTGCTTGGCAATGGCGTGGATACGAACGCTCATTTAAATTTGCGGAGGTGCGTGGTTGTAAATCGAGATAGAAAAATAGTGATCAATCCTTGGAAGTATTGAATGCCGTGACCTTGTCGAGTACTCCGTTGGCTTCTTCCTCGGAAAAACCGGCATCCTCCAAGTCAGATGCCGTAACGCCCTCGAAAGCCTCGGCGCTGATCAGGCCAATCCCGACCAATCGGGTCGCAATTCCCTCATCGATTCCAAGACCGGTAAGCCCTGCTTCCGCCTTGGCCATGCGTTGGTCAAACCCAACTTCTTTCTTTTCCTCCTTCTCGATATCGAGACGCCAACCGAGTAACCTTGAGGTAAGTCGCGCGTTTTGGCCACGACGCCCGATCGCGATCGACATATCGTCCTCGGCCACTTCGAAATAAATGCGACGAGCATCCTTGTCCAAGCGAACGTTTTTCGGGACTGCGGGCTTCAGGGCCTCGTGAAGCAATTCATTGGGGTCTTCGTGATGGCGAATGATATCCACTTTTTCGCCCCCCAACTCACGCACGATGCTCTTCACTCGGGCTCCGCGAGCACCCACGCAAGCACCGACCGGGTCCACCTTGACGTCGTTGCTGCGCACACAGACCTTGGTCCGATAACCGGGCTCTCGAGCCATTGCGGCGATGACCACGGTATTATCCGCGATCTCCGTGATCTCGACCTCGAAGAGCCGGTGCACGAAACGAATGTTGGATCGACTCAAGACGAGTTCGGGGCCACGACTGGCTGTATCAATGTTGAGCAAAAGGCAACGAATGCGCTCCCCGGGAACGTAATCTTCGCCCGGGACGCGTTCCCTATGCGGCAAAATGGCTTCCGCCTTACCTACTTCAACGATCAAGTCACCTCGTTCCCGCCGACGTACCACTCCGGTAACCAAATTGCCGACTTGGTCGCGGAATTCGTCGTAAATCATCTCCTTCTCGAATTGACGGAGACGCTGCTTGATCGCCTGCTCGGCCGTCTTGGCCGCTATGCGACCCAAATAGGCAGGCTCCAGTTCGCGCTCGATGCTGTCCCCGATTTTGGGGTCATCGGCGTAGAGACGAGCCTTGTCCAAAATAATTTGGGTGGCAGGGTCGGAAACGAAGTCGACCACTTCAAGAATGGTCCAAGCCTGCAAAGCGCCTGTTTTGGAATTGATTTCGACCCGAATTTCAGGACCTCCACCTTCAGGGCCCCGGGAGGCGGAACTGATAATGGCTGACGAAATCGTCTCGATCATATCTTCTCGACTGATCCCCTTCTCTTTCTCCATGTACTCGAGAACGGCAAGTATTTCAGTGCTCATGACGACCTGACTGTTGAATGCTAAGAAAGAAAAAGAGCGGGAAACCCCGCCCTTCGTTAATACTCGAAAGGTAAGTTGTAAATCACAGAGCATAAGCCGTCTGCGGCGGACAAGTCAATCTTCGAATTAGGCCACCAAGGGCATATCGCCGGTCAAGATACCAAGCCCTCCCTGCACCCACCCATTACAAGCCGATCCGGCATGTTTGCCGGTCAAACCGAGTTCCCGCAACAATCTCGACAAGCATTCCGGGGCATTGCCCGCATACCAGTGAAACCACCAAGCGAAAAGTTCTTTTCCCGTATCCGCCGCAGCGAGGGGCAACAAGCCGTCGATCACCCAAGTGTGAAAGCGTCCGCCGCCAATGGCGCCGCCCATGGAATCAAAATTCAATTGATCCCTTTTCCGAGGCATATTGACCCGCTTGCGAAATCGAGCTGTGGGTTCGCGCTCTCCTCCTGGGAATAAATCCAATGAAAACGCGCGTGCGCGAAAAGGCCAATCGGGAATGCGAGAGGCCAGGTTGCAATACTGGCGCAGTCTAGTTCGAGGGTGATTCGCAGGTCGTACTCCGGCCAGCTTCCATTCCGTTTTTCTAGAAAGGAATAAAAGGTCCGGGTCGGGAGAATTTTCCGCGAATTCTCCCAAAGGATGATGCAAGGCAATCGAAGCCATTGGTGAACGGTTTCGTTGGTACCCTAAAACCTCCAACAAGGACTGGTGGCATGCATCCTCCCAACTCGTTCCACCTAAACGCTTTGCAGCCAACTTCACCTTGTGCTTCCAGCGCATTCCGGCAACCTCTCTGAAACGACTTGCCCGCTCCATCTCGGACAACCTCGAGAGACTTTCGAAAGGATTGGTCGCAAGGACACCTCCCAATTGCCTGATCGCTTCCCGTTCCGCATACTCCTCGAGACCGCAATCCATCGCCTCCAACAAGGCGCAGGCGACGGGACGTTTTCCCGTTGTGGTAACGGCAACGGTTTCGCCTGCAACCGGCGGAAAAAGGACTAGGTGAAGGACAACCGAGGCAAAGGCAGGGTCGAGGTGGTGTCCATGTTCACGCCAATTGCGTGAGCGGAAATGCACTTCCACGTCGCCTCGAAAAGTTTTCCCCTCTATCTCGATGAGGGCGTCCAGAAAATCAGGNCCCTCGTTGGGGTTCAAGGTACCCACACGNTGGATGCGGAGCGGGCGGCCATCCACCGTCCGCANTCGATCTTCCGAAAAATCACGTCNGGCCCATAGCCTTTGGATCAATTCCTCAGGNATACGNAACGGACCGTAAAGCCCTTGCACTTCATGCACTTCCAAANTTTTCGTCATGTCAANCAGGGGTTTCGAAATCCGTTGCAAAAGGATCTGCACCGGCATTTCCTGTGAACGAAGCNCAGGAAAAGGGGAAAGAAACGGTCAACTCCTTGCCGGGACAAACGATTTGGTGATCCACCTCGCGCCCAACGAAAACCAAGCTGGCTCGCATACCGTTGGCGACATGAACATTGCGTGCAATCCGCCCCAGCGCTTCGCCAGAGCGCTCCTTGTCCCGCGGTAAGGCGTCCTTTAATTGCGGCGACTCGAGTATGACGTTGTATCCGTCAACGAGTGGATGCGCTTGCTTTTTCAGTTTGAAACGTAATCTAGGGAGACGATCCAACCGCGCAACAACCAATCATGAAAACTGCTTTTCTTTTCCCAGGACAAGGCTCCCAGCGACTTGGGATGGGGGCCGACCTTTTTCCCGCATTTCCCACGCTGACCGATCAGGCAAACGAGATTCTGGGGTATTCCATGGAAGACCTTTGCTTGGGAGAGGACGCCGAAAAACTGGGAAAAACTCAATTCACCCAACCTGCCTTGTACACCGTGAGCGCCCTGCAATACTTGCTTGCGACTGAGAACGGCGCGCGACCGCCGGACTTCGCCGCCGGTCACTCGGTGGGGGAATACGCCGCTCTCTTCGCAGCCGAAGCCTTTAGTTTCGAGGATGGTTTGCGAATGGTCGCCAAGCGAGGCGAATTAATGAGCAAGATCGAGGGGGGAGCCATGGCGGCGGTCATTGGCTTGGATTCCGAAAAGATAAAGCAGACGATGGAGGCATGCGGCCGAGACGACGTCGATTTGGTGAATTATAATTCACCTGCCCAAATCGTCGTTTCGGGACCGGTTGCCTCGGTACCCAAACTGGAGGAACCCTTAAAGGAAGCGGGAGCCAAGCATTTCGTCTTGCTGAAGGTGAGTGGAGCGTTTCATTCCCGCTATATGCGTGAACCCAGCCAGGAATTCGCCAACTTCATCGAGAACTTTAATTTTTCGAAACCACAGTTTCCGGTCATTTCCAACGTCAAGGCCACACCATACGAAGAGGAGGAAGTCGCGGAATTGTTGGTTCGGCAAATACACAACCCTGTCCTTTGGTCGAAAAGCATCGGATACCTAAAGGGCATCGGGGGCGACGAATTGGATTTTCAAGAGATTGGTCCCGGCAAAGTCCTTCGTCAACTGCTGCGGCAAATTCCTTAAGCGCTGAATTGGAGCGCATCGCCCACCGCCCATCAAAAAAAATACCTTCGCAAAGCGTTCTGAATCACGGAGAACGGCACCACGATGAATTTTTTTTGTTACGTTTCGCGGTTTTTTGCTAATACCTATTAGGTTTTGACAGGTACACATAAGTTAAATCGTGCGCGCGTACAGCTGCTCGTGCGCGAAAAAAATCGGGTTTTCGAGAAATCGAAGCCCTTTTCCCTCTTTGGCGCTTTGCGACGCTGGGCAAGCGTTGCCTTTCTGTTCGCATTCACCGCAACCGGAACCGCCGCGCCTTTCACCAACACCACGACCTCAGGCTTGGTCCTATGGGTGGATGCGGAGGATATTTTGGGAACCGGCATCCCTAACCCCTTTGCGGACGGAACCAACCTGCCCATGTGGCAGGACAAGTCCGGCCAAGGCAACCATTTCGCCAATCTTCGCGGCGATCCTTCCTACGTCGCGGTAACAGCGGAAGGAAACAGCGGCATGCCGGCGGTTTACTTCGATGGCAACGACGGGTTTTGGACAAACACCAATTTCGAGTCCTTGCTCAGCCAGTACACCATCTTGTCGGTTGCCCGCTACACCGGAGGACAAAACGGCCGCCTGATATCTTGTCGCAGCCGCAACTGGTTCGCTGGCTTTCATTCCAACAAGAACAAGGCTTGGCACTTCGAGGGCTGGGTCTACCAAGCAGGCGGAGCGGACACCGGTTGGCACATCCACGTGGCGGACATCGACAATGCGGGCGATCCCAATGCAAACGCTTGGTTCGACGGCACGCAATTGGCGACGAACAGCCGTGGGTCCAACAACAACAACTACAAACCCGACCAGATTCAACTGGGAGGATGGAGAGCGAGCGACGAGTTCTCCAAGGGGGAAGTAGCGGAACTGCTCGTCTTCAACCGTGTGCTTACCAGTGACGAGCGCCTCAAAATCGAGGGCCATCTCGCTCACAAGTGGGGCTTGGCCGACTCCCTACCCTTCAGTCATCCTTGGAAAAACAACGATCCTTATCCTGCCGGCGTGAAACCGGTCATCGGGGCGCCTGTCACGACTTCGAGTTCCCCAATCCCGGTGACCGTGAATTTCCAATTGGGAGGCACGGCTCGAGACGTCACCGGCTTTCAGTCCACCGACCTGAGCGTGACGAACGGGACGGTTTCCAACTTCTCGGGCAGCGGATCCTCCTACTCCTTCGACCTAACCCCAAGCTCCGACCCGGCAGCCATCTCGATTTCCATCGCGAACACTTCCTTCGCCGATTCAGGAACCGAAGCCAGCTTGAGCGCGACCAAAGGAATCCTTTATCGTCCATCCGTTACAAGGGAAGCCGACCTGGTCGCTTGGTGGAACTTCGACGAAAACGGCACCGTTAATGCCATCGACTGGAGCGGAAACGGCAACCAAGCCAGCTTGCTCGGCGCGGCAGCCTTCGAGCCAGAAGGTAAATTCGGCTTCGGGCTCTCCCTGCCGACCACCAACACGAGCGCCCGCATGCAAGCTGGAAACAACGGAGTGGCCCTCGGCACGGAGTGGACGGCAGCGGTTTGGTTTCGTAAACTCTACCCCGTAGGCGCTTGGAGAACCCTCTTTCGCAGCAAGGTGGGAGACCACCAGGTAATCGTAGGCAGTGGCAATGACGAACTAGGCATTTACGCCAACAACAACGGGGACTTTCGCTACTCCGGTTTCGACATGCCTTCCGCGGATTACGTCGGTTGGCACCACCTCGCCACCTCGCCTTTCGGCTCGGGCACGAAGTATTACGTCGACGGCCTGCACGTCGGGACCAGCGACCGAAAAAGCCAGACCGACGTCTTTTCGATCGGCAACTACCAAAACGGAGGTCAGCGCTTCGCCGAGTCCTTGGACGACGTCCGCATTTACGGAGTGGTCCTGACGGACGAGGAAATCGCCGGCATCTACAACGGCGGGTACGGCGATTTCGGGTTGGTCGCGAAAATTACCGCGTCCAAGCAAACCCATAGCAAGGTCATTCCAGTCACGGTTGACTTTTCCTATGGAGGGACTGCGGACACCGTGACCGGCTTCGACGTGTCCGACCTAAACGTCACGAACGCCACGGTTTCCAACTTCAGCGGTTCCGGATCCAGCTACTCTTTCGACCTGCAGGCCACCAGCGATCCCGCCGCAATTTCCATAGCCATTGCCGCAGGCGTCGCCACCAATGGCAACGGCAAGTTCAGCTGGGAGGCGACAGCCAACGTCGACTATCGACAACTAGTCACTCGGCATGACGCCTTGACGGCATGGTATCGCTTCGAGGAACAAAACGGAACCGTCGCCTTCGACTCGAGCGGCAACGGCAACGACGCCACTTTTGGCGGAATCCCGATCTGGACCCCGAACGGTAGGTTGGGCGGAGCGCTCGACTTCAACGGATCGGGCAACTACCTGACCACTTCGTTTCACGTAAGCCAAGCCCAAGGCGATCCCGGAGCCACTTTCTCCGCCTGGGTGCTCCCGCGCCTCGTGACCGGCGGCGAGAGCAACGAACAAACCTTGTTCTGCACCGACAACGGAGGCTGGGACTGGACCTTCAGCATCCGAGCCGGCTTGCTCTCTGCCTGGAGCGGCGAAAACCGCCGGGATGGTTCGCAGCGCGTCTTTCCCAATCGATGGTATCACTTGGTGGCCGTCTTCGATCCAAATCTCAACAAAGTAAGAACCTACCTCGACGGCCAGGAAGACGTCATCGACTACCTCAACTACGACACCAACACGAATCCCTTGCGAATCGCTGGCTCCATCACCGGCAACCGTTGGCTGGATGGCTTGATGGACGAGGTACGAGTCTATTCCACCGCGCTTACCGCCGCAGAAATCGCCACACTACGCCAAGAAGGCTTGGGGGACGCCGAGTTCTCGCTCTCCATCGAGCCCAAGCTGAAGTACACCCATCAATCTCCCGTCCAGTTCGACGTAAAGTTCAACAAGGACGTCGCCGACCTCGCCTTGTCCGACTTCTCCGTTACCGGTGGACAAGCCGCGGGGTTGACCGTGGTCGATCCGCGTTCCTTCGTGCTGGAGGTCAACGCCACCACTGATCCATCCACCATCACGGTCTCTCTTCCCGCAGCCACCGCCCATGAACCCGACGGGCACCCCAACCCGGAAGCCAATGCATCAGCCGAGTTCCGAGCGCACGTGACCCGCGAGGAAGCGTTGATCGCCTGGTGGAAGTTCGACGACAGTGGAAACGTGGCCACTGACTCGACCGGGAGCGGGCACGACGGAAACCTAACGAGCATGACTCCCGCCAGCGATTGGGTGGCCGGGAAATTCGGAGGGGCCCTGGATTTCGACGGCACCAACGACAAGGTGAACGTGCTGCCCTTCCCTCTGGATTTGGAAAAACTCACCGTCTCCGCCTGGGTGAAACCACGCGACACCAATTGGCAATCCCTGTTTCACACCAAGGCTTGGACGACGGGCGACGTCCAGTTCATCATATCGGACCGCACCCTTTTCAGCGTGAACGGGATGGCTCAACAATCCGGTGGCAGCGGCAATGAGTTCTGGGGCGCTACCTCCACCGCCCAAAACCTCTGGAACCACGTCGCCGCCAGTTACGACGTACGGGCCAAACGGGTGCGCCTCTATTTCAACGGAGCCCCCGACGGCGACGTCACCTTCACCTCAAACCACTTGCTTAAGCTGACCAACGGACTCTGGATCGGGGCCTACTACACGGGATCCGGTCGCTGGTTCGATGGCCAAATGGACGACCTCCGCCTTTACGACGACGTACTCTCCGACGCTGAAATCGCCGCGGTCCACGGCGGCGGACATGGCGACTATGGAACCTTGTACGCAACTTTCTCCGCGAATCTGCCCACCAACGTCTCCCCCATTCCCGTGACCATCGAATTCAGCAAGGACGGGCAACCGCAAACGGTCCAGGGATTCGACGTCTCCGACTTGAACGCCACCGGTGGCTCCATCAGCAACTTCACGCAACTCGCAGAGCATCGATTTTCCTTCGATCTCACGCCTGCCAACGTCTCTCAATCATCCACCATACCCGTCACCTTGACGGGAGGATCCACCCAAGACACCTTTGGGACAGCCTTTCCCGGCGCCTCGATAAACGTCGAGTACCGTATGCCGGTTACCCGCGAGTCCGACCTCTTGGCTTGGTGGCGCTTCGATGAAAACACCGGATCCGTAGTCAACGATTCATCGGGCAATGGCAACGATGGTTTTCTAGAGGGCACGGCCACTTGGAACCCAAGCGGAAAGCTTGGGGGCTCCCTGCAACTCGATGGAACCGGTGACCGTGCCGTGATCCCATCGCTCCAAGGCCCCAACCTGACCGGTCGCTTCACCCTCTCCGCATGGGTCTGGCTAGACACCTTGGGAAGCGCCGGAAACAATGCCGCCGACAGCGGAATCTTCAACACCGCGGACAACGGGGCCGAGACCATTTTGCTTTGGTACAATCGCGACGGTGGCGGAGTAGCGAGCGCCTATTCCTTCAACGCGGGAACGACCGGCGCCGCGACCAACCGTGTAAACGGAGTGGCCAGCGCTCCCCAAGCCCAGCAATGGCAACATGTCACCGCGGTCTTCGACGGCAACGTCCGCAAACTTTACCTGAACGGCGCGTTTCACGCCGAGGAACCCGCGGGTACCCAAGCCACGGTCAACCTTTCCGAACGGGAAGTCTGGCTCGGGGGATGGAGCAACACCGGGAACTTCGATTTCCAAGGACGCCTCGACGACGTCCGCCTCTACGCCGTGGCCTTGAATCCCGAGGAAATTGGGCGAATTCATGGCAGCGGCGCCGGCGACTTGGCTCCGGTGCCAGTAATGGACTCGAACTTCACCACTCGCGCTGCTCGCGGCGAGGTATTTTCCTATCAACCAACGGTCGAGGGAGCCACCAACTTCGTGGCGAGCGGCTTGCCCAGCGGACTCACCATCGACTCTTCCAGCGGGACGATTACCGGCACCCCCTTGGTCGCCGGTGAATTCAACGCCACCTTGACGGCCAGCAACTTGAATGGCGACGCCAACGCCACCCTCGCCCTGAGCATCCTCGACTTCGATCCCTACGGCGCCACCATGACGATTCTGCCGGTCGGCGTTTCCAACACTGCCCAGCCAAGCGACTTGCCCGGACTCAAGCTGTGGCTGGATGCCGCCAACCTGACAGGCGTAGCCGACGGCGGCCCCGTGCTTACTTGGCCCGACCGCTCCGGCTCCGGCAACCACGCCGACAATCGCAGGGGAACCCCCGTGCTGCGCAAAGGCGTGGTCAACGGCAACCCCGCGGTGTATTTCGATGGTTCCTCCCAACTCTATACCTCGACCGACTTCACCGGACTGCTTTCCGAATACACCATACTCTCGGTGGCTCGCTACGTGGGCGGAGACAACCAGCGAGTGATCAGCACCAACGGTACTGACTGGGCCTTTGGTTTCTCCACTGACGGGACTGGTCGCTGGCGAGCCAACGGCTGGATACACAATGCCGGCCCCAGCGACGTCAAATGGCACCTGCATGCCGGCACCATCAACGCATCCGACCAAGCGAACTTCTGGCGCGACGGGATACGATTGCGAACCAACGGCACCGGAGCCAGCAACACCGCATACAAGCCCGATCAAATTGCCTTGGGCGGTTACCAAAGCAATAACTCTTATTCCAAATGCGAGGTGGCGGAACTGGTCCTCTTCGATCGCGTGCTGACGGCCGACGAAATGTCCTCGATCCAGTCCTATCTGCAATCCAAATGGTTTGCCAGCTCGGTCGAGAACTTCCCCCTTCTCGTTCGCCTCGACCCATCCATCCAAGACTTCGACTACGATACCTTCGCCTCCTCCTCGGGCGGAGACCTGCGCTTCTTCGACCAAGAATACAACGAGCTTTCCTACGAACTCGAAAACTGGAACGCCACTGGTGAATCCATTGCGTGGGTACGAGTTCCCAGCCTGAACGCCAATACCGTGATCACGGCCTATTGGGACAACAACGCCTCCAAGGACGCCCCCGCCTACGTTTCGGACGGTTCCATCTGGTCGGAATTCGAGGGTGTCTGGCACTTGGGCGAAACCACCGCAGGCACGGCCGCGGACGCCAGCGGCGACCGCAACGGCACCGTCCAAGGAGGCATCTCCGTCAACCAACCGGGCATCATCGGCAAAGCCTACGATTTGGACGGCGGCAACGACGTCGTCACGGTCACTGGATACAAAGGCATCCTGGGGGCCAACCCGCATACCATATCGGGTTGGATAAAGACCACCGACCAAAACGGCGGCATCATGTCGTGGGGCAAGAACGCCGCGGGGCAACGCTGGACCTTTCGTACGCAGAACAACAACGGCACGCCCGGAGGCATTCGAGTCGACGTCAACGGCGGCCGAGCCGTCAGCCAAACTTCGGTCACGGACGACGAGTGGCACCACGTCGCAGCCGTCTTCCCCGCCGGCGCCACCGATTTACAGGAAGTGCAGTTTTACGTCGACGGCGACTTCGATGGCACGGACAACTTCACCGGGGAACCGATGAACATCGTGGCCGACCAAAACCTTCGCATCGGAGCCAACCATGGCAACGGAGCCAAGTTCGACGGAATGATGGACGAGATGCGCCTGTCCGCCCTGCCTCGTTCGGCGGACTGGATACGCTATTCCTACCAAAGCCAGCGTCCCGATACAAACAACACGACACCCTTCCTGAGTTACGAAGTCAACTACCGCACCGCACCGACCATACCGTCGGACCTAAACGTAACGGCCGCCCAAGGCGTCGCCTTCAGCTATTTCATTCCCGCCACTCCCATTGCAACCCTGTATTCCGCCTCGGGACTTCCGACGGGACTTACCCTGAATGCGGCGACCGGAGAAATATCAGGCACCTCCACTGTGTCCGGCGCTTTCGTGGTAAGCCTCTCCGCGACCAATGCCATCGGCACGGGCAGCGGGCAAGCAAGCCTCAACGTGGTGGCCGCGGTGGAACCTCCCGCCATCACCCAAGGAAACGCCTTCGCCATCACCGGCACCACCGCATCCATCCCCGGCCAAGTAACTTACACGGGAGGCGAGCTGCCTACCGTCACACTCTATTACGGAGAATCCGACGACGGCAACGATACCAATGCCTGGCCCAACAGCGTATCGCTGGGCGCTCGAGACATAGGCTCCTTCCAAGTCGCTCTCAGCGGGCTACGGGGCTACACGACCTATTACTTCCGGGCAAAAGCCCAAAACTCGGGAGGCTCCTCCTGGACGCCCGCTGCAGGCACTTTCCAGACTCTCAAGTTCGATCGCGGGATTGTCCGAATCCATACGGGCACGGATGAACAAGGAACCAACGCCGGCTTCTTCTGGGACGACGGCAATGGCGAACAGAGCTTCGGCACCCTTACCATGGTCAATGAAGTATACGTTGACCCGGACGGCGGTTCTTGGCCAATCAACGCCGCACGCTTCCAGTTCAACGAGGACCTCGTGCTGGGACAAGGCTTGGATGAAATCAAACTGGAAGGCGTCAATGCGCTCATTCTCGAGTCCACCGGCAACGTCGAGATTGGCTCCAACCTTTCCGGCGCAACACCTTTGGCCGACTCGTACGTACCCGACGCAACGGCTCTCGACGGGCACGACGGCTATTATGCCGACGATCCATTGAAAGGCTCACGAGCCGGGGCTCGCGCTCTCGGTGGATTTGGCGGAAGCGACGGGCCCGGTCGAGGTTTCCGCACCGGCAATGGCGGAGGAGGAGCGTCCCATGGAGGACAAGGCGGACAAGGCTCCTTTGGCCCGGCGGGATCAATCTACGGAACCGCTGCCTTGCCAGCGCTCGTGGGCGGCTCCGGCGGAGGCAACGGCATCGACGACGAAAGCGGCGGTGGTGGCGGGGCCCTCTCCATTGTGGCGGGAGGCGACCTGACCATACTCACCGGCGTGACCATCGCCATGGACGGCGGAACCGTTTTCGTGAACCCAACCACCGGCGCCTATCGCAGCGGTGGAGCCGGCAGCGGAGGATCCATCCGGCTCCAAGGGGCCAACGTGCGCAACTACGGAACCTTGCAGGCCCGAGGCGGTCATGCCAGTGGACAGGATCCGCGCGAACCCGGCCAAACTTACCAAGCAGACGCTGGGGGCGGAGGCGGAGGCGGACGCATCGCGCTCGTTTCCGACGGGGAAATCATCAAGGGCACCTGCGACGTCAACGGAGGAACCGGTATCTCCAACGGCCGAGCCGGTTTGGCCGGCACGGTGTACCTCGGCCCTCGCACGCGAAGCGGCGGTTCCTTGAACTTCAATTCAGGCACTCTCACCTTCGACACCGCAGGAGCTTGGTCCCATAGCGACGGTGCCTCCGGTGTGGGCGAGGTCACTTTTCAAACCTATTCGCACAAGGGAATCAGTTACGGGTACGGAGTGTGCAAGTTCACCTTCGACTCCATCAATTTGGGCTCCGGCGTCTCCATCATCGTGCAGGGAAGAAACTCCTTGTCGCTTCAAAGCTTGAGCAACGTGGATCTAAATGCCGACCTGCGGGTCGACGGCGGCACCGGTTCGGATGGTCGCTACGCAGGGGAAGCGATTGGCGGGGGCTGGGATTCCGGCCGAGCCGTCAATACCACTTTCGAACACACCTCCATGGATGGTGGAGGCCCCGGCGGCGGACGAGGCTTCAGCAGCAACCTGTCCAATGGTGGTGGCGGTTATGGAGGCCCTGGTAGCGGAGGACAAGGAAGCGGCATAGGCGGAGGCACCTACGGCGACGCAGTCATCACTCACTTGCTTGGTGGTTCCGGCGGTGGACACAGTAGCCGCGGCACCGGCAATTCGGGCGCGGGCGGCGGAGCCATCTCGATAGATGCCAACGGCACCATCACCATCGGGGCCGGCGTCACGGTTTCAGTGAATGGCGGACAAGGCGTACACTCGGGAAGTCGATCCGGTTCCGGTGGATCCGGCGGATCGATTCGCCTCAGCGGCAACTCCATCGTCAACAGCGGCCTGCTTTCGGCCAAGGGCGGCAACGCCCCCAACCAAAACTCAAGCAATGGCGGCGCCGGTGGGCCTGGCGGCGGTGGGCGCATCGCCCTCATTTCTCCCGGCACCCTCTTGGCCGGAGCGATGGACGCATCGGGAGGTTCAGGATTCGGAACCAGCGGGGACGAAGGCACCAAGACCATCGTGCAACCACCTTCCATCACCACGCCGAGCACGGTAAACGGGTTTTACGGTAGTGATTTCGACCTCCTGCTGGAGGCCGGAGGAGAGAGCCAGTTCGAGCTGGTGGGACTCCCCGGGGGCTTGGCCAACCGAGCACCCTTCACGCCCTTGGACTTGCCCGGTCAAATCCTGTGGTTCGACGCCTCGGACACCAACACGCTCGACGTCAACGCCACCGGAGGAGGCGCTCCCGCCGATGGTGAGAGACTCGGTCGCTGGGGAGACAAGTTCGATTTCGACAACAACGCCACCGCAGCGAGCGTAGCGGCGAAACCCCTTTACCTAAGCTCGGGCTTGAACGGAAAACCCGTGGTGCGATTCGACTCCACCACCAAGCGCCTGATGATAGCGGGGTCCAAGGGCCAACCCATCACGATCTTTCTGGTGGGCAAACAAAATGGATCCACTAGCAACTGGAGAGAACCTTTCGACAGCAACGGTTGGCACCTCGCCTACCAAGGCAACTGGGCCATCCAGCGTTCCAGCGGCAACCAAAACGTATTCCCCGGAATCTCGGCCGCCGAGTACGCCATCGTGACTTGGCAACTGGTACGCTACGACTACAAATTGTGGATCGACGCGAACCTGGCCGGGGGCAGTGGTTCCAACCAATGGCACAACAACAAAAAGTTCGATCGCCTCAACAACGACTCCCAATGGGACTTCGCCGAAGTTCTCATGCTGGAAGGCGCCGTGGCCGAGGGTGACCGTCAAAACCTCGAGGGTTACCTTGCTCACAAATGGGGCATGACCGACAAGTTGCCGTCCGGTCATCCCTACAAGAGCTTGGTTCCACTTGGCCCCGAGGGCTCCCGCATAACCGGCATACCCACGGATTCTGGAAATTTCTCCGTCCAGGTAAAGGCGACGAACCTGGCCGGGACAGACCAAAAAACCGTCACCTTCGCAATCGCCGCAACACCTCCCCATGCAACCACCTTCCCCGCCACCAACGTCACCGCCACGGGCGCCTCTCTCAACGGGCGCCTCTTCGAGGATGGAGGCCAAGGCAACCTCGTTCGCTTCGACTTGGGAACGGCGGCCAATGCACTCAACCAGGAAGTCAATGCCACCGGCACCCATCGCAAGGGAGACTTCTCTCATTTCGTCACCGGCTTGGCGCCCGCCACCACCTATTACTACCGAGCCAAAGCCACCAACGACGCCGGTACCAGTATAGGCTCGCATTTTCACGAACCCACCTACTTCCACTGGAAATTCGACGATGCCAATACTTCGTCCACCGCAGCCGACGCCACAAACCGGCTCTCCGGAACCATAGTGGGAGCAACGCCAGGCCAAGCGGGCAAGTTTGGAACGGCCCTCTCCTTCGACGGCGACAACGACTACGTCACTTTCGGGGACGTAGACGAACTGGACACCCCCGAAACCTTCACCTTCTCCCTCTGGTTCAACCGGCGGACCAACCGCGGCGGCGGAGCCAACGACACCAACCACCTAGTCAACAACGTACTGCTCGCCCAGTCCAGCGCCGGCAGCAACGACAACCTTGAAATCGGAACCGAGGGCACCAAGCTCGAGATCTACGTCGACTCGGGCAACGCTGGAGCCACCGACACCACGGTGAACGTGGAAGCAGGCGTGACGAACGGGACTTGGCACCACCTGGCTCTTACCTACGGACAGGAAATGTCCGTTTACCTGGACGGCCAGCGACTCCAGACATGGACCCAGTACAACGGCAAGCTGGACAGCAGCGACACCTCACCTTTCAGCATCGGGATAGCTCGCCCGGGAGCCGCCTCCAACCAAGGGTCGTGGGGCGACTTCGACGGCTTCATCGACGACGTCCGGTATTTCGACAAGGAATTGACCGCCACCGAGGTAGCCGCTCTTGCGGTCGAACCGAACGGCATCTTTGCCTTCACCACCGAATCCGACCCCACGCCGCCAGTCATCGAGGTGCGAGGAGTTTCGGGTATCACCGATGCCAACGCCACCTTGGAATTCGAGGTCGTTTCCTATGATGGACCCACCCCAACGGTCACCGCCTATTGGGGCCCTATCGATCGCGCCGAAAACGCAGGGCTATGGGCCAACCAAGCGAACTTGGGTGTCGTCGGCGCCGGTCCAAGCGCCCATGCCATAGGCGGCTTGAGCCCGGGTCAGCAAGTGTTCTTCCGCGTCAGCGCCACCACCAACGGCCAAACCGACTGGTCCGACACCGCAGGGTCCTTCGTGACCGTGGGACCGGCCACCTTGGTCTCCCACCCCGCCACCGACCGCACCGGCACTACCGCCACCCTGAACGGCAAGGTCACTGGCATCGGTGGATCAGTCAGCATCGTCTCCCTCGACTTGCCCCAAGTAAAGGAAGGGCTACTCGCCTACTGGAAATTCAACGAGGGATCGGGCACCTCCACCGCCGACGCCACCGGGTTCAATCCCGACGCCACCTTGCAATCCGGCGTCACTTGGGACGACGGCCCCACCGCCGCCCACGGCAAGGCGGTTTCCTTGGACGGCACCGCCAACGGCTGGATCGACGCCCAAGACTTCGACTTCGGCGGCCCCACCTCCTTCTCCGTCTGGGCCAAGCGTCCCAACCTACCGAACTGGAGCCGCATATTCGACTTTGGTACCGGAGCCAACAACAACAACGTATTGCTCGCCAACGACGGAACCACCCCGCGAGGCGTCTTCAGTATACGACGCGGCACCACCGAACGCCGAGTCTACGCAGAAAACTTTTGGTCTCTCAACGAGTGGATGCACGTCGCCGCAACAGTCAACCAGGGCGACATCATGAAGCTCTACAAGAATGGCGCCGTGGTAGCCACCCAGGCCACGGGTTGGACCCCCAACCTGATGCAGAGAAGCAACCATTACATAGGCCGTTCCAACTGGACGAACGACGCCTACTACAATGGTTTGATGGACGACCTCAGGATCTACAACCGCGAGCTGACGGCGGAAGAGGTCCTTGCCATTCACGCCGGTGACTTGGAGGAAGAAGTGGTTTTGGGCGGCGAGGCTCCGGCGGTGAAAATCTACTGGGGTGACGAGGACGCGGGGGAAACCACCGCCGTCGACCCGGACGACCACGCATCATGGGACCAAGTGATCGACCTCGGGGTGCATGCGGGATCCTTTTCCGTCCCCTTGGAAAACCTCCAAAAGGGCGCCTTCTACTACTACCGCATAGCCGCCACCAACGTGGCGGGCACGGTATGGGCAACCGAGGCCCAAACCTTTCGGGCGGGCAACTTCGGCTTCTCCGCCTACTCCTTCCCCGAGCATGACTTGGCGCTTTGGCTGGATGGAGCGGACGTGAACGGAGACGGCGACTTCTCCAACGAACCGCAGTCGGGTTCCCTTAATACTTGGAAAGACAAGTCGGGAGAAGGAAACGACGCCGGCAACGGCAACGCCCCGACCATCCTCGGTTCCGCCTTGGGCGGCAAGAACGTCGTCAAGTTCAATGGAGCCAACCAATACCTCAGGGTATCCAATCCGGATCGTTTCAACTTCACCGACAAGATGACGCTCTTCATCGTGGCGAAGGGCAACTTGGATCAATGGCGCCCCCTTATTTCCAAATACGGTGAAGGCAGTCTCGGTTGGCAATTCCGACACAACGACAGGGACGACTTGGCCACCTTCACGGTACGCGGCACCACCGGTTCCGACGGTCCCGTGGGAGCAGCCTCGATCAACGGAGTAAACCGCATTTGGAGCGCCCGCTACAACGGTGTCCGCCGCACCCAGTGGGCAGATGGGACCGAAGAATACAACATTAACGACACCGGAAACATCCCGTCGTCTTCCTTCGACGTCGTGATTGCAGCCAGGGCCAGTCCCACCATAGGAACCTACGCGGGTTGCGAAATCGCCGAGATCCTTGTCTTCGGCACCGCGCTCTCCGACGAGGAAGTCGCCATGGTGGAAGGAAGCCTGGCTCACAAATGGGGCATGGAAGGATCGCTTCCGCCCAGTCACCCATACAAGGCCGAGGAACCCCTGTTCGAGAACCGACCCAGTCTGTCCGGCGACCTTGCCGCCCACGCGGTCAAGGATTCGCCTCTCTCCCTTACCCTTCAAACCGACCGACCCGCCACTTCCTTCTCCGCCACCGGGTTGCCCCCGGGTCTGTCCATCGATGCCGACACCGGGTTGATCCATGGCACCCCCACCATCAGCGGCACCTACCAAAGCGTGATCAACGCCATCAACCTAGAAGGCTCCAAGCCCCATGACTTCACCTTCAACGTGCACGACTTGGCCGCATGGCCCTATGGCGTCGAATACGACGTCAGCGGATACTCCGGCTCCGAAAACCTCTATGACTTTCCCGTGGCCGTTTCCCTGGGCCCCAACGTAACGGGCTTTTCCTACGACCAATTGGCCTTCGAGGATGGCCGTGACCTCCGGTTCCTCGCCGAAGACAACGCCACCATGCTCTCCTACGAGGTGAGCCAATGGAACCCAGGTGGAGAATCGACTTTCTGGGTGCGCTTACCCGAACTGCGACCAGGGGGAGTGAAGTTCAAGGCGATCTGGGGCAACCCCGCAGCCGAGATTCCGCCCTACGCAACCGATGGTTCCATTTGGGAAAGCTACCACTCGGTCTGGCACTTCGACGAAACCGAGGGAGACCGCATCAAGGAATCACGCTCCCGCAGGGACGCCACCTTGGTCGGCATGTCCGCCGGCTCTCACGCGGACGGCATTATGGGTAAAGGCCTTTACTTCGACGGAGCGGCCGGCCACGTCGAGCTGCCGCTCGACTCCCATCCTCCGGCAGGCTCCATGGCGGTCAGTATCTCCCTCTGGGCATACGGCGGCAACGGGCTTCCGGCCAATACCACGATTTTCGAGTCGAGATCGGGCGCGGGGCGTCACCTCAACGTCCATTTCCCTTGGGGCAACGAATACGTCTATTGGCAATCGGGCATGGGCAACGTGGACAGCATTCAGAAAATCGCCAACTCGAGCGTTTACAAAGGGACTTGGAACCATTGGGGCTTCACGACCGACAGGGCCAGTGGTCAGCAAAAGATTTTCCTGAACGGTTCGGAATGGACTTTGGGCACCAACCGGACCCGCGAGTTCGGCGGTCCGGTGACCGAGTTCAAGCTGGGCGCCAGCGCCACCGGAGGCAGTCGCTGGAACGGCTACGTCGACGAGTTGCGAATCTCCAACCAAGCCTATTCCCCCACTTGGTTCAACGCCGCCTATGAAAGCCAGCGGCCAGGCGGGTCCTTCCTCGGGACAGGCAACGCTTTCGGCCCGCCCATACTCACCGCCAACCAGACCCTGAGCGGTTTCGTGAACGGCAACGTCAACTACTCGGTGACGGCCTCCATGGGACCGACCGGTTTCTCCGCGGTGGGGTTGCCCGCGGGACTCTCCATCAACCCAAGCACCGGGGAAATCACGGGAACCCCCGTCCAAGGAGGAGTCACCAACGTCACCATCACGGCAACCAATGCCTACGGCTCGAGTTCCGCCACGCTCACCTCAAAGGTAGTGGACGCCAGCGGTTTCAATCACAGCTCGGCCATCTCCTTTCCGGGATACGCCGGCTCCGAGACCTTGACCGACTTCCCCGTCCTTCTCGTTCTCGATGGCAGCATACCCCACTTCAGCCTGAATGGTTTCGCCTCCCCGCAAGCGGATGACCTCAGGATCTACGATGCCAACGCCGAGGAAATAAACTACGAGATCGATTCCATAGACGAACAAAACGGTTCCATAAGAATCTGGGCGCGTATCCCCTCTCTTACCGCCGCCACCAGCATCACTGCCTACTGGGGCAAAGACTCCCTCGTGGGCCAACCTCCCGCATCGGCCTACGACGGTTCCGTTTGGACGGATGGCTACCAGGCGGTGTGGCACCTCGGGCAACCCAACTTAGCAGGAGGTTTCACCGATTCATCCGCCGCGCACAACCACGCCAACGACAGTTCCACCGCCGAGACCGCCAGCGGAGCCATCGGACCCGCCCGCTCCGTCGCGGGAGCCGACAAGGGGACTTTCTCCGTTCCCGTCTCCGACTCCTTGGCTGCCCTCCGTGAAGGCAGCAACACTTTCTCCGTGTGGGTACGCACGGAGGAGGATCAACCAACCATCATCGCCAACTCCTTCATGGGATATGGTTATATTGAAAACAATTACGGCACTTGGAATGCCTTTTTCGGGAACGACGTCGAGGCTTTGCGCGCTCGCGCTCCAGCGGGATCCGCCATCGTCCAAGGGGAACCCGACAATCCCGCCGCCACCGGGTTCTGGTTCAGTGGAGACAACGACTTCAAGAATTCCGGCATAGGAATCAACCAAAACGACAGGTACATGGACCTTTGGCTGGCCGACTTCAATGCCACGGAAACAGGGAACTACAAATTCAGGATGTCCAACAAGGACGACCGCGTGACGATCTGGCTGGACCGCGACCAAAACGGCGTATTCTCGACAGCAGGAGCAGCAGGGAATGAAAAAATGGGCGGCAACAACAATTTCACTTCGGGCGACGTTCCACTCGTCGCCGGGCAAATTTACAAAATCGCCCTCTCCCACGGCGAATGGGGCGGCGGGTCCGGCTTCCGGGCCCAAATCCAGACGCCCTCCCTCGCGATGCAAACGATCAAGCCTCTCGATCCCGCCCAGGATGGCTTCTTCTCCGTGCCTCTGGATCCTGCCCGCACGCCCAACCTCGCAACCTTGCGACTGCTTTCCCAAGGAGGCGTCGAAGGCGTCTGGGTGGATGGCAACGGATCCCTTGTTTCCAAGAGGGAATTGAGCGCAGACACCATTTCAACGGACCCCGCGGCCGGATTGCTTGACAAGGGCACCTGGAGACACGTGACCTGCGTGACCGACAATGCGCAGGGCAAGCTGCGTCTTTACGTCGACGGGAACATGGTGAAGGAAAGCAGCTTCACGCCGAATGCCACGGTGGCGGCAGGCATCACCCAATGGACTGTTGGCGAAGGTTTTCTCAATTCCAGCATCGACGAGGCCCGTTTGGCCTCCAAGGCTCGTTCGGGAGACTGGATCAAGGCAGACTTCGACAGCCAGAAAGAAGGATCCACTTTCACTACCTACGGCCCCGTCAGTGGTGGCGGCGCGATAAGCAATTCCCTCAGCCTGACCCTCACTGCGGGCACGCCCTTCAGCCATGTCGTCGAGGCTACCCGTAGTCCCGACGGATTTACCGCCACCGGCCTGCCGGGTGGCCTGATACTCAACGCCGTGACTGGCGAAATCAGTGGGTCCGCCGTTTCCTCAGGCACCACCGTGGCCAACGTAAACGCCTTCTATTCCAGCGGACCAGATGCCACCGCAGCCATCTCCTTCGAGGTTCGAGCCGGCATCCCGGCGATCACTCTCTCGGCTGCCAACTCCGTTACAGCTACCTCCGCAATACTCAACTGCGAAGTCGCGAACACCGGCGGGGAAGCTCCTCAAGTTTCCATCGTGTACGGGCCCGTGGACATGGGGAAAGACCTTTACGAATGGACCCAAAGAATCGACCTAGGGGTCAAGGAACTAGGAGCATTCACGGTGAACGTGGGCGACCTCACACCCAACACCACCTATTTCTACAGGGCATACGCGGTCAATTCCGCAGGCGGCATTTGGACAGGGTCCAGCCCAGTCGTGGTGGCGGAATCCGATTTGCTAACTTGGTACAAGTTCGACGAGAGCAGCGGAGCCACGAGCGCCTTGGACTCATCCGTTCATCAACGCCACGGCGGTCTCGTCAACAGCACCGGACTATCGAACTGGGTCACCGGCAAGTTCGGTAATGCCCTCAAGCTGGATGGCTCCAACGATTACCTCAACCTGCCCGACTTCGAAATAGGCGGCGACTTTTCCGTCTCGGCATGGGTGCGCTACGACAGCTTCAACAACTGGAGCCGGATCATCGACTTCGGCAACGGGGCCAACAACAACAACCTCATCATGGCCAATGAAGGCGGAGGCAACCGGGGACACTGGGGCGTGCGCGTAGGCAATGCGCAAAGAAGAGTGAATCCTGCAGGATTCTGGCAGACGGGGTCGTGGATACACGCCGTCGGCACGGCCACCGCCAACGGGGTATTGCGGATGTACAAGAACGGGGTCGAGCAAGCCTCCGACATGAACGCTCATGCTCCGTCCACCATGACCCGAACCAATCATTACGTAGGCAAGAGCAACTGGGCCAATGACGCCACCTTCAACGGATCCCTCGATGACCTACGCCTCTACGGCACGACCTTGGACGCCACTCAAGTCGCCCAAATCTACAATGGCGGCAACGGCGAGGCCGGCGCCGGCACGACCGACTTCTTCACCACCCAGTCTACCCAATTGCCAACCGTGGCAGTGCTCGATCCGTCCAACGTACTCGGCGCCTCCGCCACTTTGCGAGGCCGTCTGGTCGACGCCGGAGCCGGACTGGGATCGGTTCCCTTTTCCCCCACCATGATCGACGGCATCGCCTTGTGGCTCGATGCCAACGCATCTTCCGATTCGGGAACCCCCGCCAATGGATCCGCCGTCGGACTCTGGACCGACCGCTCCGGACTAGGCCGCAGCGCCATCCAGGCCAACGCCAGCTACAAGCCCTCCTTCCTCGCCGACAACGGGATCGGTTCAAGCATGCCGGCGATCCGTTTCGACGGAAACGACGACCGCATGAGCTTCAACGAGTTCCCTCCGCGATCCCTATTCATCGTCAATAAAGTAACCGGCAACAAGGCGCTGGCGGGGATCATCGGACGCAATGGAAACGATCGTGGCATGCGCCGAAACAACGTTTCCAATTGGCGTCATCCTGGAGACGGCAACGACTTTACCAACCCCGGTGGAAGCGGCTTCTTCATCAACGGAACGTCGAGCACCGCCGCGGCCTTGGACGACTGGCACCTCATTTCCGCCATCCGCTCAACCGCCAATCCCAACCGTTTCGACACTTTGGGCATGTACCTCAATGGCCGTGAATACGGTGGCGACGTGGCCGAGGTAGTCGCTTTCGACCGCACCTTGACCGACGCCGAGCGCCAGCAAATAGAAGGCTACCTCGCGCACAAGTGGGGACTGGAAGCGAACCTTCCCGCAGGGCATCCCTATCTCGCAACACCTCCTGCAGCCGTCAACCCCTCCGCCAGCGTCACCCTCTACTGGGGAGCCAACGACGGCGGCACCAACGTAGCGAACTGGGCCAACGAGGTGAACCTTGGCACCATCAGCCTGACTTCATCGAAGCTGTCCGGTGGAATCACCGTGACCAGCGACATGCCCCCCACCTACCAACCCAATTCGAGACCCGTCTCGATGCTGGTGGACGGCAACCTCCCGGTCTCCGACAACACCTACTCCACCTGGAACGTATGGTACCGCCAGGACCCCACCTTAACCTTTGACCTAGGCGAAGAGCGCACCTTGGAGGAAATCTCCATCTTCTATCAACCGTGGGACCTTCCAGGAGCCCTTCAGGAAGTCACCGTCAAGAGTAGCTCGGACGGTATCAATTACTCGGATTTCGCCACTTTCCAAGGCTTCGTCGGTACGATCAAGCAAGGCACTTGGGCGAACATGGACATGGACGGCCTCAAGACACGCTTCATTCGCATGAGCCTGAAATACATGGGCGGGGACGGACACCGTATCGGGGAAGTCGAGTTTCGCACCAAAGCCGGCGGGTTCTTTACCCAAGACGTATCCAACCTCGCGGCCGGCGGCACCTATTTCTACCGTACAAAAGCCACCAACATGGTCGACGTCGACTGGTCCGACGAAACCAAGTCATTCGTGGCCAAGGGAGACGTCGCCTATGACTCGGGCACCTTGATCATCGATACCACGGCAGGTACTTGGCGACACAGTGACGGCGACTCCTTCACCGGAGAAATCCTCAGCCTCACTCACCAAGACGCCCAAGGAAACCAAATCGGTTACAACGTCTGTCGCTTCACCTTCGACTCTCTCCAACTCCTCGGGTCTCTCGCCGTTACCCTGCAAGGCGACAACACACTGGAAATCGTCATACCGGGCGATGGCGACGTTCTTCTCGGGGCCGATCTAGATCTTTCCGGAACCAACGGGGGCGACGTCGACGCTGGCATTGGCAAACTCGGAGGCTACGACGGAGGCGCTCTCAGCGGTAGCGGTACGGGTCCAGGTCGTGGAGCAGGCAGCGGCTCAGGCGGCGGTGGCGGTGGATACGGCGCCCCGGGTGGCGGAGCCACGGCCACTACCGGAATAGCTTATGGCAATGCCCTGATCGACGACCTCTTCGGCGGCTCCGGAGGCGGTGGCGGCGGAAACCGCACGGGCGGAGGTGGTGCCGGCGGCATCAAAATCCTCGCCGGACGGAACCTGACCGTGGACGCATACCTGAAAGCCAATGGAGGCGCAGGCGGCTCCGGTGGAACCAACAACGGCGGTGGTGGAGCCGGAGGAGCCATTTGCCTGAAGGCCAAGAACCTCACCATGACGGCCAACGCGAAGCTCGAGGCCCATGGCGGCAACGGCGAAGGCAACGGCCATGGCGGCGGCGGTGGGCGCATCTACCTGGAAGGTTCCGAGAGTTTTCAAAACCAAGCCATTCACGTCAGCGCGACCGGAGGAACCGGACAAAGCTCCGGAGGAGACGGTGGCGTCATCTTTTCGCGGCCCTCTCCCTTGGACGTCCTGAGCTACAACTTGGGTTCCATCGTAATAGATACCGACGAAGCCATCCTGACCCACAGCAACGGCGACGTCGCATACGGCGTGATCGAGGAAAACTCGTACCAGGCGCCCGATGGCTCTCTCCTCCCCTACAACGTTTGCCGATTCAGCTTCAACACCGTCAGTTTGACGGGAGGCGTACTGGTCCACTTGACAGGCAGCAACGCCCTTGTCCTCGAAGCCACCGCCGGAGACCTCGAAATCGGCGTCGACCTCGACGCATCCGGCGGAAGCGCCGACGGGGCATCGGGCGGAACCAGCAAACTCGGCGGATCCGTAGGTCGAGATTCGGGCAACCTTTCGGGTAATGGCCTCGGCGGACCCAGTGCAAGTGGAAGCAGTGGACATGGAGCCGCCTATGGAGGCCGAGGCAGCGGAGACGCCGCGACTTACGGCGATCGCGCCCTGGACAACCTGCTCGGCGGATCCAGCGGAGCATCCGGAGCAAGCGGCGGATCCGGCGGAAGCGGAGGCGCCATTCACTTGAAGGCTTCCGGCGACGTCACAATCCTCGCCACCTCCACCATAAGGACAAATGGCGGAAACGGCGCAGTGGACGGAGCGGGAGGCTCGGGCGGCGCCATACGACTGGAGGGCGTGAACGTCTTCAACCATGGAACGATCGAGTCAAAGGCAGGCATAGGAGCAGGCTCCCAAAACTTGAACGGCAACTGGGACTACGGGTCCGGTGGAGGACGCATCGCCTTTCTGCCGACAGGCAACGTAAAAACGGGCTCCGTCAACTTAGCCGGGGAATCAAGCGCCCGCGAAGGCACCCTGTTCGTGAGTGGCAACGTGGGCAGCGCCAGTCTCATCCTCGACCAAGGCGTGATCACCTTCGACACCGGCACCGGATACTATGCCATCGAGAACGGCGGCCATGGAGAAGGCGTTTTCACCAGTCACACCTACGTGGACGGCCTAAACCAACCTTGGAACTACGAAACCTGCAGCTTTCTTTTTCAGGAAATTCATCTAAGCGGCTCGGTCCAAGTCATCCTCAAGGGAGACAAACCACTCTCCCTGCAAACCGTGGGCGACGGAAACTTGCATATCGGCGTCAATCTGGATGCCAGCGGAGAAGACGCTTCTTCAGACTCGGGATACGGTGGCCGCAGTGTCCTAAGCCCATGGAATGGCGTCAGCTCCGAGAAGCTTACCGGTGAAGGACCTGGCGGGCCAGGGACGAACGGCAACTGGGGAATGGGCGCCAACTACAACTATGGCAACGCCAACATGGACCACTTGCTTCCCGGCAGCAGCGGGTCCAGTGGTCGTTACCTGCAAGGTTCGGGCGCCGGCGGTGGCGCCATCGAGCTCAAGGCCGGCGGCGATCTCGTCATCGCTCCCGGTACGCTCATCATGCTGAACGGAGGCAAAGGACGGGAAGACGGGTACACTTGGGACAAGGGAGGATCCGGTTCCGGCGGAGCGATCCGCTTGATCGGAGACACCATTACCAACAACGGCCTGATCGAGGTCAAAGGTGGCAGTTCCACCAACACTTCCCTGCAAGGAGGAGGCGGTCGCGTGGCCTTTGCTTCGCCCGGCGCCATCCAGCAAGGAAGCCTCGCCCTCGACGGCGGCACGGTGGCCGAAGTACGACCCCCCATCATCACCAGCCCGCTGCAGTCTTATCTAGTCTACAACGGAGGCGGCTCCGTAAAGACGATCCCCTTCTTCACCCTCGAGGAGCTCGTCCGTTATGAAAACCTGGTCGGATGGTGGACCTTCGACGAATTGAACGGTCCCGTCGCCGCCGATCTTTCCGGCAACGCGCTTCATGGAAACATCACCGGCATGGCGACGCTGGAAAACGGACGCTTTGGCAAAGCCCTTTATTTCAATGGTAACGGCGACAAGGTAACGGTGCCCTACAACGCAAAGCTGGACTTGGCCCAATACACCGTCTCGCTTTGGGTAAAATCCGTCAAGGGCAACGAATATTACGCCGGCGTGTTCGGGCGCCCCGGCAGGGCATATAATTTCTGGGCAGGAGGATCCAATGGAAACACTTGGTTCATCCATCACCGCTTCAAGTACGACAACAACTGGAACCAAGGCCCAGCCAACACCGCAGCGGTCGGCCCCCATGGCATATGGACTCACGTGGCGCTGACCAACGACGCGACCACCGCCGTCTCCTACCTCAACGGAACGCAATTGACCACAGGCGGTTCGGGCACACTCCAATATGCCAACAACTCCCTTTACTTCGGAGCCCGCCCCGACAGCGGCAACGGGGCATGGTACGAAGGCTTGCTCGACGACGTCAGGCTCTACGACGCGAGCCTGTCGGCCGCGGAAGTCGCATCCATACACACCGCCAGCGACCTCGGCTCCAAGATCGACTACCTGCAATACCAATTAACCGCCGCCAACGACCCATCCAGTTGGTCGGTCAGCGAATTACCCGAAGGCTTGCGCTTCGACGCGGAAACCGGCGAAATCCTCGGCCTGCCCAAGGCCATGGGCACCTTCCCCATTTCCTTGAACGTTTCCAACTTGGCCGGCGTCACCACCGCCACCCTCAACCTCGTGGTCGACCCCTCGCCTCCCCGCAGCGTCGCCCTGCGCCCGGCGGAAGTAGCCTCTACCTCCGCCACCTTGGCGGCCAAGGTGATCAGCTCGGGAGGCAACGATCCCAGCCTGTCTTTCTTCTGGGGAGACGAGGACGCAGGAGACACCATTGCGGTCGATCCTTCCAACGCCAATGCCTGGGACTATAAAACCGACCTCAACGGCACCTTCGCCGAGGGAACGGAAGTCACCGCGTTCCTGAGCGGATTGACCATGAACGGAACTTACTATTACCGCGTACAGGCCACCAACTCCGTCACCTCCAGTTGGGCCGACCCGACGGAGGAAAACCTCGTTGCCTACTGGGCCTTCGACGAATCGAGCGGCCTGGTCGCCGCCGATGGCGCCATCGGCGCAGCCCATCCCGGAACCCTCATGGGAATGGACGACACCAATCACGTTTTCGGGAAGAGCGGCAAGGCCATCAAGTTCGAAGGCGGACACGTCGTGGCTCAAGGTTACAAAGGCATCGGCGGCACCAACCCGCGTACCATGACGGCATGGATCAAAACGACCAACGACGCCATCGCCATCATGTCCTGGGGCGAAAATTCCTCCGCCAAGAAGTGGACCTTCCGTCTCGACCAAGGCAAACTGCGGGTCGAGGTCAACGGTGGCTACCGTCGAGGAACCGCAGTGGTCAACGACGGCCAATGGCATCACGTAGCGGCTTCCTTCCCCGAGGGCGCCAATGGCATCGAGGACGTCGTGTTCTACGTCGACGGGGCCAACGACGTGGCCAGCGGCACCACCAACTTCGCCATCAACACCGCATCCAACGCCGACCTCAAAATCGGGAGCGACTTTTCCAACCGTCACTTCGACGGCCTGATCGACGACGTCAGGCTCTACGACGTAGGCCTTTCCCTCGACGACGTCACCTCCCTCTACCTCGACGGCGGCCGCCGCTTCACCACCCTCAACCAAGCAGTTCCCCCACGAGTGGAAGTCACCATGGCCACCGACTTGAACGGTTCGGGAGCTCTCCTCCACGGCGAATTAATATCCTACGACGGCCCCAAGCCGACCATCACCTTCTACTGGGGTGACGAAGATGCCGGCAACGTCACCGACGTGGATCAGTCCAACAACGCGAAATGGGATTTCGCCACCCAAGTAAACGGTGGCAACCCAGTGGACGCAGGGGCATTCTCCGCTTGGGTGACCGGCCTGCAACCGGGCAAAGAATATTACTACCGCGCCCGTGCGGTGAGCGGGGCCCAAGAAGACTGGTCCAGCGGCGATCCCACCGTGAGGTCCGGCATGATCGCCCATTGGCGCCTGGACGAACTGGCGGGCTCCTTGACCGCCACCGACACCGCGGGCAACGACCATTCCGCAGCCTTGAACAATTTCGATTTCGCCAACGCTTGGGTCGCCGGCCGCCATGGCGGCGCCCTCTCCTTCGATGGCCTGAACGACATGTTGAATCTCACCGATGGGAACAATTTCCTCAAAGACGCCTTCGACGGCCGCACGGTCAGCTTCTGGATCGAGCCAGTGCTCGACGTCTACCTCGGCCCCACGGTGACGAAACAGGACGACTTGGCCGGATACTGGACCTTGGACGACGGTAGCGGAACGGTGGTTTCCGATGCCTCCGGCGGCCAAGCCAATGGCGAGATCAAGGGCAACGCCGTCTGGGTAACCGGTAAATTCAACCAAGCGCTCGATTTCAATGCGTCCGACGAATGGGTCGAAATCGCCAACGGCCACCGCTTGGAAAACCTTCAGGAAGGCGACTACTCCCTGTCGTTGTGGTTCCGGGCCAACTCCGCCCTTGAATTCCTTCCCGGACTTTTGGGAGGCACGCTCAGCGGGAACATGGACATCACCTCGTCCAATCCCGGCAACCTCGGGATCGACCCGCTCGGCCCCTCCGCCAGTGAATCCAATGCCGCGCCGTGGGCTGACAATACAACCATTATTTACACCGGCCAAATCAACGACGACGACGGCGTGGCTCGCTTCACGGAAAGCATAGACGATCGCTCCAGGCTCTTCATCAATGGGGCGCAAGTGTTCGACAACGCGAGCTGGAACCAAGCCACCCAGGGATCGATCAATTTGGGAGCGGGAGGATGGTACGACTTCGAGCTACGCATGAGCAACGGCGGAGGTGGGAAAGGCAAAGTGAATCCAGGTCCCGGCTTCGGTTGGGATCCCTCCGGCGGCACCACTTTCGTGCATCCGCAAAACAGCAACGCCAGTACCATGGACGTTTTCCGCACCGCTCCACCAAACTACGCCTTGGCGAGCAAAGGATCGCCCTCCTTGGGACTCTATTTGGGCACGGGCGAAAAATTCTTGGCCACCCATCAGCTCAGCGATGGAACCTCGTATCAGGCCAAGGACGACGCAAATGCAACCATTGGGACATGGTACCATCTCGCAGCGGTGGTCGACAAAGCCAACGGTTCGGCCAAAATCTACGTCAACGGCTCGCTCAAGGCCACCTCCTCCTTCACCGCCGCCTCCACAGCGCCTGAATACCAACGCATCCCATGGGAACTGGCCAAGGATACCAATGGCTCCTTGGACGACGTGCGCTTTTATTCCGTCGCCCTCACCGCGGGCGAGGTTTCCAGCATATACGGCGGAGGCACCGGTGACTTCGGGTCACCCAACGGCTACCTCAGCCAACTGCTGTTCGACGAGGGAGGCGGGACCAACGGCTTCGGCGTGAAACTGGACAACGGAGTACTTTCCACCAAAATAAAGAACAGCACGTCCACCGCCGAGATCACCGATCCGGGAGGCAGGCTAAGTTCCGGATGGCATCACGTAGTCGCCAGTTTCGGGGACGGCCAACGCAACCTGAAACTTTACTTGGACGGCGTGCAAGTGGGCCCCACCAAGCAACTCATCAACACCACCGTATCCACGCACACGGATAACCCCGCCTTCGGAAGGCTCAACGGGGCCAACCCCTATTCGGGTCTCGAAGCCTACAAAGGCAAACTGGACGACCTGCGCATATACGATCGCGGCCTTTCGTCCGAGGAAATCATTAAGATATACAATGGGGACATGAGCAGTTCCGGCGTGGCGACCTTCCGCTCCCCCGGACTTCCCGCCGTAGTCACCGTAGGCGCCTCCAACGTCACGCCTACCTCCGCCCGACTCAATTTCGAGGTCACCGCCAATGGAGGAATCGTCACAGATTCACAGGAAGCCCAGGACCTGCGCTTCCGCAACGACAGCATCGGCGGCCTCGCTCTCTGGCTCAACGGCACCGACCTGCTCGGCCTCGGCCAAGACTCCGAAACCTTCGCCCACGGCGATGGCGTGACCAATTGGCGGGACGCATCCGGACAAGGCAACCACTTCAAATATTCGCAAGGCAACCCTTCCTACGTCGCCAATGCCCGCAACGGCAAGGGGGCGGTCAACTTCGACGGCGACGACGTCATGTGGGGAGACGGCAACTTCGATTCCCTGACCGCAAATGGTTACACAATCCTCTCAGTGGCTCGTTACACCGGCGGCGACAACCAGCGAGTGATCACCTCGCGCACCCGCAACTGGTTCTTTGGCTTTCACAACAACGGAACCACTCGCTTCCATGCCAATGGCTGGATTCTCAACCAGGGACCCAACGACACCAGTTGGCATCTGCACGTAGGGGCCCATGAAAAAATCGGCGGTGATCCCCGAGCGTGGTTCTGGAAGGACGGCATCCTCGTGGCCGACGGCCTGACCGGTTCCAACAACACCGTCTTCGCTCCCGGGCAGCTTCAGCTCGGCGCCTATTGGAACGACGCCCGCGAAACCTCCAAGGCCGAAATCGCTGAAATCCTCTTGTTCAACCGCGAGCTTCTTTACGACGAGCGTGAAAAAGCGGAAGGATACCTCGCCCACAAATGGGGATTTTCCCTCCCCGATGGACATCCTTGGCAAGGAACTAGCCCATACAGCGACCAAGTCATCGATGCGTCCGTCACCGTCGAGGGCGGAGATTCCCCCACCATCAAAGTCTACTGGGGCAATGAAGATGCCGGCCAAACCACTGCGGTGGATGCCTCCGACAACGCGGCTTGGGACAACGTATTGATCGCCAACTCCGGGCAACCCCTCGACCTCGGCGTGCACGCCGTCGACGTCGGCGGGCTCAACCGCGACGTTGAATACTATTTCCGAACCTATGCTGAAAACACCGCAGGAACCGCTTGGTCCAGCGCCACGAAATCCTTCGTCGCGAGCGACTCTCGTCTCACCAAGGACACCTTGCCCGGACTCATCTTCTGGCTCGACGCCCACGACGTCGATGGCAACGAAAACCCCGACTCTCTGCAGGAAGGCGCCCCGATCTCCCAATGGGTGGACAAGTCGAATGGCGCCGGCTATGCCTTCCAGACCGCCAATGCCGCCAAGCCCACTTACTCGGCCATCGGACTCGATGGGGCCCCCGGCATACTTTTCAACTGGGGACAATACCTCAACCTCGGCACTTTGAACAACCAGCCCGGCGCCAGCGTCTTCGCCGTGGTCAAGGGCGCCGGCAAGACAGTCGCGGGCTTCGAGGGCTCAACCCCTTGGTCCTTGGATGCCAACCCGGGACGCAAAATCGAGTCGCTCCTCAGCAGCTTGGTGACTCCCACCCAGATCAACGTCGGACGAGACCCCATGAACGGCAGCGAGTTCTTCGTCGGCCTGATCGGCGAAATCCTCATCTTCGACCATGTCCTGAGCGAGGATGACAAACACCGCATCGAGGGATACCTCGCCCACAAATGGAATGCCACCGACGACTTGGAGGGGAACTTCCTGATCCTCAAGGACGATCTCGAGTTGCACTTGAATTTCGAGGAGACGTCCGGAACCTCGACGGTCGATTCCAGTGGCTTCTCCCGCCACGCCACCTTGTCGAATACAACCACCATGAGTCTCGACGCTGCCGGCAAATTCGGTAGCGGGGTCTCCTTCACCTCGAATACCGACCGCATCACTCTCGGGGCAAACAAGGTGGATCTGGGAACGGACTGGACGATCTCCTCCTGGTTCCTCGCCCCCATCCCCGACACCGGCACCAAGTACCATGTCCTCAGCAGCGGACAAACTACGGACCAACAGATCATGTTCCGCAACAACGCCAACAACGACCTGGGCGTGTGGGCCAGCGGACAAGGAAGTTTCCGACCCGCCAGTCCCAACTATTCACCCAACGCCCTGTCCAGCGGATGGCACCAAATCGTGGCCGTGGGCACGGGAGGCGTCACGAATTTCTACGTCGACGGCCAACCCGCGGGCGAAAGCAACCGCCAATCGCAATCCGACGTCTACGCCATAGGCAACCATGCCTCCAATTCCCAATCCATGCGTTTCGCCGACCTCATCGACGACTTCAGGATCTACTCCAAGGCTTTCGTTCAAGCCGACGTCGACGTGCTCTACGGAGGAGGCGATGGCGATTTCGGCAAACATCCCTATTTCGCGGCTCCCCCCACCTTCGACAACCGCCCAGTCATCGTGCCTCCCAGTCGCCCCGTCCTGAGCTGGTCTTTCGACGACGCCAACGGCTCCACCGTCGGCGATCTCGCAGGCGGCGATTCCAACGGCACCATCGTGGGCAGCCCCGACTGGGTTCCCGGTCGCGATGGACCTGCTCTCCAACTCGACAACGGCGACCACTTGACCGCCGACGGCGACGCTCTCGGCCTGAGTGACGGATTTGCCGTCTCGGGATGGATTTACACTTCCGACCAGAAGGCGATCCTTGCGAAGAACGGGCAGTTCTCTCTGCAGATCGAAAATGGTTTCATTCAAGGTTACGTCCACGTCGATGGTTCTTGGGTGGGAACGGGACAGGTCCCGGTGCTCAACGACGTCTGGACTCATCTCTCACTCGTCTGGACAGGTCAAACCCTCAGCCTCTACGCCAATGGCGTGGAAACCGGTCCCGTGGCCGCTTCCGGTAGCCTTACCTGGGGAGATGGGGCGGATCACAAGCTGTACGTCGGGAAACGAGACGGCACCTCCGACTGGGACTACCTCGGCTTAATCGACGATTTGCGCATCCACGACCGGGCCATTACCTCCCAGGAAGTGCAGGATCTCTTGCTCTTGAAGCCCGACCCCCTCGTGGCGCGTTACGGCGAAGCTTATCAATACCAAGTTGAAACGGGCAAAGGCCCCGATCATTACACTGCCACCGGATTGCCGAGCGGGCTCGATATCAACGCCACCACCGGAATCATATCCGGACAACCCACCGCCATCGGTACCTTCCCCGTACTGGTCACTGTAAGCAACCCTTCCGGGGAGGCCAACGCAACCATCGCTCTCGACGTCGTGAAAGCGGAACAAGGGATTCATTTCCCGCAGTCCCTTGCATCCATCAAGTACGGCGATGCCCCCTTGGAGCTGAACGCAACCGCGACCTCCGGGTTGCCCATCGTCTATCAAGTGACCGCCGGCAACGACAAATCGGATCTCAACGGCACCTCCCTGCGGTTCCTCGCAAACGGAGACGCCACGCTCGAGATCACACAGCCCGGCAATGCCAATTACCTGCCGGCCTCTCCCATCGTGATCAACTTCCAAGTGTCCAAGGCCGAGCTGTTGGTAACCGCCGACAACCAGTTCCGAAAAATCGGCTTCGCCAACCCATCCCTCACCTTCAACGTCACCGGTTTCGTAAATGGAGAAACCAATGCGGTAATCAACTCCCAACCAGTTTGCTCAACCGACGCCATCGTCTCAAGCCCCGCCGGCGAGTATGCCATCACTCCCTCCGGCGGCCTCGCTACGAATTACTTCTTCAGCTACGCCCCGGGTACCCTCACCGTCAGCGACAAGAAGGAACAACACCTCTCTTTCGCGCAAAACCTCCTGAACCTTCCGGCTGACACATCCCCCTTCAACCTGAGCGCAAACTCCCTCGACGGCAACAACAGCGCAACCGGGCTCTCCATCCGATACGCCATCGAAAACGCCGGGGTGGCTCGCTTGCGAATCACTCGCGAGGATGCCATGAAGGCCCACTGGAAACTCGATGAATCACTCTACGTCGCGGCCCAGGATGAAAGCCAACTTTACGACGGAACCTTGGTCAACATGGTGGGCACGGGCCTGCAAAAGGATTGGGTGCCAGGCAAATTCGGCAACGCCTTGGACTTCGACGGAACCGACGACTATCTCCATGGTGGCGGCGTTCCCGTGGACGGAAACTTCAGCGTCAGCCTCTGGCTCAAGCCTCGCGACGTGGCGGGAGACAACCAAGGCATCCTGGCCAAGGACAACGTACCGACTCGCAAGGTTTGGCGGATGTATCAAGACGTCACCGACGGCAACGTCAGGGTCGATTTCTATGACGATGGCTCCAACCCGGGTACTTCTCTGACCGCAGGCGGTTTGGCGAACGACGCCTGGACGCACCTCGCCTTTACCTTCGACGTCACGGACAACCGACTCCGACTCTATCTCAACGGCGCCCTCGCCGCCACTTCCTCGCCAGTAACGCTGTCGGGCAAAGCGCTGGCCGAACGGACTTCGGACGTCTGGGCCGGTCGCCAAGGGAACGAATACCTCGACGGCCAGATCGACGACGTCCGCATATACTCAACCGCTCTGTCCAGCGCGGAAATCACCTCTATCCACGGCGGCGGCGGCGGCGACTACGACGTCATCGAAGTGCTTGGAGCCGGCTCCACGAAGATTTTCGCCTATCAGGATGGCGACGACGTCTATGCCCCCGCCCTCCCAGTTGAAAACACCTTGTCCGTGGCCAAGATTCACCAAAGCATCTCCTTCGCATCCTTGTTGGACCGCTCCGTCGGCGATTTCCCCTTTCAAGCGGAAGCAAACGCTACTTCCGGGCTTCCCGTCTTCTACCAAACCTCCGACTCCACAATCGCCTCGGTGTCGGGATCGACCATCACCGCAGTGGGTCCGGGAGTAGTGACCATCACCGCAACCCAGCCCGGTGACGTAAGGTACCACCCCGCTTCTCCAGCTACGCAAAGCTTCATGGTGGGCTACGGCAACGTGTTCACCGATTCCAATCCCGGCTTGCGTCTCTGGTTTGACGCCAACGACGTCAATGCCGATGGACAAAAGGATAGCATCACGGACTTCCTCTCCAGCGCAAAGATCAGCCTTTGGGCCGACAAGTCGGGCAATACCAACAACCCCACGCAAGGGGTCTTCGCCCAAATGCCGACCTGGGTTCCCTCCGCGCTCAACGAAAAAGCGGTGGTGCATTTCGGGGCAGGATCGACTTTCGACGTGTCCAGCGCCGTGCCAGGCGCTCAAGTCATCTTCATCGTCCACCGCCAAGCCTCCACCGGCGCTTCGGAGGTACTAGGAGGCAACTTGCAAACCACCGATGCCAACGGAAAGTTCAGCTTGGGCCTGAACGGACACCCCGACTACGCCATCGCCTCCACCATTGACAGCGCAAACTTCACCGTAAACACCCTGCGAATCTCAACTGCCAGCCAAGGCCTCTGGATAAACGGTTCTTCCATCGGTTACGACAATGAGTCCACCACCGTCGCCGCCTTCACCAAGGTGGGCAACGGTTTTACCGGAGACATTGCCGAAATCCTCGTCTACGATCAGCCCGTCAACACTGTGAGCCGCAAGAAAATCGAGGGATACTTGGCCCATAAGTGGGGACTGGCAGGAGCCTTTGACGACAATCACCTTTTCAAGAACACCCCCCCCTCCTTCGGTGGACCTCAAAACATTCTCTTCGATCCCTTGGTCGACAAGGCCGTGGGCGATGCGCCCTTCCCTCTCACCGCCGTAGCCTCCTCCGGCTTGGCGGTTTCCTACGTTTCCTCCAATCCCACCGTGGCCACCGTGAACGGCGACGTGGTGACCGTGGTCAGCGCAGGCTCCACCTTCATCACTGCAACTCAAACCGGGGACGCCCGCTATGACGCCGCCACACCCGTAGCCCAGGAACTCAAAGTCGTTGTGCCGGGAGTGAAGACGGACCAAACCATCCTTTTCCCGCCAGTTGCCGAAATGACCAAGGACGATCCGCCCTACGAGCTCAATGCCACCGCCAGCTCAGGGCTTCCGGTCCTCTTCTCCCTCGATCATGGACCGGCTACCTTGTCGCCAAGCGGGATGCTAACCTTGGACGGCACGATAGGAACAGTCAGCGTGACCGCTCGTCAAAGCGGCAGCGCCTACGTCAACGCGGCCGTCCCCGTGACACGCATCATTCAGGTCTCCAACAAGCAACGACAAACCATTCAGTTCCCGCAAGTCGGAGCAAGAGGTGGCTTCCGCAACCTTCCCATCGGCCGACGCCCCATACCTTTGCCGGGCATTAGTTCCTCCTCCGGGATTCCCATCATCTTCACAAGCTCCGATCCCAGCATCGTGGAAGTCATTCAAGGCCGCAAGCTCGTGGCCAAGCAAATAGGCACGGTCACCATAACCGCCCAAATCCCCGGCAACGAGATTTTCCTTCCCGCCGGCCCGGTCGACACCATCCTGCACGTCGTGCCCCCGGGCCGCGACGCCTGGAAACTGGAACGAGAAGGCGACCTACGCTACGACGAGATCAAGTTGCGTTTCGTTCGCCGCATGCAGCAAAGGCATGGGCTGGATGCCGCCACCGCGGCCGCCATGTTCGACGACGACAACGCCGATTCCGACGGTGACGGCTACAGCAACCTGGTCGAGCGAGCCTTCGCTATGGATTCACTCGGACCCGACAAGTGGAATAACCGCCCCTATCGCATGCCCCATCGCGGAGACAAGAAACAACGCCTGACTTTCGTTCGTTACCAAAGCTCGATCAACGCCGCCGGCGAAAACCTTACTTACAAGGTCGAGGCCAGCCAAGACATGCGAACTTGGACGGAAAACGGCGTCTCGCTGGAAAGAACGATCGACCTCGGGGGCGGCATGGAACGCGTCGTGTTCGTGGCCGACGATGCCATCCAACCCGGCAAACGCCAATACCTGCGAGTGACCGTCGAGACTCCTTGAGCCTCCCATACCGAAAAAGGAAAAGGCGGCCAACTCTTACCGTTCAGTGCCTCCGGAGGAGGAAAGAGAAATACGTTTTTTTTTGCAATTTCTGGAAACTTTTTTTGCAATTTCTTTCGGCCTCAGGGTTATTCACGTTATTCACCATGCTAATGAGTGTGTGGAAAAAAGCGTCCTGTTGGTACGCAAGTATCGATTCCTGCGTTAATTAAGGAATAAGAAGGAGCGCAGCGGAGGGCGCAAAGCATGGAGTTATTCACAGGTTATTCACATTATGCTGAATTACAACGATTTATGAAAATATCACTTGACAGGAACATAGGTATACCTGATTGTGATCAACGGTTCTTTGATAGAACGGAAAAGATCGGTCGAATGGATCTTCGGTGACATTCGACAAGAGTTTCCAGGATACTCCCGGGAAACCGGGGAAAGGTCGGATTCTTTCCGGAGAGTCCTGCTCCTTTGTGAAGGGTGACCTCGGTCGCCTTGAACGGAGGCAGGTTCACCCCGTCCGGTGCGGAAGTTCGCGCTTCCGTGAAACGCGAAAATCGGACGGTGGCTGCAAGTCGCAACGCAAAACCGCGGCAAGTGGAGTTAGCGAGAGGAGGCTAGGTTTTGGTTTCCTTAAGCAATCGGTCACCTAGAAGGTGTGGTCGTTACCGTGAAATTCCGGATAGGTTCGAGGTCGTGGGCACTGACATGAGTGCTTTTATACAAAGCTTTTCGGAGCGGAGGATATGGAACGCGGCCCCGAGCGAGATCGTGAAACTTCGCCGTCGGGCGAAGGGAAGCGAAGGTTCGAATGGAAGCCGCAAGGCGGAAAGTCGAGTTGTCAAAAAATGACCTGAGAGCAAAAGGCGAGACCCGTAGATCAGGGCGAGACCGGAGTGGGAAACCGCAAAGGCGAGACCTGTGAAAACGGGGAGGCTGTCAACGACAACGATAACCTCCCCCGGTGATTCGAAGGAGCGTCGCAAGGCGAACCGCCGAATTGCCGAGAAGCCTGGCTCGAAATCGTCGACGCATCGACGACGGTCCTGCCATGAGACCGTAACGAGGACATGTCGCCTCGAATGGCGTCGGGGAGCCGGCAGCTTACCCCAAGGATGAGCGCCTAATGCCGGTACCCGGGAACGAGCGCGTGGCGAACGCCGTCCCACCTTTTGAGAAGGACTCGGAGAGCAATCTCCGGGTCCTTTTCTTATTTACGGACCAAATGGCGTTGGTTTCGGTTCCCCTAAGTAAAATGATCAACCCTCGGGTGTTACTCCGAGCACAACGTCGAAGCGGCCCGCTTCCTCACCGGTCTTGGTGCCGGCAATGCGCTTGAAGTCAACGGACACCGCTTCCTTCAGCTTGGGATCACGCAAGCCCTTGAAGATAAAGTCTCTTTCGTTTCGCGGGTCGCCCTTGATATAGCATTGGCTATTGAACTTGTCCCGTCCCTTGGTCTTCACTGCAAGGTGGAAGTGGGGCGTTCTACCGGGATAAGGCACCGGCTTGATGGTGCGGAAATAGTATTCACCGGTGGAACCAGTGAGAAACCGGCCATAGCCTTGGAAGTTCTTGTCCAGTTTGTTGCGATCCCCACCACGAGGATGCAAATAGATGCCATTGGCGTCCACTTGCCACAACTCGACCACGCTGTTGCGGAGAGGATTGCCTTTCTTGTCCAAGACACGTCCGCTGAGATGGACGACTTCCCCCGCGGCGGGCGTGAAATTATCATTCAGGATCAAAAGATCGTTGTCGGTGTCCAACGGCATCTTCGAGGGGAAGAAGGGACCGGGAGTCTGCCGAGGGGTGAGCGTGAGTTGTTCGGCGAAAGCCCCCGCCGTCGTAAAGAAGGCGCTGGAAAGGGCGAAACGGTTCAAAAAGCGGCGGCGATCAAGCAATGATGTGTTTTTCATGATGACATCCAAACGTTCAAAGTGGATCAGGTAAAGAGCGGAAGAACACTTTTTTATTCCCTTCGTGGCTCGCTTCGTCATCTTGCAATCATATGAAAACGATGCTCTTCATCCCGCTTGCGCTCATCTGCTTGAGCCTCTCCCCACTCGCCGTGGGAAAGGACTCCGTCCCCTACAACTTGCTCGTCATCCAGACCGACGAGCATCACTTCAAGACGTTGGGATGCTACGGCGGCAGAATCGTCAAGACACCCAACATCGACTGGATCGGAAAGAACGGCGCAATCTGCACGAGTTTCTACGCCACCACGCCTGTGTGCTCGCCCTCGCGCGGAGCATTGGTCAGTGGACGTTATCCACAGCACACGCCGGTTACCAACAACAATATACAACTGGCCGACGAGATAGTGACCTTCGCCGAAATCCTGAAACGCAAGGGGTACGCGACCGGATACGCGGGGAAATGGCACCTCGATGGGAACGGAAAACCGCAATGGGGACCAAAGAGAAAGTTCGGCTTCGAGGACAATCGCTACATGTTCAATCGCGGGCACTGGAAAAAATTCGGGGATACCCCCAAAGGTCCTGAGGTCGCCGCCCGCCAAAACGGCAAGCCAAGCTACGGCGTCAACGGGGCCGACGAAAAGTCCTACGCCACGGATTGGCTCACCGACAAGGTGATTGATTTCGTAAACGAAAACAAAGGGAAGCCCTTCTGCTACATGGTGAGCTATCCCGATCCGCATGGTCCCAACACCGTGCGTAAACCCTACGACACGATGTACGCCGATGCCAAGGTCCCGATCCCTCGCTCCCTCACCAAGACCTTGGAACAAACGCCGAAATGGGGAGGGAGAGCCGGCCCCCGCATGACGGCGGACACGATACGGGTCCTCATGCCCAAATACTACGGGATGGTGAAATGCCTCGACGACAACGTCGGGCGAATCCTCGAGAACTTGCGTGGAAACGGAATTATGGATCGCACGGTAATCGTATTCACTTCGGATCACGGAGATCTCTGCGGGGAACACGGTCGCCTCAACAAGGGAGTACCCTACGAAGGCTCCGCCCGCATCCCCTTTCTCATGCATTGCCCCGGCCAAGTACCTGCCGGAACCGTGGTGGGTGAAGCTCTCAGTTGCGTTGACTTCCTGCCAACGACCTTTGGCCTGATGGGCATAGAGACAGCGGGGAAGGAGCAGGGGCGCGACGCATCCGCCCTGTTTCGGGGAAAGAAAACCAAATGGAAAGACGTCGCCTTCATTCGCTCCACCAGTTCGGGCAAGCCTTGGCTCTGCGCCGTGACCGACGACTTGAAACTGGTTTTTTCGGGAGAGGATGACCCATGGCTTTACGACCTGTCCAAGGATCCCGACGAAATGGATAACCGTATCAAGCAGGATCAGTATGATGAAGCAGTGCTGAGCCTGACGAGACAACTGGCCGCCTATTGCAAGAAATACCAAGACCCTTACGGCAACGATCCCAGAATAAAGGCGGCCATGGCTGCCATCCTGGCAAAGGAATAACTGCTCAAAAACACTTGAGAATCATGCTTTCTGCATTATAAAGAATTACCATGATTGAGCCAACCATTGAAGAAGCCCTCGGCAAACAAATCAACCAGGAGTTCACCGCCGCCTACAATTACCTGGGCATGTCGGCCTATTTCGACTCCCAGAGCCTCGACGGGTTCGCCAACTGGATGCAAATTCAGCATGACGAGGAAGTCGAGCACGGCATGCGGTTGTTCCGCTACCTTCTGGACCGCGGAGGAAAGATCGAGCTCAAGGCCATCCCTGCGCCGCAATCCGAATACGACAACACGATGAGCGTCTTCGAGACTGCCCTCGAACAAGAGAGGGAAAATTCGCGATGCATCAACCAACTTTATGAACTGGCGACCCAGTCGAACGACTTCGCCACCAAGAGCCACTTGCAATGGTTTCTAGACGAGCAGGTCGAGGAGGAAAAAAGCATCGAGGATATCATCGCGATGCTGCGCCTCGCCAAGGACGACGTCAGCGCCCTGCTCTTTCTCAACGACAAGCTAGGAAGTCGCGAAACTGGCCAGGACGGCAGCTTGGAGGACGGCGAGTAGGGCGTAACGCCAGGGAGCCTCCACTTAAGATGTCGTCCGAAATGTTTCGCGTGTCGACCGCTCTGCTCTGCTTGGCCCTGCCTCTCTCAGGCGGGGAGAGGGATTTGCCCGCCCAAGCCAAGGCCATCCTCGCGGAAAATTGCATCGACTGCCATGGACCGGACAAGGAGCAGCGAAAGGCAAAGCTGCGTCTGGATCTGCTCGAGGGGGCGACCAAGGACCTGGGTGGATACCAGGCCATCATGGCCGGCAAGCCGGAGGAAAGCGAACTGATCGCCCGATTGGTCACGGACGATGAGGACGACCTCATGCCACCGAAGAAAACCGGGAAGTCGCTCACCAGAGAAGAAATTGAGACCCTTAGGCAATGGATCAAGGAAGGCGCCGACTACCCCGTCCACTGGGCTTACCGCCCGATCGCCCCCCCTGCCCCACCCAAGTTGAAAAACGAGAACCAAATCAGTAACCCCATCGATCGCTACGTCTTGTCGAAGTTGGAAAAGGCCGGCCAATCCCCGTCACCGGAAGCCGATCGACGCACCCTCGCCAAACGCCTTCACTACGACCTTCTCGGTCTGCCACCCACGCCAGCCGGCGTGGAGTCCTTTGTGAAAGACCAGTCACCCGATGCCTACACCAAACTGGTCGACGAACTACTTCAATCTCCCCACTTCGGTGAACGCTGGGGACGTCACTGGTTGGACATGGCCCGTTACGCCGATTCCGACGGATACGAGAAAGACAGGCCGCGCCCCAATGCCTGGCATTACCGCGACTGGGTGATCGAAGCAATCAACGAGGATCTTCCCTACGACCAATTCACGGTGGAGCAACTCGCCGGCGACCTGTTGCCCGAGGCTACCCCGAAACAGCGCTTGGCCACTGCATTTCACCGGCAGACCTTGACCAACACCGAGGGCGGTACCGACCAGGAGCAATGGCGTGTGGCCGCAGTAATGGATCGCCTCGAGACAACCGGCTCCGTGTGGCTCGGACTCACCCTGACCTGCGCCCGCTGTCACGACCACAAGTACGACAACATCGCCCAGGACGAGTACTACCAGCTCTTCGCCTTCTACAACAACGGCGACGAAACCAATTACGCCCTCCCCGGGAACGCCCTCGAGAAATACAAAAAGGACAAGGCGGCCCACGACAAGCAAGTGGCGGATCTCGAGAAGAAACTGAAGGAGCTGGTGGCTTCGCGCAAGAACGCCCAAACCAAATGGGAGACGGAAACCAAGAAGCGCTTGGCCGCCATCAAGAACCCCGTGGCCTATCACCCAATCAAACTCGGATCCTTGCCAAAGCAAGACGGCTACCAGCTTGCTCCGCGAGAGGATGGCAGCCTGGTCATCGAAAAGTTGGTTCCGGAAAAAGCCACCATCGTCTTGGACTTTTCCGCGGATACCGGGGGCAAGCCCTTGACTGGTTTTCGAGTGGAAGCCTTGGCCGATTCCAAGTTGCCGTCCAAGGGGCCGGGGCTCACCAGGCACGGCAATTTCGTGCTGAGCGAGTTCCGCGCCTTCGCAGTGGATCTCGTGGATCAAAAAAAGAAGCGTCCGCTCCCCTTTGCCTCCGCCAAGGCGGACTTCTCCCAAAACAAATGGCCCGTCCAGGCGGCGATCGACGGGAAAAACGAAACGGGTTGGGCGATCAGTCCGCAAATGGGAAGAAACCACCAAGCCACCTTTCGCTTTCAAAAACCTCTTCCGGCCAAGGAAGCGGGCAACCTGCGCATCGAGATGGCCCAGCTCTACGGCACCAGGCACGTCATCGGACGGTTCCGCATCATGGCGGTCACCGGCGAGCAAAGCAGCGACGTCGTGCCGGAGAACGTTCGCAAGGCCCTGCTCGTCGACACAGCCAAGCGCAACAAAGCCCAAGGCAAGCTCGTGGCCGACCATTTCGCCAAGACGGATACCGCAACGAGCAAAATGCGAAAACAACTGGATGACTTGCGAAAAAAAGCCCCCAAGGCATCCACCACCAACGTCCGGGTCATCACGCAACGCAGAGGATCCCCCCGTAAAACCCATGTCCTTCGGCGCGGTGAATTCAAGCAACCCATGCACGAAGTAAAGGCAGGTGGCCTCGCAGTACTCCATTCCTTGAAGCCCAGAGACGAAAAAAGCTCAGGCGATCGTCTCGATCTAGCCCGATGGCTGGTCGATCCCGCCAACCCCATCACCCCGCGAGTAGCCGTCAACCAAGTATGGACGCACCTCTTCGGCCACGGGCTTGCGCGCACCGTCGAGGACTTCGGGATACGCGGGGAAGCTCCCACCCATCCGCATTTGATGGACTGGTTGGCGCTCCACTTCGTCCACGATGCCAAGTGGTCACGCAAGCAATTGATTCGGCTCATCGTCCATTCCGCCACCTATCGCCAATCTTCCGCCCATCGCCCCGAATTCTCCGAACTGGATCCCAACAACGAACTCCTTCACCGCCAAAACCGCTTCCGGGTGGAGGCAGAGGTTATTCGCGACTTGAATCTCGCGGTGGCCGGACTTCTTTCTAAAAAAATAGGTGGGGCCAGTGTCTTCCCTCCCCTGCCCGCCGGCATCGCCAACCTTTCCTACGCCAACAGTTTCAAATGGAATACAAGCAAGGGGGAAGACCGCTATCGGCGTGGACTGTACACCTTCTTCAAGCGTACCTCACCCCACCCCAACCTGCTCACCTTCGATTGTCCCGACTCCAACGTCGCATGCGTGAAGCGCAACCGATCCAACACCCCGCTCGCCGCGCTCGTCACCCTTAACAACGCCACCTATGCCGAGGCCGCCAAGGCCTTTGCCCAACGGATTCTCAAGGAAGCCCCGGCAGATGATCGAAAACGCATTGCCCACGGCTTTCGACTCTGTGTGGCCCGCTCGCCCGAGCCGAATGAAACAAAGGCTTTCATCAACCTACTCGCAGACTCCCGCGCTTGGTACGAAAAGCATCCCGAGGATGCCAAGACTTTTGC